>JBAXIA010000074.1:0-13937 GCA_037138615.1 Mycobacteriaceae bacterium | reverse complement strand
ATCACCGTGGCGGATCCTGCCGCCACGCAACGCGTCACCGTGGCGGATCTCCACGCCACGCAAAGCTATTGACGTACTTACCCATATCCTGGGCGATCTGCAGGTTTGCCGGGGATGGGGGCCCAGGTCCGAAGCTGGGGGTGAATTCGCGGAAGGGTCCCGATGCTGCGGCGACCAGGGCCAGGTCGTTCTTGATCGCAACGATGACGATGATCCGCGTCCGGTTTGTGGTCGCGGCACCCAGGGGCTGAAAGTCTGCGACCTCTCCGTAACCCGAGTGGAAGCCGACGGTCGCGTTAGGGAGTTCGTAAGCCGTCTGCGCATCGGGAAACCCTTCCTGGAGCAAGCCCTCGGCGATCTGTTTCGCGTTACGCCCCTGTGCGGGCCGGCTGAACAATCGCAGGGTCCCGCCGTCGCCCGCAGTCCAATCCGCAATCACGCCGTTGGGTTGGGTGGTCACGGTGTACGCCGCACCAGGCGCGGGGTACGACACCGAGAACTCTCCACCCGGCGCAGTGAAGCGAGGGTTGGTTGCGACCGGCAATCCGGTCGGCGGCCGGCCGCAGTCCGGTGGACACACGTACCGGGTCGGCACGTCGGTCACCCGGTTATCCACCAATGCGAGAATCATCATCCCTGCTAACAGCACGAGCACCCATATTCCAAGTGTTGCGAAATACCTCGGGTTCCGGACTCGGCGAGCGGAGTAAAGCCCCGGTGGTACGGCATAGCCCTCGAACGAATCCGATTGTGCAACATCGATTTTGGGATCAGTCATCTAGACACCGACCGGATCAGCAGGATGTTCTTGACCAGGTTCTCGATGTTGGGACTGCCCAGACCGGTCACCATGTCATAGCCGGAGCCGCCTGGGCTGATCGCGTTGCCGCCGAATTCGATATCACGGAAGCCTGGTACCGCTGAGCCCTTGGCGACCTCGTAGAGCAAGGGGTTGAAATCACCCAGCGGTGCCAGTGCGCGCTCGTTGAGCAGCTGATTGATCACCGCCGCCAACCCGGCCCACACCGGGGCGGCCTGAGAGGTTCCGCCGCCGACGACCACCCCCTGTCTGAAGACGAACTTGACTCCGGTGAACGGGTCGGCGACCGCGGCAACATCGGGGACCAGCCGCCGGTCGGCGGGCCCGGCGCTGGAGCTGACGTTCTGCCAGGAAGGCCGGCCGAAAAGCTGCGAGACCCCACCCGCGGTGCCCTGGGTCAATGGAACGTCATACCAAGACTGTTCGGCCAACCAGCGGCCCTTGGAATCGGTGGACAGTGTGGTGCCTCCGACTGCGGTCATCTCCGGTACCGAAGCCACCGCGTCGACTCCGACATCGTCCGGACTGGGCGGGTCCGACCAGTTGTGGCCGCCTCGGCATTCCAGCCCGGCAAGATCCCCGGTCGCGTCGAAGGCCGTCGTTCCATGCCCGTGCGCCGCCGCCAGTGCCTCGCGCACCGGCGCCAGATCTGCGGCAGTGATCAGCCGGTCGCAACCCCATCCGATGGAGAATGTCCAAATAGCGCCGGGGAACTGGCGGTCCACCAGCTGCATCAACCGGCCCAGTTTCTCGTAGGCCGCACCGCCTTGAACGGTCGGACGGGCGTTGACCATGACCAGGTTCGCGTCGGGCGCGACGGCATGGACCATCTGCAGATCCATGGTGGATTCCCCGTTGCGTTGGCTCGGCATGCCCCCGATCACCTGCGGGGTGAAGCGGGGCATGTTGAACCAGTCGGCAAAGCTGTCCATGTCCTGCTGTTCGAAGCCGTCGAAGCTGAACACCACTACCGTGGCGCCCTTGCCGGTGTACCCCTCCCGGGTCAACGACGTGACGTTGTACGCACTCAACAACTGCGTTGGTAGCAGACCACCGTCGGGGACGTCGCGGGGCGGTGTGGGCGGCATACCCTCACGGAAGGGGGTGTAGCTCAGGATCCGACCGAGGCCAGCCACCTCCCCACGGGTAGCCGGTGGGATATCCGGCTGCTGTGGTGAGGCGTAGAAGACATCGCCGCGCCGGGCGCGGTAGTCGTGCACCGCAATGCCGAATGCATTAGCGACGGCATCCGGCGCGCCTTCGACGATCGCCCACGAATCACCCTCATGCCAACGCACCGACATTGCGTGAGCGATCGCCCAGTCCGTCAGCTGGACCGGACGCGCAGGCCGACTCAGCGCAGCGGTGAATTGGACCCGATCAGAGCGGGCAGGGCCGAGGTCAGCAGATTCGGCGAGCAGTCGCCCATACGGTCCACCGATGGCATTGGCAGGCGGCGAGGTTCCCGGCCGAAGGGGCGCGGCGAGAGCCACCACGGTCGCCGCCGCGGCAAGCACAGCGGCACCCGATACCGCGACCCGCCACCGACCCATCAGCCCAGGCTGCGTCACGCGGGTGGCCCCAGACAAGGGCAGGAAGTCCGCGGCAGGTGAGACGGTAAAAAATGATGGCCAAGCACTAACGGAAATCGTAGTCCATTATTACCGTACTGCGAGACCCACAGATGGCCGGGAGGCACGGATGCGGCAAGGAATTTCCTGCATGGTGGCAGTCGTCGGCATCCTGGCCGTCGGCTGCGGCACCACCGGTGGAACGCAGGCCGACTCGACGAAATCCAAAGCCAACTCCGAAACGACTTCTGCGGCGACGGCGACGGCGACGGCGACGGCGACGGACGATGTTGCCGAGTCAGGTCTGATGACTGTCGTCTACGAGGACGCCACCACACCGGAGGCGATCCGGGGCAAGAAGTTGATGCGACAGACGCATCTTCTCGAATCACTGGCCAAAGAAATCAACGACTGGCTGGTGCTTCCCTACGACGTCCCGGTCGTGGGCTCGCAGTGCGGGGAAGCCAACGATTTCTGGGACCCCGACGAGAAGAAGATGATCCTGTGCTACGAGGACGTCGATAACAGCCTGCAACTGTTCAGCGATGACCCGGACCCAGCTACCGCAGCACGACGGATCGCCGTTGGAGCCTTCTATCACGAGCTCGGTCACATGGCGATCGACATCTACGACCTGCCGGTGACCGGACGGGAAGAGGATGTGGCCGACCAGCTTGCGGCCTACTGGCTGCTCGAGCCCGTCGATGGCAAGGTCGATGCGGATTACGTCGAGGCGGCCAAGGACACCGCCGAGTGGTACAACCTGGCCAGTGCTGCGCCCGCGGATCTCGACGAGTCCAGTTTTTCAGACGAGCACACTCTGGATCAGGCGCGGGCGTACAACTTTGAGTGCTGGATTTACGGCTCCGATACCCAAGCCAATGCCGATATCGTCAGCAGCGGCCTGCTACCCGAGGACCGGGCCGACGACTGCGAGGGCGAGTACGACAAACTGGCGCGGGCCTGGGCCACGCTCCTTGAGCCCCACTACAAGAGTTAGAACTGCCGACAGCGGAACGTTCAGACAATAGAAGCCGAAAAGAGCACCCCGGATTCCGAATTCCCAATATCGTGCAACAAAACATCTGGCGGCTGTGAGGAGGCAGAGATGAAGCGGGGCATCTGGATGGTGGCAATCGTGAGCATGCTGGCCGTCGGCTGTGGCACCAATAGCGCCACACAGGCCACCTCGGCGACATCGGCTGCGGCGTCCGCGGCGAACTCCGCAGCGCAGGGGTCGGCACCAGACGGTGCCGCCGAATCCGGCCAGATGATCGTGACGCTAGAGGACGCCACCGCACCGGATGCGATTCAGGGTCGGGCGCTGTTTGAGAAGTCCGGCCTACTCGGCACGCTCGCGCAGTACGTCAACGATGTGTTCAACCTCCCCTTCGACATTCCCCTGGTGGGTAAGCAGTGCGACGAACCCAATGCGTACTGGAATCCGTCGGACAAGACGATGATCATGTGTTACGAATGGCCGGCTTTGGCCCTGCAGCTGTTCAAGGACGACCCTGATCCTGAAGCTGCCGCATTGGAGTCCACCACGGCGGTTTTCTACCACGAACTCGGACACATGCTGATCGACATCTACGACCTACCGGTGACCGGACGGGAAGAGGATGTGGCCGACCAACTTTCGGCCTTCCTATTGTTGGCGGACTACTCCGACGGCACACCCACCAATCCGGACGACGTTCAAGCAGCTAAAACGTTCGCTACGGAGTGGGGCCTACTGAGCACCCTGGGTGGCCCCCTTGAGCAGGAAGCCTTCGCCGACGTACACACCCCGGATGAGGCGCGCTCGTACAACTTCCAGTGCTGGATTTACGGTTCCAATCCGAAGGCGAATGCCGACATCGTGAACGACGGCCTGCTACCCGAGAGCCGGGCCGGCGGATGCGAGGAAGAATTCGCCAAACTGTCACGCGCCTGGAGCGAACTCATCGACCCGCACCTCAAGAAGTAGGTCCACTCACACCGCGATGGTGAGCTGGTCGAATATGAGCGGCGCGATTTTTTCCGCCAGGTAGACGTGCCCGGCATCGGTGGGGTGGACGCCGTCTGTGCCGATCAGATTCGGGCGGCCGACGAACCAGCCTTCAGCGATGGGGTCGATGAACGCCGCTCCGGCTAGCGCCGCCTGATCACGCAGACTGTCACGGGTCTTCAGCACCGCCGGTGGCGGACTGGCTGTCGGCCAGGGCGGGCCGATCACCAGAATTTTGGCCGCCGGCGCCGCGAATCGGGCCAGCTGAAAGGTCCCGGCTGCCAGTTCTGGGAAGGTCTGCGGATCCACCGGTTCGTCGTTGCGAGAACCGAAGAATACGACGAGGGCATCGCTGCGCCGGACCGCTTGCGCGGTCAGATCCTGGAAAATACTTCCCCGGCTGCCGCGCTGTCCGTACCCGGCACCTCCCTCGGCCGCGATATCGGCGTCAACCTCCACGCCCTCGCGGGCCAGTAACTGCCCGGCCAGCACGGGCCAGCTGTTGGGCCCATTGCCGCCTTGAGCCGATCCGGCCGTGTAGGAGTCGCCGATCACGGCGATCTTGGTTGTTGTGGAGCTGAGGGCAGTGGGGCAACCCAAGGAAGTCGACACGACGGTGAAGATAAGAACCACGACAGCTGCCACGACGCGAAATCCTTCTCGCTTCACACTCATTCACCCCGCACGCATGGGGGGCGACACCGAGCGCGAATCGAGCACACGGTCGGTGGACGGTGTTCTGGCCATCCTGTCCTGCCCGGTATCCCGAGAATCGATCATCCGACGCATCCAGCGTCGTGAGGGCTCCTCGACGAAGTGGTACAGCATCATCGCAGCAATGATCGCCGCGAAAATCAGCCCCACCACAGCGAGCTTCGCCACCGACTTCGGCATCACGATCATGTACTGAGCGACGGCCCAATTCCACGCGGTGTGCACCGGCTCGTGAATCATGTAGAGGCTGAACGAAATCTGGCCACCGTAAACCAGCAGGCGGGTCGACAACAGCGTTGGCAGCGCCCCCACTCCGATCGCCAGCGTCACCACCAGCGGCATGAACAGCACGGCAATAAGTCCACCGGGGTCGATCATCCCCGTCACCGGGTGGGCGTCGTAGTAGTACAGCACTGCCAACATGACCGTCAGCAGCAGCAGAGACAGATACCCGGCAGCACGTCGGCCGCCGTCACTGAGGCGGAGCTGACGGACCGCAGCGCAGGCCAAAGCCCCGGCGATGAACTGCGCAACGATCCGCGGAAGCCAACTCCACGGCGTGTAGAGCACACCGCTGCCGAGTAACAGCACCGTCGGCGGTAGCGCGGCGAGGAACGCAAGCATGAACAACGTTCGCGCCCGGGACACCGCTGCGATCCGGAAGATCACCACAATCAGTACGCCGAAGAGCAGATAGGCCAACCACTCGGCACTGATCGACCAGGCCGGGCCATCCCAACTCGTGCGATCGAAGAACGGCGCGAACCACAGCTGAACCATGAACAGTTGGCGTACGTAACTGACGGCGGTCAGCTGATCGACGTCGGGTGAGGGCACCTCGCCGACGTGGAGGGTGAAGATGATCCAGAGCGCAGCCAGGTGCATGGTGACCAGATAGACCGGCCACACCCGGCTTAATCGCAACCACAGGAAGCGCAGACTGGCCCGAGCCGACCACGTCGGACCCATGCGGTCCAGGTAGTTCCACGTCAGCACGAAACCACTGAGGATGAAGAACAGGTCGACGCCCTGGGCCCCGGCATTGAACAACGGCGCCAGATCATCCTTCAGCCGCGGGGAGGCCTCCCAGATCAGCGGCCGGAAATGGAACAGCACCACCCACAGGGCGGCGACGATCCGCAGACCGGTCAGCGCTCTGATCGTGGGCACAGCACCCATTCTCGGGTGCGGATTCGGCCTCTGCGGGTTCCGACACGACCGGCGGCACCGTCCGCTAAAGCATGGAGCAGGGCCTAGAGAACGTCGATGATGTCATTCTTGAGAGCCTCCGCCTGGGTGCCGAACACTGCCTGCACGCTGTTACCGACTTCGATCACACCGGCGGCACCAAGGGCTTTCAACCGGGCCTGATCGACCTTGCCGGTGTCGGCGACCTCCATCCGCAGCCGGGTGATGCAGGCGTCCACATTGACGAGATTCGCCCGGCCACCGAATGCCGCGATGAGCCGTTCGGCCATGCTGTCGGTGGCGGCGGGCGCTACCGCAGTTGCGACGCCACGGCCAAGGTCAACGGAAGTGGCCGAGTCACTGCCCGAACTCAGATTGGCCTGTTCCTCAGCTTCGAACTCCGATTCCGGCTCGCGGCCGGGAGTCCGCATATTCCACTTCGTGATCGCAAATCGGAAGAGCAGGTAATAGACCACGAAGAACACCAGCCCCATGACGATAAGCAGCGGGACATTTTTGGCTGCCGGTGCGGTGCCGTAGAGCAGCAGGTCCATCAAGCCAGCGGAGAACGAGAAGCCGAGGTGGATGTCGAGCACATAGGCGATCGCGAGGGACAACCCGGTGAGTATGGCGTGAATGATGTAGAGCGGGAACGCCACGAACATGAAGGAGAACTCCAGTGGTTCGGTGACGCCGGTGAGGAACGCCGTGAGCCCGGCCGCTGAGAGGATACCGAAGGCGACTTTCTTCTGACGTGTGTTGGCGACATGGATCATCGCCAACGCCGCACCCGGCAGACCGAACATCAGAATTGGGTAGAAGCCCGAAGTCAGATGTCCGCCCGTGGGGTCGCCGGCGGTGAAACGCGGCAGTTCGCCGGTGACGACTGTGCCGTCGGGCTTGGTGTAGCTGCCGTAGAGGAACCAGATGAAAGAGTTCAGGATGTGGTGCAGCCCAACGGGTATCAGCATGCGATTGGCGAACCCGTAGACGAAAGCACCCAGTGCCCCCGCGCCACCGATGAACTTTCCGAGACCGGTGAGCCCGGCCTCGAAGATCGGGTAAAAGTAGCTCATCGCGAAGGCGACAACCAGGGCGACCAGCGAAACGATGATCGGGACGAACCGTCGGCCGCCGAAGAAACCGAGATAGGGCGGCAGCTTGATCGTGTGGTAGCGATCGAATAGCGCGGCAGTGATCAGACCGACCACGATTCCACCGAGGACGCTGTAGTTGATCTGCGCCTGCTTACCGGCTTTATCGAGCACTCCCTCCAGAACAAACGGAGACATGGTCTTGAAGACCGCCTGCATCACCAGGTAGCCAACGACGGCCGACAGCGCGGTGGACCCGTCAGCCTTGCGGGCGAACCCGATCGCGACACCGACGGCAAAGAGCAGTGCCAGATTGTCGAACAACGCTCCGCCGGCGGCACTCATCGCCTGGAAGAAGGGTCCGATTACCGGGGCCTTGATCCGACCCAGCAGATCGTCCTGGCCCAGCCGCAGCAGGATACCGGCGGCCGGCAGCACGGCGATCGGCAGCATGAGGCTCTTACCAAGCCGCTGTAGCTGCGCAAAGCCCGGGATGTTGAATCCTGATTTTGGTTGTGCGCCTGAGGCTTTGGTCACTTCAGTCATATCCGGCCAGGCCTTCCTGTATTACACCTGAGCGGAAGCTTAACCAGAATCCGCCGATATGAGCGCCTGTTTTGGCCTCCCGGATCCCGCTTGATCTCTATCCTTCTTCACACACCCCCGTCCGAAGGAGCCCCAATGAGTACAACACCGGTCCTCGCGCCTGTGCAGGGTCGTGCGCTTGCACTCGCAGAAGTCCCCGATCCTGTCTTCTCCCAGGGCATGGTGGGATACGGGGCCGCAATCGACCCACCCCGGCAGGTTGTCGACGCCCTCGCGCCAGTGGGCGGGAAGATCCTGAAGCTGCTGCCGCATGCCTACGTCATCATGACCGCTGAGAATGTCGGCGTGCTGGTGCATCTGGGCCTGGACACCGTTCAGCTCAACGGTGCGGGCTTCACCCCGCATGTCGCTCAGGGCGACACTGTCACCGCCGGTCAACCGGTCATCACCTACGACGTGCCTGCGATTGTCGCAGCCGGTTACAGTCCAGTGGTGCCGGTGGTCGTCATGGATGAGCGCGATTCGGCCAATATTGCCGTCAGTGCCGCGGTAAGCGCCGGTGCCGATATCACCTCGGGGGCAACTCTTTTCACCGCTAGTAAGTAGTCGTAGCAATGGAAGTCATCATCCTGAAGGACGCCGCCGAAATCGGCCGTGTCGCCGCAGACGCCATCGAAGCCCTTGTGACCCAGAAGCCGGATGCGGTGCTGGGCCTGGCCACCGGCTCCTCGCCACTGTCGATCTACGACGAGTTGGCGGCACGCTGCGAATCCGGGCGGATATCATTCGCCAAGGCCCGGGGATTCACCCTCGACGAGTATGTCGGCCTGCCGCCCGACCACCCTGAGCGCTACCGCAACGTCATCGACACCGCGTTCGCATCCCGGGTCGATTTCGCGCCCGGCGCGGTGGCCGGCCCCGACGGCCTCACCGATGACATCCCGGGTGCCTGTGCGCAATACGAGGAGGCCATCCGGGCCGCCGGGGGTATCGATCTGCAGATCCTCGGGATCGGCACCGACGGGCATATCGGATTCAACGAGCCGGGTTCATCACTGGCATCACGCACGAGAATCAAGACCCTCACCCATCAGACCCGGATGGACAATGCGCGCTTCTTCGGCGATGACATCAATGCCGTGCCGACACACTGCCTGACCCAGGGTTTAGGCACCATAATGGCCGCCCGTCACGTCATCCTGGTTGCGACCGGCCGCAGTAAGGCCGAGGCGGTGCACCAGTTGGTTGAGGGTGGGGTTTCCGCGCTGTGGCCGGCCAGCGTTCTGCAGCACCATCCCCATGCGACGGTGCTCATCGACGACTCCGCAGCGCGCCGCTTGCAGCTTGCGGACTACTTCCGGGAGACCCACCGGTCCAAGCCCGGCTGGCAGGGCATCTGACGTGCTGCTGACGGCCGACACTGTGCTGACCGGCTCAGAGTTGTTGCGGCCCGGGTGGATTGAGGTCGCAGGTGACACGATCGCCGCGATCGGTGTCGGATCACCACCGCACCGGCCCGACCACATCCTGGGTGCCGTGACGGTGGTGCCGGGGTTCGTCGATACCCATGTGCACGGTGGCGGTGGCGGCAGCTTTTCAGCAGGTGTCGAGCAGACCGCGACCGCCGCTGCGCTACACCGGCGCCACGGCACCACCACATTGCTGGCCTCACTGGTCTCCGAGGCGCCTGACGATCTGCTGCGTCAGGTGCGCGAACTTGCCAAACAGGTAAAGGCGGGTCTGATCGCGGGCATCCACCTGGAAGGTCCCTGGCTCTCGGCAACGAGGTGCGGCGCCCACGACCCGATGCTGCTGCGTGACCCTGAACCAGATGAACTAATGCGGGTTCTGGATGTCGGTGCA
Organism: Mycobacteriaceae bacterium; assembly: GCA_037138615.1. GTDB lineage: Bacteria > Actinomycetota > Actinomycetes > Mycobacteriales > Mycobacteriaceae > Mycobacterium. The sequence continues at coordinate 4,151 of JBAXIA010000074.1, read as the reverse complement.
GGCACCATCCGAATGGTGACTCTGGCCCCGGAGCGGGCCGGCGGACTGGAGGCGATCCGTCACATCGTCGATGCTGGTGCCGTCGCGGCAGTGGGCCACACCGAAGCTACCTACAGCCAGACGTGCGCGGCGATAGATGCAGGTGCGACTGTGGGAACACATCTTTTCAATGCGATGCGCCCGATCCACCACCGCGAGCCGGGTCCGGTGATCGCGCTACTGGAGGACCCGCGGGTAACCGTCGAGGTGATCGCCGACGGGGTTCATGTCAACCCTGCCCTCTACCGCCATGTCACCCGCAGCGCCGGTCCCGACCGGGTGTCACTGGTGACCGATGCCATGGCGGCCGCAGGTATGTCAGACGGGGCCTATCGGATCGGTCCGTTGGCGGTCGATGTCGCCGACGGCGTGGCGCACCTGGCCGGCACCGAGACCATCGCGGGGAGCACCGCCACGATGGACCGGTTGTTTCGGTTCGCCGTCGCACACAGTGTTGGTCAGGACGGTTTGGACCGCGACGAGGCGCTGGCGTTGGCTGTACGTCAATCCTCGATCAACCCGGCGCGTGCGTTGGGGCTTGCGTACCCGGCCCTGCAATCCGGTGCCGCGGCCAACCTGGTGGTGCTGGATGCCGAGCTGGCTGTCGTGGCTGTGCTGTACCGCGGCGAATGGAATGACGAGCCGGTCTCAGCCGCCTAACGATTGAGTTGTGGCTCCGCATCTTCACCCATCTCAGCTCGCGGGATGTCGTAGCACTGTGGTCTGGTGGGAAGTGATGAACTCCTCCACTTTGCGTAAACCTGGACTGATCGCGGCGGCATCGGCCGTGTCGGTGATGGTGGCCATCGGCATCCCGTTGGCAATCGCCGCACCCACCGCCGTGCCACCGTCAGACAGCCAGGGCTACGTCGACTCCACCGCCCGCTGCGTCAAACCCGACGCCGCCGTCATCTTCGGTAGCACCGAGACCTCGCGAGTGGCGATCTGCAAAACGGCAGCCGGTGCATTCGAGTACCGCGGCGTGCGCGTTCGCGACGGAGCCAAACTGATCGTCGCCGCCTCGCAGACCTCCGACGGGGGCTACATCGCCACTAACGATGGTGTGACCTATACCGTCACCGCACAGTCGCTGAACGTCAGTATCAGCGGCGACACCATCCGCTCCGAGTCCTGGACCGATCTGCACAGCCCGCAGTCACCAGCGACACAGACCTCAGCGACTACCAAGTCGAGCACGTCGACTAGTTCGTCATCAACAACATCGGCCACGTCGTCGGCCCCGACATCAGCTTCCTCGTCGGCAACTTCGTCGGCCACGTCGTCCTCGGCGTCGAGCTCAACATCGTCAGCCCCGCAGACCTCTGCAGCCCAGTCCAGCTCAGCCGTGCCGCTGCCGCCTCCACTGCCGGCCGAAGCCGGTGGCAGCACATCCTCGGGCAGGTGATCCGGGCACTGTCCAGTTGGCTGATGGGCGCGTTCTTCATGGCGTTCGGTGCCATCGAGACCATCCTGGTGCTGTCGATTGACGGGTAACGATCACCGGACCAGCAGGGCCGGCCTCACGGAAACTCGATATAGCGACCCAGCCCCGCAGCCTGGGCGCGGTCGAGGACCAGCGAGCTGAGCGCCACATCGTCCATGGCGATGCCCATGTTGAGAAACATCCGCCGTCCGGTGGCGGGGACGGCGTAGTCGCCGGCAACCACTGCGGCCAGGTGCGTATCCGGTTTCGGGAGTCCGAAGAAGTACACGCTATCGGCGACCGAGCCGTACTGCCCCAGATCGTCGACGCAGTAGACGACGGCATCATCGAAGGCGGCCTGAGCCAGCGCATCGTCGTAGTCCACCGGAAGCAGCAGCGCATTGGGATCGGTGTTCGCGCAATCCAGTTTTGGATCCAGCGGCACCGTGATGGTGGTGATCACCAGGTCCGCACCCGCCACCGCATCGGTCGGCGATGCCGCGACGCGGGTGATGCGATCCCCGGCCAGGTCGAGCAACTCTCGGGCCCGGCCTTCGTTGCGGTCATATGCAGTCACGTGGGTTAAACCCGGGTGCACGTCAAGGGCGACCTCCAGGTGACGGTGGCCCTGCAGACCACATCCCACGATCGCCAGATGTGTGGGATTGCCGGGCACATGCCGCATCGTCACGCCCGAGACCCCGGGTGTGCGCATCTCGGTGATCCAGCCGCCATCAAGAAGTGCGACCGGACGGCCCGTCTCCGCGTCGTTCATGATCATGACGCCATAGATGTAGGGCAGACCCTTGTCATTGTTCTGCTCGTAGCCCGCCACCCACTTCAGGCCGATGCGATCCGATCCGCCAAGGTAGGCCGGCATCGCATGGATGAATGCGTCATCGCGGGAGCTGACCTTGGGCTTGGGCGGGTTCTGTACCAACCCCCTCGCCTTCTGCTGGAACGCATCCTCGAGGACGTCGATGATCTCAGCCCAGTTGAGCCCGAGGCTCTCGAGGTCGGCACGGTTGAGGACCAGCATCTGGTTTTCGCTCATCGGAAAACCATACGGCGATCACGGATGTCATCTGATCAGCGGACACCGGATTCGTCCTTCATCCGGGGCAATCGATCGGTGCCCGGGTGCTCCGGATGTGGGAATCTCGAATGGTGAAGATCGGGGCCGGCGGCGGGGTCAGGGACCGCCGCAAGGCTGCCATCCTGGCGGTCTGTTGCCTGAGTGTGCTGATCACGAGCATCGATCTCACCATCGCCAACCTCGCGATCCCGTCGATTCGAACCGGCCTGAACGCCACCGCAGCGCATGCACAGTGGGTGATTGCCATCTACTCGCTGGGGGTGGCATCGCTGCTGCTGCTGGGCGGCGCAGCCGGTGACAGGTTCGGTAGGCGCAGGATTCTCCAGATAGGCATGTCGATCTTCATGCTCGGTTCGCTGCTGTGCGGTCTGGCACCCACCATCGACATTCTGATTGCCGCGCGGTTGGTGCAGGCGGTCGGCGGATCGATGATGAATCCGGTCGCGCTCGCGATCATCTCCCAGGTCTACGTCGTACCCGCCGAGCGAGCCCGTGCGATCGGGATCTGGGGCGCGGTGTTCGGCGCCGCGCTGGCCCTCGGCCCCGTCGTCGGTGGACTGCTCATCGACCTGCTTGGTTGGCGCTCAGTGTTCTGGATCAACCTCCCGATCGGTGCGGTGGCCATCGCCGCGTGCGCCATGTTGGTGCCCGAAAGCAGATCAACGACGTTTCGCGGTACTGATCCGATCGGGCAATTACTGGCCGCCGGCAGCCTCTTCGGACTGGTCTTCGTCCTGATCGAGAGTCCGGGTCGGGGCTGGACGCATCCGTCGATCATGGTGATTGCGGCCGTTACGGTGGTGGTGTTCGCGGGCTTCCTGCGCTACGAGTCACGTCACGTCGATCCCTTCATCGATCTCCGGTTCTTCCGCTCCATTCCATTCGCCGCAGCGGCATTAACCGGGCTGTGCGTCTTTATCGTCTGGGGAGCGTTCCTATTCATGATGTCGATCTACCTGCAGGGCTGGTTGGGCTATTCCGCCATCTACGCCGGTCTACTGCTGCTGCCGGTGGCGGTTGCCGTCTTGGTGTTCTCGCCGGTTTCCGGGCGACTGGTCGGCCGGTTCGGAAACCGCCCGTCGCTGCTAATTGCCGGGCTGATGACGACCGTAATGTCGATCCTGCTGGTTTTTCTGACCCCAACGACACCGCTGTGGGTGCTCGTGCCGATCTTTACATCCGTCGGCATCACCTTCGGCATGGTCACCGTACCGATCAACTATGCCGCGGTGAGCGGCATGCCGCAGGACCGTGCTGGCGCCGCCGCAGGGATCGCCAGCACGAGCAAGCAGGTCGGCATGAGTTTAGGCGTCGCCCTCAGTGGGGTGTTCGCGTCCGGTGCGTTATCACCCCCGGCCGGTGACTTCACCAAGTCGGGCGATCCGCTGTGGCTGTTCACTCTCGCTTTGGGCCTGGTAATTGGGGCTCTAGGCATCATCTCGACATCCCCGCGCGCAATGCGGTCCGCCGATCGGCTGGTGCCGCTGCTCACGGGCGAAACCCGGTGATAGCTCAGCCGCGCCGGGTCTTAATCCAGGAGCCGAACCCCGACCGCAGGTACAGCACTCCCAGCACCACGGTGACATAGGAGGC
>JBAXIA010000073.1:0-14200 GCA_037138615.1 Mycobacteriaceae bacterium | reverse complement strand
CGTAGCGCTGCCAACCCTCCTGGGCAGCAACCGGATTCGCCGACAGCGCCTGCGGGTCGCCCGTGAGCACCGGCACCGGCTCAGTGGGTGTGACGGTGACGGCGACCCGGGCAGGAACCGAGCCGGCGTACGGCGTCGCCAGTCCGAGCAGTTGGAGGTTGTTCACGATCTGTGGGCCGACTACGGGTAAGTAGGACAGCATGTCGACGATGCCGTGGAACGTGGGCAATGCCCCCGGGGTCTGATCGCTGACGACGATGTTGAACTGATCGAAGCCGCCGAGAGCGTTCATCGATGCCGGTGCGGTGTAGGTGAAGTCACCGGTGGTCTGATCGACGTCCAGCGCGCCGCCGTTCTGCGGGGTCCCGATATAGGTGTAGTACAGGGTGTCCCCGTCAGCGTCGGCAGCGCCGAAGTTACCGGTGACCACGGCCTGACCGGTCGCACTCGTGGTCTGGCCGTAGAAGACCGGAGTAATCGTGGGCGAGGTGTTGAAGAACTCGCGGCGCACCGCGGCCAGCACCGTCCAGATCCCCGGGTGGTCGGCGGTCCGGGCCGGGGCGCTGACGCGCGATGTGCTGCGCGGCGGCACCGCCACCCGATGCGGGGTCACTCGCTGTACCGCTACTTGCTGCGGGGCCACTGCGGACTCCGCCGCGGGCTTAACGACCACCGGCCGCCTGACGGCCGCAGGTCGCTTACTCGCCACCGAGGCGGTCTGCCCGGAAACCGCACCGGTGGTGTCTGCATCAGCGATTCCCGCCTGCCCCACCGCCACCGCCGCACCGATGCCCAGCGCAACCGCCAACCCGCCGACCCGCCCGACATAACACGCACCCATCAGGCGAATTTACGACACCGCAACGCCATTAGGTGCCTAAACCACCGCTAGCGGACGCCCGCAGCCGCTTCGGCCAACGCCTCACGGGCCGTCCGGCGCCGGATGTCGATAGCGTCCCCGATCTGGCGCGCCAGCCGATGATCCTGCTCAACAACGGTGTTCATCGCCTCACGCGATACCTCCACGATGACAACCTCGGTAAGCGCGACGACCCCGGTGATCATCCGCTGCCGGGTCAGCGAGGCCCCGCCGATGTAATCACCAGGTCCGAGCTCGCTCAGCGACAGCCGCCGTCCGTCCGCTGCGTTGACGAATAAGCGAGCCACGCCTGCGGTGATGAATCCCATCGCCTTCGGGACGCTGCCCGCTTCCTGCATGATTTCGCCGTCGGCGAATGGCAGTATCCGGGCAGCGGCCAGCATCGTCGGCACAGCCTCGCCGCGCAGTCCCAACGAATCGGCGATCGCCTGCACCTGTTCGGCCAGGTAGGCATCAACCTCCGATTTGCGTAACGCCACGCCGTCAAGGTGCAGGCCAGCACGCTGCCCGGCGTACCAGGCTCGATGGAACAGCAGCGAAGTCACATCGCCCTCATCGGCCGGGGACGCTATCGGCACCGACACCCGGTAGCGTCCGGCCCCGAGTGCCGCCACCTTGGCGGGGTGGTCGGCGAGTTTCTCCGGCAGCGCCTCAGCGACCGCGAGCAGGGTGGACTTGACCTCGCCCGGTTTGTCGCGGGTGGCGAAGGCGAGAGTCGCCTTCGCCTGGAATAGCGGTGAGGTTGTCCGGCTGAGATTGATGAATGCGTCGCCGGCCAGTGCCGCATTCGGCACTATCTGCAGGCCATTTCCGGTGTCGATGTGCACCGCTCGCCAGTTGACCTCGACAACAAAGCCTTTGCCGAATTTGGTGTCCAGCCAGTCACCGATACCGAAGGGCTGCTCGAACAGCAGCAGCAGGCCCGCGAGGATCGGTCCCACCGCATTCTGCACAGCCAATCCGATGACGACCGAGGTGACACCGACGGCGGTGATCAGTCCGCCGATGTTGGCCCCCCACACCCACGAAAGCAGAACGCCAATCCCGATGATGATCAGGATCAACCGACCGAGGTCGATGAAGATCCCAGGCAGCCGCTCTCGCCAGCTCCCGGATTCAGCTTCACCGAATAGGGCTGCGTTGGCTCCCGATAGCAGCAACAGCATGACGAAGAACCCGACTACCGTCGCCGCGATCTTGGTCAAGGTGGCATCCGGCACAGGATGGTCACCGGCGTGGTTCAGTTGGGAGATCAGTAGATAAGCAGCTGATGCGGGTAGCAGCCAATTGCGCAGCATAGCAACGGATTTGGCATAGGAGCTACCGCGGCGAACCAGGGAGCCGTGGACCTCGTTGAGAATCACCAGCGCCAGCGGCAGTCCAATGACGATGAGCAGAGCTGGCCAAAACCATGCCTGCGCGACGATGGTACTCACACCGGCTGCCGCGCGGTGGTGTCGAGCCGCCAGACCGTCTCAGTACCGGCGTCATCGGTGATGGTTCCGGCTTCGGTGAAGGAGTAGATGCCCACGACGACGACATGCACCCGGTCGCTGACGAAGATGCCGGGGGTTTTGGTTGCCCCGTGCACGCGATGAGCCAGATCCACAGCCTCGCCCCACAGCGCATAGACCGTAGAACGCTCGCCGACGAGTCCGCTGGTGACCGGCCCACTGTCGATACCCGCACGCACTGCCAATGCGGATCCGTGCTGATCGTTGAACCTCTGCACGATCTCGGTGAGTTCGTTGGCAAACGCGATGGCGCGGCTGGCGTGATCGACCCTCGGAACCACCAATCCGCAGGTGGCCAGCAGACCGTTGTCCTGCATGCTGCGAACCTGCTCGATCCCGTGGCGTTCGGCGGCGCCGTCGAAGGCCTCGACGATCGAGTTCAGTATCGACACGGACTCCTCGGACCGCAGCGAGCGAGAGAACTCATCGAACCCGAGGAGTTGGGCGTAGATCACCGACACATCGCGATGCTGGGTGCTGATGTTCTCCTCCCCTTCGCGGTAGCGCCTCGCCTCCGCTTCGGGCATCAGTGAGCCAAGCAATTTGTCATTCTCATGACGCTGCTCGTCGATGAGCTGTTGCTTCAACTGAAGGCTGGCACTCAAGTCATTAAAGGCTGAGGCCAACTGGCCCAGTTCGTCGTTGGACGTCACCGGAACAGTGACACCCACGTCGCCGCCACTGACTCGACTGACCGCGTCGACCAACGTCCTGATCGGACGGGTGAGGATGCGACTGAACAGCAGCGCCAGCAGACATACCCCGAGGACAACGGCGGCGGTGGACAGCGCGACATTTCGGGCGAACGCTTTGACTGGTGCGAGAGCCTCCGCCGTGTCGACTTTCGCCACGATCACCCAGTTGAGATCCGGTATGGCAACGGGTGCGTAGGCAAGCATTGCTTCCGGTCCGAGATACGTCTTCGCGGTGAACACCCCCGATTTGCCAGCCAGCGCCTCGTTCACCGCGGGCGTGTTCACCGACTGCAGCAGGGAACTGCGACCTGTCTCGATTTGGCGCTTGGCTATCTCTTCGGGCGTGCCGTTAGCAACCACATCAGCGAAGTATTTCTGCGGATCATTTTCCAATTCGCGTGCAAGCGATCGCATCGTCCGGTCCGAGCCGGCCAGATATGTCTCCCCGGTCTTGCCGAGGCCTTCCTGCTCCCAGCCCCGGTTCGCGGTCATCACGCGGTTGATTTCGTCGACGGAAAGCTGGAGTGCGAGCACCCCGTAGATGCCTCCCGCATCACCGATCGGTGTCAGCAACCACGGGGTCGGCTTACCGTACGAGGGGGCGTAGGCCTCGTAATCCACTCGGACGATGTCGTCCACCGACGTCGATTTCAAAGTCTTCCGGAAGGCGGCGGCGAGGCTGGTGGATTCGTACGGTGGGCCAAGCAGATTGGCGCCCAGGTCCACCTTCTTGTCCGTTGAATACACGACGTTGCCGTCGGTGTCGATCAGCAGTGCGTCATCGAACCCCAACCGAGTGGTGAAATCGCTGAAAAACGGTTGGAACTGGGCGTTGAGCGCCGACCACTTACTCGAGTCTCCCGCCGACTGGGTCTTGACCGAAACGTTGAAGTCACCCTTGGCCGGCACGGTGTAAAGACTCTGAAGGTAAGACTGTGCATTTGAGGTGGGGCGAAACAGTTCTGGATCGGCTTGCTCACCGGTGCCCTGCTCCAGTTTCGGGCCGAATACATCGTTGTAATAGCGCGTCAGTGACTCGGGGGCACCGGGCGGCAATGGCGCCTTCTGCAGTTCGGCGAATGCTGCGGTGAAATCCTTCATTGCGTCGATCGTCGTTGCCGAGTGAGTCAGTACCGTAGCCGCATCGATTGAACTCTGGTACATCTCGACTATCTCCCGGCTACGCGATTCCCGGAGTTGGATCAGTCGCGCGTACTCAGCATTTCGGATCGCGTTCGTCCCCGAGAAGTACCCGATGAGACCGGCGATAAGCACCGAGATCACACTCACCGTCAGCAGCATGATCAGCAGCTTGGACTGGAATCCCAGCGTTCTCCCTGTGGCGGTGAATCGAGGCACCAGCGGATCGTAATCGACACAGCATTTGTAGGATCGGGCAATGCTACAGCCGGATACGCCGCTGTGGCTGTTCGCCGACCAGCTCGGGCCTGCCGTCTATGGCGGTGAACATGAGCGCCGCCCGATCCTGTTGATCGAGGCCACGTCGCCGTTCCGCCGTCGGCGCTACCACCGGCAGAAAGTTCACCTGGTTCTCTCTGCCCTTCGCCACGCCCAGGCCGACCTCGGCGATCGGGCCACCCTGATCCGCTCCCGCAGCTACACCGAGGCGCTGCGGGATTACGGCCACCCGGTGCTGGTGCACGAACCCACCTCACATGCCGCCGAGCAGTTCGTGCGGCGGTTGTGTGGCGAAGGACTGGTGGCCGAGGTTCTGCCTACGCCCACCTTCGCGCTGCCCCGAGCTGAGTTCCGGCAGTGGGCGGGAGATCGTAAGCGGTTCCGGCTGGAGGATTTCTACCGTCAGCAACGCCGCAGGTTCGGGGTGCTGATGGACGGTGACGACCCGGTAGGCGGCCGGTGGAACTTCGATACCGATAATCGTGAATCACCTCCGAAGGGCGCATCGACGCTTGGCGTGCCTGCGCCGTATCACCCCGTCGAGGACGATATCGACGCGGACGTTCGCCGCGACATCGACCGGATGGCACTCGACACAGTCGGTATCGACGGACCCCGGCTGTTCCCGGTGACACCCACCGAGGCCGACGAAGCTCTGCGACGGTTCATCGCAGACCGGCTGCCTCTCTTCGGCCGTTACGAGGACGCCATGATGGGTGCCGACTGGTCCATGGCGCACTCGTTGCTTTCGGTGCCGCTCAATCTCGGCGTGCTGCACCCCCTCGACGCCGTGCACGCGGCCGAGGCGGCATATCACGATGGATCGGCTCCGCTGGCGGCTGTCGAAGGGTTTATCCGCCAGATCCTGGGCTGGCGGGAGTACATGTGGCAGCTGTACTGGCATTTCGGACCTGACTACCTGGACAACAACTCACTCGACGCGCACACTCCGCTGCCGGACTGGTGGACAGGCCTCGACGTCGACGCGGTGGACGCCGAGTGTCTCAGCCAGGCGCTGGCCGGCGTACGTGACCGAGGCTGGGCTCATCACATCCAACGGCTGATGGTGCTCGGCAGCCACGGGCTGCAGCGCGGTTATCAGCCGCGCGAGTTGTCCGAGTGGTTCGCGAGCTCATTTGTCGATGGTTTCGCGTGGGTGATGCCGACGAACGTAATCGGCATGAGCCAGCACGCCGACGGCGGTCTGTTGGCCACCAAGCCCTATACGTCCGGTGGCGCCTATATCAACAAGATGAGCGACCACTGCCGCAGTTGCCGCTTCGACCCCAAGAAGCGACTCGGCGAAGATGCCTGCCCGTTCACTGCCGGGTACTGGGCCTTCGTCGACCGGCATCAAGACATGCTGGCCGCCAATATGCGCACGTCCCGGGCTGTCTCATCACTGCGACGGCTCAGCGATCTCGAGGCGGTACTGGAACAGGAACGCCACCGGGAGCACTTCTGAAACATCTCCCCTACCTGCGGCGATAAATGTCTGACGCGGCCTGTCGGCCGCTCCTGCGCTATCTTCAATGAGGACAGGGAGGTTCGTGCCGTGAGAAAGCTCGTGCTCGTGCTTAGTGCCGCGGTGGTGGCCGGTTCGGCTGCCGCTGCCCTCAGCATCGGCGCCAGCAGTGCCGACCCCGCTTCTAACAGCACCTACAACGTCGTAGGCGAGCCCTATGCCAAGGCGGTGGCGATCCTGCGCGCCCAAGGCATCAAAACGTCGTTCGGCGGCTCAGTCGGCAGTGACGTGACACAGGCGCAGTGCGTGGTGAGCAGCCAGAAGGTGACCGGCGGCGGCAAGATGCAGCTGATGCTCAACTGCACTGCGGCCGCCCAGCCCGAGCAGCCGGCGGCAACCTCAGCGGCCAGCGCCCCGGGTGCCGGAAGCAGCGACGCCGGAGGTCGGCCGACAGCCGGCGCGCCCGGCGTGGTGACAGTCATCGCGACTCCCGTCGGCTGAGCGGAGGAGATCATCATGCTGCGGCCACACCGATTTGCTCAGGAAATTGATCCCGGCCCGGTACAGATTCAGGCCCGCAAGGTTGTCTTCGACGTCTCGAAGTCGCCGCTGCACTGGATTCCCGGCCACCCCGTCGCCTCCCACATGATCAGCCTTCTCAACGTCGTGCTGCCGGCCGCCGAGCGCTGGTTCGTGGCGACCTACAACGAGGCATTGCCGTTGGTCAAGGATCCGCGACTTGCCGAGGACATGCGTGGCTTCATCGGGCAGGAAGCGGTGCACGCCGAGACCCACGAACGGATGCTGCACGAGTTCATGTTGGCTCGCGGAGCAGATCCGGAACCGATCCTCAAGCAGATTGATTACATATTCGAAAAGGTCCTGGCGCCCGGCAGATCAACGAACCCCAAACGACGGCTCAACCACCTCTGCGACCGGCTGTGGCTGATCGCGGCGATCGAGCACTACACCGCGGTGCTCGGTGATTTCGCGCTCAACTCCGACTGGGATGACTTCGGAGCCGACCCGACCATGGTCGACCTGTTCCGATGGCATGGCAGCGAAGAAGTCGAACACCGGTGCGTCGCGCACGATGTCGCGTCGTACTTCCACAAGGGCTACTTCTCCCGGGTCCGTTCCATGACACTCGCGGTGACGATGCTGTTCACCTTCTTCAATCGCGGCGTCTGGTTTCTGTGTCGCACCGATCCTGACCTGGACATCGGTTGGCTGCGCATGCAAAGGATGCGCGCCCAAGACTCCAAGCTGCGACTGTTACCCACCTATCGCATGCTGTTCGGCTCCACTACGGCCGCCTACTTCCGCCCGGACTACTCGCCGGAGGACTTCGGCTCCACCGCACAGGCTGTCGCGTACCTGGCGACCTCTCCGGCCGCCCGCGCCGCGCATCTGTAAATGGTGGTGAAGCGCCTGAGGGCGCTCCACAGCAGCGCAATGCTGAAACTGGCCGACGTCACGGTCACCACCATGTGGGCCGTCAGTGGCACCCTGCGGCGCCCCAGTCTCCCAGCACCGTGCGATCCGACGCTGGCTCTGAGCGTCGTCGATCGGCAGGTGATGGCACACGACGAGAACGTGGTGGCGTTGACACTGGCTGCAGCGGATGGGTCTGCGCTACCACCCTGGCACCCGGGAGCGCACCTGGACATTCACCTCCCCAGCGGCCGGGTCCGCCAGTACTCCCTGTGCGGCGACCCCGAGCGGCGCGATTCCTACCGGATTGCCGTGCGGCGCATACCCGAGGGCGGCGGCGGCTCGATCGAGGTCCACGATGCGCTGGCGGTGGGATCGACCATCACGACCAGTGGGCCGCGAAATGCATTCCCGCTCACCGTGCCCGGCTACGGCTCTCCCACCCAGCGGCTGCGGTTCATCGCAGGCGGGATCGGGATCACGCCGATCCTGCCCATGCTGAACCTGGCCGAGCGGCTCAATGTGGACTGGTCGATGATTTACGTGGGACGCAGCGCGGACAGCATTCCATTCGTCGATGAGGTCCGCCGATTCGGTGATCGTGTACAGATCCGAACCGACGATGTCGCCGGCCTGCCGACTGCCGATGAACTGTTAGGCGAATGCCTGTCCGGCACCACTGTCTACGCCTGCGGCCCGGCCCCGATGCTGACCACAATCCGGGAGCGACTGGCCGGTCGAGACGATGTCGAATTGCATTTCGAACGCTTCGCGGCGCCTCCGGTAATCGACGGCGAGCAATTCAGCGTGGCGGTGGCGTCCTCGAAGGCACAGATCACGGTGGCCGCCGACGAGACACTCCTGAAGGCACTGCAGCGCACCGGTATCAGTGCGACTTACTCGTGCCAGCAGGGTTTCTGCGGCACCTGCCGGATCAGAGTGCTCAGTGGTGTTGTGCAGCACAGAGATACATTGCTCACCGAACCCGAGCGTGATGACGGGATGATGCTCACCTGTGTGTCGCGCGCACCGGCAGGCGCTCACCTGGAGCTTGATCTCTAGGCTTTGATGCCTGCGGCTCAGTCGGTGTCCCAGGTCGATGTCGTCTGTTCGGCAACGTCGATAAGCTTTGCCTGCTGCGACGCGGGGCTGTCAATCTCCTCGGCAACATAGGCCGCGACGAATCGCTTGATTTCAGCGTCGACGCCGGCCAGGATTCGCAGAATCTCGCCCCGCAGCGATTTCGAGGTGACATGCACGGCGATATCCGACGGCCGTGGTTTGGCGACGTCGATCACGATCAGCAATGGTTCAGCCGCCCGGGCCGCAGCACGAAGAGCGATGTCACCATCGACGATGAAGCGCTGTTTGTCCAGCCAGAGATCGACGACCAGCTCGATGATGAGCGGGATACGGATCGCGAAGGTGATGGTGTCCCCGAGCGTGCGCCGCACATTCGGCTGCTGGATCTTGACTTTCGCCGTCACCCGCGCCAATCCGCCGGGGCCCTGTGCCATCGGCCCCATTTCGAACTCCTCGCCCGCGATCTCGGCGAACGCCGCGGCAACGCGCTCCTCGGTCACGGCCAACTCGAAGAACCGCCGACCGAACTCCTCATAGGTGACGTAATTGTGGGTGTGCATGGGCCTCTACAGTCTCACGTCCCACCGTCGAAACTCGGGAGGCTCACAGCTCCAGCAACACGGTGACCGGCCCGTCATTGACCGACTCCACCTGCATATCGGCACCGAAAACACCGGACTGCACCTCGGCGCCCAGTGCCCGCAGCGTGTCGGCGAAGACCGTCACCAGAGGCTCGGCATGTGACCCCGGGGCCGCGGCGTTCCATGTCGGCCGACGCCCCCTGGTGGTGTTGGCGTAGAGCGTGAACTGACTCACCACGAGAACAGGTGCCGTGACGTCGGCGGCGGACAGTTGGCCGTCCAGGATCCGCAGCGTCCAGAGTTTCTCGGCCATCCGCACCGCGGTGTCGGCATCGTCGGAGTGCGTCACCCCGACCAGTGCGAGCAATCCCTGACCGGCCGGCCGGATGGCGCCGACAACTTCTCCGTCCACCGACACCGAGGCCGACGTGACGCGTTGCACCAGGACCCGCATAGCCGACGATAATGCCAGGGACTCCGGTATCGCGGTTAATTCGAGATCGCCGGGTATAGCGAATTCAGTCGAGAATTACTTCGCGTGTTTTGCAATGCCGACTGCATGCGACACGGTTGTCGGCGCGGAAATTAGATAACAATTCCCGGGATTGATTCCAGCGATCGCCCTCAACCCGACAGCCAACCTCGTGATGTTCCTCTACTACCGTTGAACAGGGGAAACATCGACTATTTCACTTTTTTGACCGGAACAAGATTTAGTGTTTTTGCCCACAATATTGCGTTTGACGTGATGGACACCACAGCTTTCGGTAACTCTTGATTTTGGGTGTGTCTAATTCATCCTGTTAGCGTTGATCAAATGTTTGGTCTCGCGGCATTGTTGTCGCTTATCGCACAAGTGTCCGGTACGCCCTACATTCCCGGCGGTGATACGCCGGCGGGTACGGACTGTTCGGGTCTGGCTTCGTGGGTTGCCAATGTGGCGTCCGGAAGGCCGGCATTCGGCAGCAGGTTCAACACCGGCAATATCGAATCCTCGCTCCTATCGCGTGGGTTCCACTACGGTTCTGCCCCCAACTCGGTCGTAATCGGCTGGAACGGCGGCCATGCCGCAGTCACCCTGCCGGACGGCACTCCGGTGTCCAGCGGCGAGAGCGGGTCAGGCGTGCGGGTCGGCGGTGGTGGCGCGTATCAGTCGCAGTTCAGCCATCACATGTATCTCCCGGTGCAGGCCGAGGAGATGCACAGCACAGCGGCACCGACCGATCTAACCGGTCTGGCTGATCCAGCCGCGACGCAGGATGTGGCTGCGGCTGGCCCTGTCACGGATGGCGTGCTCACCGACGGCGTGCTCACCGACGGCGTGCTCACCGACGGCGTGCTCACCGACGGCGCACTCACGGTGACTCCAGCCACCGCGGCCGATCCGAACGGTGACCGGGACTCCCTGGCACCGCACGGGACTGCCGAGCTCGCCGTCGTAACGCCGGTGATCAGCCAGGTAGCAGCCCCTTAAGCCACAGGCCGGAATTGGTACTTGTGCCTGCACTGACGGTCCCGTCGGACGTACCCGCTGACAGCCTCCGGATGCTGTCCGGAATAATTAGCCGACGCGGGGGTTAGATGAGGACCTCAGCACGACACCAGCGCACACCGGCTCGATAGGAGCAGTCATGTCCAAGGTCGCACCGGACCCAGTCACCGGAACCGATTTCGAGGGCGAAGTCGCCGCCACCCAGCGGTACTTCGACAGCCCTCGGTTCAAGGGCATCACCCGGCTATACACCGCGCGTCAGGTCGTCGAGCAGCGCGGCACGATCGGTGTGGACTACACCGTGGCTCGCGAGACCTCCGCGGCCTTCCACGCCCGTCTGCGTGAGCTGTTCGGACAGCACCGGTCGATCACCACGTTCGGCCCCTACACCCCCGGCCAGGCGGTGGCCATGAAGCGCTGCGGTATCGAGGGCATCTACCTGGGCGGCTGGGCGACGTCGGCGAAGGGTTCCGTGACCGAGGATCCCGGTCCGGACCTCGCAAGCTATCCGCTGAGCCAGGTGCCCGACGAGGCTGCAGGCCTGGTGCGGGCCCTGCTGACGGCAGATCGCAATCAGCAGTATCTGCGGCTGCAGATGACCGACGAGCAGCGCGCCGCCACCCCTGCGGTGGACTATCGGCCGTTCATCATCGCCGATGCCGATACCGGTCACGGTGGAGATCCGCATGTGCGCAACCTGATTCGTCGCTTCGTCGAAGCCGGCGTGACCGGCTATCACATCGAGGATCAGCGGCCCGGCACCAAGAAGTGCGGTCACCAGGGCGGCAAGGTGCTGGTGCCCTCGGATGAGCAGATCAAACGGCTGAACACGGCCCGATTCCAACTCGACATCATGGGCGTGCCCGGAATCATCGTGGCCCGCACAGACGCCGAGGCGGCCAACCTCATCGACGGACGTTCCGATGAGCGTGATCAGCCGTTCCTGCTCGGTGTGACCAACCTCGACATCCCGCCGTACAAATCATGTTTCCTGGCCATGTTGCGTCGATTCCACACCCAGGGCGTCACCGAACTCAACGGGCATCTGCTCTACGCCGTACCCGAGGGCGAGTACGCCGCGGCGGATGCGTGGCTGGCGAGTCGCGGTGTCACCCAGTTGGTAGATGAGGCGGCCGCGACGTGGACCAAGAACCGCACCGGGTCGGTGGACGTGTTGTTCGACCGGGTCGAGTCGCAGTTCGTGGATGCCTGGCAGGAAGACGCGGGTCTGGAAACCTACGGCAATGCCGTAGGTGAGCTGTTGCGGTTTAAGGAGAGCGAGGGCGAGGCCCTGGCGATGAAGCCGGCCGAGTGGGCTGACTTCGCCAAGACTGCATCGCTGTATGCCGCTCAGCGCAAGGCCGCCGAACTGGGTGTGGACGCGCCGTGGGACTGCGAGCGGGCCCGCACCCCGGAGGGTTACTACCAGGTGCGCGGCGGGATTCCGTATGCGATCGCGAAATCCCTTGCCGCGGCGCCGTTCGCCGACATCCTGTGGATGGAGACCAAGACCGCCGATCTCACCGAGGCGCGTGAGTTCGCCGAGGCGATCCACGCGGTGTATCCGGAGGCGATGATGGCCTACAACCTGTCGCCGTCGTTCAACTGGGATACCACCGGGATGACCGATGATGAGATGCGGGCCTTCCCCGAGGAACTCGGCAAGATGGGCTTCGTCTTCAATTTCATGACCTATGGAGGCCACCAGATCGACGGTGTGGCGGCCGAGGAGTTCGCCACCGCCCTGCGTCAGGACGGGATGCTGGCGCTGGCCCGTCTGCAGCGCAAGATGCGTCTGCTCGAGTCGCCCTACCGCACACCGCAGACGCTCGTCGGCGGTCCGCGCAGCGATGCGGCTCTGGCCGCGTCATCCGGACGCACCGCGACCACCAAGTCAATGGGCAAGGGTTCCACCCAGGTCCAGCACCTGGTGCAGACCGAGGTGCCAAAGAAGCTCCTCGAGGACTGGCTGGCCCTGTGGAGCGAGCACTACAAACTCGGCGAGCGGTTGCGGGTGCAGTTGCGTCCGCGCCGCGCCGGCGCAGATGTGCTGGAGTTGGCGATCTTCGGCGACTCCAACGGCGAGAAACTGGCTGATGTGGTGTTCGATCCGATCAAGGACCGTCACGGCCGCAGCATCCTGACGGTACGCGACCAGAACACCTATGCCGCCAAGATGCGTCAGAAGCGCCTGATGACGGTCGTTCACCTGTGGCTGGTCAACCGCTTCAAGGCCGATGCCGTGTACTACGTGTCGCCGACCGAGGACAACATCTATCAGACCGAGAAGATGAAAGCGCACGGCATTTTCAGCAGTGTCAACAAGGACGTCGGCGAAATCATCATCGCCGATGTGAACCAAGCTCGGATCGCCGAGTTGTTGGCACCCGACCGCGTAGCACTGCAGAAATTGATCCACAAAGAGGAC
Source organism: Mycobacteriaceae bacterium (assembly GCA_037138615.1). GTDB lineage: Bacteria > Actinomycetota > Actinomycetes > Mycobacteriales > Mycobacteriaceae > Mycobacterium. Next base: position 1,209 of record JBAXIA010000073.1, on the reverse strand, counting down.
TAGACAGGTCAGGAGCGAGAGTTACAGCGCACCGACCACCGGGAGACACCGGCTCAGAAGTTGTGGCAATCGTTGACTGCTCTGCCGATCGGACCGCCAGAGGCGTTGAGGACGTCATCGCTGATGTCCGTCAACTGATCTTTGCCGAGTGCCTGCTCCAGCGTATTCGCTAACTGCTCACGCTGGCCCGGAGGTGCGGCTAGGAGCGCGTCGAGCGCCACCCGCAACTTCTGCTCCGTTTGTGGATCGCCACTGATCTGGCCCCAGATCATCGGAGAGTTCTTCTGCAGCGACGACATGACCTGCTGTTCAGAACACGTCGTGGTGTTGAGATTGTCAGCAGACGCCGGTGCTGCTACCACGACGGCCAGACAGGCGAGGCCCGCCGCCGTGCCCAGAAACCGACCAAGGCCCTTATTCATTACGCTCATGGCGGGCAACCTAGCAGGTCTCGAGATCAATGATCAATCACGCGATCGGCGTGGCGCTTCCAATCTCACAGCACCGTGCACAACGCCTCGTCGGCTAGCGCACGACCACGGTGCTCGGCTCGCGAGGTGACCCGAGTGCTTCCCGATGCGACGGCGGGCGTCGTCCGCCTTCGTCGGTAAGTCCGTAGCGCGCAGCCAGTTCGGCCGCGATCACGGTGTGGCCGCTGAGCGTTGCCAACTCGGAATCGCGGTAGAGCGCATCGACGAGCCGTCCGGTGAATTCCGGAGTTTCGGCGTGCTCGGCGAAACCGGCCAGCGCCTCCGCATCGTCACCAAAGGCTTGCTGCAGGCGTTCGGTGAGCAGGATGCCCATCCAGATCGACACCGTCGACACCGCGGTACCGGCGAAGTCAACGGCCATATCAGCGGCCATCTTGTCGACGCCGGCCTTCTGCGCACCGTAGGCCGGTCCGTGCATGTAGCAGACCGATCCCGGCGATGAGGTGAACGCGATCAGTCCACGATCGGCACGCAGCAGCAGTGGTGCGGCGTACCAGGACGCAACATAGGCCGAGCGCAGGCCGACGTCGAGCACATCGGCAAGGCTCAGCGGTTTCTCCCAGAACGGCGCGGGATTGGTCAGTGCGTTGCTGATGGCAGCGGCATTGTTCACCAGGAGATCGAGGCGACCGTTGTCGTCGGACACCCGGGCGAATAACGCCGCCACCGATGCATCGTCGGCGTGATCGGTCCGCACCGCGATGCCTTCGCCCCCGGC
>JBAXIA010000072.1:0-14440 GCA_037138615.1 Mycobacteriaceae bacterium | reverse complement strand
GCCGTCAGAAGACGGCAAACCACATCGCAATGTAGTGGCAGGTCGCTGCCACCGCGGTGCAGGCGTGGAAGAACTCATGGTGGCCGAATGTGGTCGGCCACGGGTTGGGCCACTTCAACCCGTAAAGCACACCGCCGACGCTGTAGAACACTCCGCCCACGATCAGCAGGGTGACCGCGGCCAGACCGGCGCCGTTCATGATCGGCCCGATGAACCACACGGCGACCCAGCCCAAAAGCAGGTACAGCGGAACCCCCACCCATCGGGGGGCCGAGGGCCAGCACATCTTCAGCAGCACGCCCGCCAGTGCGCCGCCCCACACGATCCAGAACAACAGCCAGCCGTCATGCTCAGGCAACGCCAGCAGGGCGAACGGGGTGTAGCTGCCGGCGATGAAGACGAAGATCATCGAGTGGTCGAGCCGCTTCATCCACTTATGCACGGTCGGCGATTTCCAGTGCACGCGGTGATAGGTGGCGCTGACGGCGAACATCCCCACGATCGTCACCGCGTAGATCAGCGTGGCGATCCCGGCGCGTTCGGACTTGAGCGACCATGACACCGCAACCAGGGTCGCACCGGCGATGACGGCCACGATGGCCGAGTAGAGGTGGATCCAGCCGCGGGCCCGCGGTTTGCCGAGGAACTCGGCGACCCCGTCGACGACGGCTTCGGGGAAGTCCTCAGCCTCGGCACCCGGAGGTGTCGAGATCTCGCTTGCCGGTGGCAGGGCCTGCGCCCCCAATGCCTCCACAGCTCCACAGTAGTCTGAGTCGTCGTGGAGCTCATTCCGTCGCGGCTCAAGGAGCCGGCCTACCGGCTCTACGAAATGCGGTTGCGGCAGGAACTCGCACGCTCCAAATCTGCTCTGCCCCGACATATCGCCGTGCTGTGCGATGGGAACCGGCGGTGGGCACGTGATGCCGGTTATGACGACGTCAGCTTCGGCTACCGGATGGGCGCGGCGAAGATCGCCGAGATGCTGCGGTGGTGCGCTGAGGCCGGCATCGAGATGGCGACGGTGTATCTGCTGTCGACCGAGAACCTGCAGCGCGATGCCGATGAGCTGACGTGCCTGATCGAGATCATCACCGAGGTGGTTGAGCAGATCTGTGCTCCGGCTAACCGGTGGACTGTGCGCACGGTCGGCGATCTGGAATTGCTCGGTGACCAACCGGCACGCCGGCTGCGCGACGCGGTGGCCTCGACAGCCGGCGCGAGTGGCACCTTTCATGTCAACGTAGCCGTCGGCTACGGCGGCCGGCAGGAGATCGTCGACGCTGTGCGATCGCTGCTGAGCAAGGAACTCGCCAACGGAGCCAGCTCCGAGCAGATCATCGAAGCCGTCACCGTCGACGGCATCTCGGAGAACCTCTACACCTCTGGTCAGCCCGATCCGGATCTGGTCATACGCACGTCTGGCGAGCAACGGCTGAGTGGGTTTCTGCTCTGGCAGAGCGCCTATTCGGAGATGTGGTTCACCGAGGCGCATTGGCCGGACTTCCGCCGAGTCGACTTCCTTCGGGCGCTGCGCGATTACAGCCGACGGCATCGCCGGTTCGGCGCTTAGCCACGTGTCTGGGCGTTAGAGCTTGCGCAGACGCAGTCGGTTGATGGCGTGATCGGCATCCTTGCGTAGAACCAAGGTGGCCCGCGGCCTCGTCGGCAGGATGTTCTCGATCAAGTTCGGGCGGTTGATAGTTCGCCAGATGTCTCGTGCCGCGCTGACCGCCTGCTGGTCGGAGAGGCTGGAATAGTGGTGGAAGTGCGACGCCGGGTCGGCGAAGGCCCCGGCGCGCATCGCCAGGAAGCGCTCGACGTACCACTGCTCGATGTCCTCGATCCGGGCGTCGACGTACACCGAGAAGTCGAACAGATCCGACACCATCAGCCGGGCGCCGGTCTGCAAGACGTTGAGTCCCTCGAGGATGAGGATGTCCGGGTGGGTGACCACCTGCTTGTCGTTGGGGACTACATCGTAAATCAGATGCGAGTACACCGGCGCGCACACCTGATCTGATCCTGACTTCACCGACGTGACGAAGCGCATCAGGGCCCGGCGGTCGTAGCTCTCTGGGAATCCTTTGCGGTGCATCAGGTTTCGACGAGCCAGCTCGGTGTTGGTGTACAGGAAACCGTCGGTGGTCACCAAATCCACCCGGGAATGATCCTCCCAGCGGGACAGCAGCGCCTGCAGCACGCGTGCCGTGGTGGACTTGCCGACGGCGACGCTGCCGGCGACGCCGATCACGAACGGCACCGGCCGGGCCGGGTTCTGGGTGGGCTCGCCGAGGAACTGCGAAGTGGCGGCGAACAAAGCCTGGCGGGCGGCCACCTGCAGGTGGATCAGCCGGGCCAGCGGCAGGTAGACCTCTTCGACCTCAAGCAGGTCGATCTGCTCACCGATTCCGCGCAGGCCGACCAGTTCCTCTTCGGTGAGCTTGAGCGGAGTCGACATCCGCAGGGCCCGCCACGCAGCCCGGTCGAACTCCACGTAGGGGCTGGGTTCGCTCAGCCGCGCCATATGACAAGTGTTGCAGTTAGCGTGGACGGCATGGAGCCCGACCACCTCATTGACGAATACCTCTTGCTCGGCTTGCGGTTCGATCGCATCGAGGAAGGCTACGTGGACGCCTTCACCGGCGACCCCGGATTACGGCGCCGGGTGGCTGACGAGCCCACCCCGAATCCGGCCGAGCTGGTCCGTCACGCCGACAGACTGCTGGTTGCGCTCCAGCAGGTGCCCCGTGAAGCCGGCTTCACCGACCAGCGGGCCGAGTTCATTGCCGCGCATCTGCGGGCACTGGCCTGCGCCGCTCGCAGGTTCGCCGGCGAGGACGTCGGATTCGTCGACGAGGTGCGCCAGTACTTTGATGTCGAGATCAGCCTCGGCGCACCGGAGCGCTATCGTGCCGCGCACGCGCGCATCGATGAGGTGCTCGGCGGCAGTGGCCCGCTCAACGAGCGGATCGCGGCCCACCGCAAAGCCGAGGAGCTGCCACCGGAGCGTCTCGGTGAGTGCGTGCATGCGTTCTCCAGCGCACTGCGCGATATCGTGCGCGCCACCTACCCGCTGCCCGACGCCGAGAACATCGTCTATGAGGTGGTGACCGACAAGCCCTGGTCGGGCTTCAACTACTACGAGGGCGACTACCGCTCGCGGGTCGCCATCAACGCCGACCTCAAGCAACAGATGTCCAACCTTCCCCGGCTGGTGGCGCACGAGTCCTACCCGGGTCACCACACCGAGCACTGCCGAAAGGAAGCCGGCCTGGTCGCCGGTCTCGGCCACGGCGAGCAGACCATCTTCCTGGTGAACACTCCGCAGTGCCTGATGGCTGAAGGTCTGGCCGATCTGGCCCTGCACGCGGCGGTGGGCGATGGCTGGGGCGCCTGGGCGGCCGAGATCTACGCCGACCTCGGACTCCGGTTCGACGGGGAGCGTGCTCAGGCACTGTCGGAGGCGTCGGCAGCACTGGCCGAGGTCCGCCAGGACGCCGCGCTGATGCTGCATGACGCCCATCGCGATGTCGACGAGGTGGTGGCGTTCCTGCAACGTTGGTTGCTGGTCGACGACGCCCGCGCCCGCCAGTCGCTGAAGTTTTTGGCCTCACCGCTGTGGCGTGCCTACACGAGCACCTATGTCGAGGGGTACCGGTTACTGCGTTCCTGGCTTGATGATCGGCCGGTTTCGGTGGGCCTGACCGAGCGGTTCGGGCGGCTGCTTGATGAGCCGCTGATTCCGTCGTCGCTGCGGGCCGAATTGACGGGTTAATCAAGTCCTCGGCAACCCGAAATCATGGCCTGCGCCAGTGCTAGAGTTACGCCGCTTCAGACGAGCCCGCAGCTCGCCTCAGTCGAGAGTCAGCAGGAGTAGCGAGCGATGTCCGACATCGAGATAGCGCAGGCCGCGGATAAGCGGCCCATCCTCGGCTTGGCCGAGCAGTTGTACGGCATCGCCCCCGAACACCTCGAACCGTATGGCCACTTCAAGGCCAAGCTGTCCCTGGAGTACATCGAAAGCCTCCAGGACCGTGCCGACGGCCAGCTCATCCTGGTCACGGCGATGAGCCCGACGCCGGCCGGTGAGGGCAAAACCACCACCACCGTGGGGCTCGGTGATGCCCTGAATCGGTTGGGTAAACGCACCATCATCTGCCTGCGGGAGCCCTCGCTCGGACCGTGTTTCGGCGTTAAGGGCGGCGCGGCCGGCGGTGGCCTTGCGCAGGTTGTGCCGATGGAAGACATCAACCTTCATTTCACCGGCGATTTCCACGCTATCGGCGCCGCCCACAACCTGCTCGCCGCAATGATCGACAACCACATCAATCACGGCAACTCACTCGACCTCGATCCGCGGCGCATCACGTGGAAGCGCGTGATGGACATGAACGACCGCGCGCTCCGCGAGATTGTCGTCGGGCTGGGTGGTCCTGCCAACGGCTACCCGCGTGAAAGCGGTTTTGACATCACCGTGGCATCCGAGGTCATGGCGATCTTCTGTCTGGCCACCTCGCTCACCGACCTCAAGAAGCGAATCGGCGAGATCGTGATCGGCGTAAACAGCAAACGCGAACCGGTACGGGCACGCGACCTGAAGGCCGACGGCGCGATGGCAGCACTGTTGAAAGACGCCATCAAACCCAACATTGTCCAGACCTTGGAGAACAATCTGGCCTTCGTCCATGGCGGCCCCTTCGCCAATATCGCGCACGGCTGCAACAGCGTCTCGGCTACCCGCGCGGCGCTGAAGCTCGCCGATTTCGTGGTCACCGAGGCGGGCTTCGGCGCGGACCTCGGCGCCGAGAAATTCATCGATATCAAATGCCGCAAAGCAGGTCTGAAGCCCCGCGCAGCGGTGCTGGTCGTCACTGCCCGGGCGCTGAAGTATCACGGCGGCGCGGCACAGGGTGCCCTGAACCAGGAAGATCTCGGTGCGCTTGAACGTGGTCTGGTCAATCTTGAGCGGCATTACCAAAACATCACCACCCAGTACGGCCTGCCCTGTGTGGTGTGCATTAATCACTTCACCGCTGACACCCCGGCGGAACTGGCGCTGATTGAGGCCAAAGTCGCGAGCCTCGGCGGTCGGGCGGTGGTGGCCCGGCACTGGGCCGACGGCGGCGCCGGTGCAGAGGAGTTAGCCGAAGCCGTGATCGCGGCCGCAGCGGACAACCATGGTGAACATCGCTACATGTATCCCGACGACATGGGTCTGTGGGACAAAATCAAGACAGTCGCCACCCGCATCTACGGCGCGGCGGACATCACCGCAAGCGCCAAAGTCCGGGCCCAAATCGATGAACTCAATGTCAATTGGGGACATCTGCCGGTGTGTATCGCGAAAACCCAAATGTCGTTCTCGACCAACCCGCGCGCGCTCGGTGCGCCCAGCGGCCACACGGTCGACCTGCACCAAGTGCGGCTCGCGGCAGGCGCCGGTTTCGTGGTGGTCATTGCCGGCGACATCATGACCATGCCGGGGCTGCCCAAAGTGCCTTCCGCCGAGAACATCGACGTCGACGCCCACGGCAATATCAGCGGTCTCTTCTAGCGTCGCCGCGACCGAACCGATACCACTGGGGCTGTTGGGATTCATGAGGTACGGCTCCGGGTTTCCAGCGCCGCTGACCGCGGTGCCGGGCCACGGCGACTAAGATCTGCGGCATGACAACCGAAGCGATCGTGTCAGCCAACGCCGCTCCCGGCGCCGACTATGCCGCAACTGCCGGGGAGGCCTACCGGGCGGCGTTGCGCGTCATCGAATCCGTCGAGCCGCGGATCGCCGCGGCCACCCGCAAAGAGCTTGCCGATCAGCGTGATTCGCTCAAACTGATCGCCAGCGAGAACTACGCCTCACCGGCCGTTCTGCTGACTGCGGGAACCTGGCTGTCGGACAAGTACGCCGAGGGCACCATCGGGCACCGCTTCTACGCCGGCTGCCAGAACATCGACGAGGTCGAATCCATCGCGGCCGAGCACGCCCGCGAACTGTTCGGCGCCCAGTACGCCTACGTGCAGCCGCACTCGGGAATCGATGCCAACCTGGTCGCATTCTGGGCCATCCTGGCCACCCGGGTCGAGGCGCCCGCCCTGAGCGAAGTGGGCGTTAAGAATGTCAACGACCTCTCCGAGGCCGAGTGGGAACGGCTGCGTGCCAAGCTGGGCAGCCAGCGACTGATGGGTATGTCGCTGGACTCCGGTGGTCATCTCACCCACGGGTTCCGACCGAACATCTCCGGCAAGATGTTTCACCAGCGCAGCTACGGCACCGACCCGGCGACCGGGTTGATCGACTACGACGTCGTCGCCGCTGCCGTCCGGGAATTCAAGCCGCTGATTCTGGTTGCCGGCTACTCGGCCTACCCGCGGCGGGTGAACTTCGCCACCATGCGCGAGATCGCCGATGAGGTGGGCGCCACCCTGATGGTCGATATGGCGCACTTCTCGGGCCTGGTGGCGGGCAAGGTGTTCACCGGCGACGAGGACCCGGTGCCGCATGCCCACGTCGTCACCACCACCACGCACAAGTCGCTGCGCGGACCGCGTGGCGGACTGGTGCTGGCCACCGCCGAGTACTCCGATGCCGTGGACAAGGGCTGCCCGATGGTGCTCGGCGGGCCGATGTCGCACGTCATGGCTGCCAAGGCGGTCGCCTTCGCCGAGGCTCGCCAGCCGTCGTTCCGGGCATACGCCCAACGGGTGGCCGATAACGCCAAGGCGTTCGCCGACGGGTTGATGCGCCGTGGCGCGCATCTGGTCACCGGCGGCACCGATAACCACATCGTGTTGCTCGACGTGCAGTCGTTCGGGCTCACCGGGCGACAGGCCGAGTCCGCACTGCTGGACGCCGGCATCGTCACCAACCGCAACTCCGTCCCGGCGGATCCCAACGGCGCCTGGTACACCAGCGGCATCCGTTTCGGCACCCCGGCGCTGACCACCCGGGGCTTCGGGCCGGCCGAGTTCGACCGGGTCGCCGAACTGGTCGTCGAAGTGCTTTCCAACACCCAGCCGGACGGCACCTCGAAAGCCAAGTACACCCTGGTGGACAGCACTGCGGACTGGGTGCGCGCCGCGTCCGCAGAGCTCCTCGCGGCCAATCCGCTGTACCCGGGTTTGACCCTGTAACTGCCGCAACGCCAGGGTCAGCCGGACTGTTCGACAACCGTTAACTTCAGTTACAGTTACCGCATGACACATAAACCTGTCGCCAGCGCTTTGACCCTCGAGCTGGAGCCGGTTGTCGCTGACAATCTGACCCGCCACCTCGAGACGGCGGACGAGTGGTACGCCCACGATTACGTGCCTTTTGACCAGGGTAAGAACTTCGCCTTCCTGGGCGGGCACGACTGGGACCCGTCCGAGGTGACCCTGCCCCGGGAGGTCGTGGACGCCCTCGAGGTCATGCTGATCACCAAGGACAACCTCGCCGGCTACCACCGCGAACTCGTCGAACACTTCATCCTCGAGGACAAGTGGGGCCGCTGGCTCGGCCGTTGGACCGCTGAGGAGAACCTGCACGCCATCGCCCTGCGCGAGTACCTGGTCGTCACCCGCAACTTCGACCCGGCAGCCGACGAGGAAGTCCGTGTCGCCCATGTGATGCGCGGCTACCGCGCGGACAGCTACACCCAGGTCGAGACGTTGGCTTTCATGGCGCTCTACGAGCGTGCCCACGCGGTGTTCCTACGCAACCTTGAGGCCAAGATCACCGAACCGGTGCTCAAGAGGCTCGTCGGACGCATCGCCACCGATGAGGAACGCCACGAAGAGTTCTTCCACAACCTGGTGGCGCATTGCCTCGAGCGCTACCCCGATCAGACCATTGGTGCGATCGTCCGCCGCTCGGCCGGAATGGGTGTCGTCGGGGGCGATATTCTCGAATACTCCGACAAGCTGCGGGTCATCGCCGAAGCCGGAATCTTCGACCGGGCCGCGGCGCTGAAGGTGGTATCCGACCGCATTGCCGCCTGGGGCCTTGCTGATGAGCCGCAACTGAAGAAATTCGCCCGCGCGTAACCCGCAGGCGGCGCGCCGCACAACCGCACGGCAACCCGTCGGGGTAGCGTCGGCTCCGATGGCCAGCGAGTCCAGAGGAGCGCATGTGACCGATCCGCACCCGCCCACCAGGACGTATGTGCTCGACACTTCAGTCCTGTTATCCGATCCCTGGGCGTGTACGCGGTTCGCCGAACATGAGGTGGTCGTACCGCTGGTGGTCATCAGCGAACTCGAGGCCAAGCGTCACCATCACGAGCTCGGTTGGTTCGCCCGCCAGGCGCTGAGGCTCTTCGATGATCTGCGTCTGGAACACAGCCGCTTGGATCAGCCCATCCCGATCGGCACGCAGGGCGGCACTGTCCACGTTGAGCTCAACCACAGCGATCCGACGGTGCTTCCGGCCGGCTTCCGCACCGATACCAACGACGCCCGAATTCTGACCTGTGCTGCCAACCTCGCCGCCGAGGGCAAGCGGGTCACCTTGGTAAGTAAGGACATCCCGCTTCGTGTCAAAGCCGGCGCTGTCGGCCTGGCTGCCGACGAGTACCGCGCCCAGGATGTGATCACCTCCGGCTGGAACGGTATGACCGAGCTTGACGTGTCGGCCGAGGAGGTCGACACCCTCTTCAGCGAGGGCGAGATCGATATCGCCGATGCCCGAAATCTGCCCTGCCACACCGGCGTTCGGTTGCTTGGTGGTAACTCGCACGCATTGGGCAGGGTCAACGCCGATAAGCGCGTCCAGCTGGTCCGCGGTGACCGGGAGGTGTTCGGACTGCGCGGCCGCTCCGCCGAGCAACGGGTCGCCCTGGATCTGCTGCTTGACGAGTCGGTCGGCATCGTCTCCCTCGGCGGTAAGGCTGGTACCGGAAAGTCGGCTTTGGCGTTGTGCGCGGGCTTGGAAGCAGTCCTTGAACGACGCACCCAACGCAAAGTCGTCGTGTTCCGGCCGCTCTACGCCGTGGGTGGCCAGGAGTTGGGTTACCTGCCCGGCAGCGAGAGCGAGAAGATGGGCCCTTGGGCGCAGGCTGTGTTCGACACACTCGAAGGACTGGCCAGTCCGGCAGTGCTCGAAGAGGTGCTGTCGCGCGGCATGCTCGAAGTGCTTCCGCTGACTCACATTCGAGGCCGCTCGTTGCACGACTCGTTTGTGATCGTCGACGAGGCGCAGTCGCTGGAGCGCAACGTGCTGCTTACCGTGCTGTCCCGGCTGGGTGCAGGCTCGCGGGTGGTGTTGACCCACGACGTCGCCCAACGCGACAATCTGCGCGTCGGACGCCATGACGGGGTCGCCGCAGTCATCGAAAAGCTCAAGGGGCACCCGCTGTTCGGCCACATCACCCTGATGCGCAGTGAACGTTCGCCGATCGCGGCACTGGTCACCGAGATGCTGGAGGAGATCAGCCCCGACGCATTGCCGTGATGGCCGGGTAAACTCAGCCTGTGCTGCGTCGAGTTCTCTCCCTTGGTCTCGTTGCCCTGGCGATCGCAGGATGTAGCCAATCCACCAAGACCGCGCAGGCGCGACCGGTGGACTGCACGGTGGACAAGTGTGTGGCATTGACATTCGATGACGGACCGACGCCCTTCACCGATCGATTACTGACGGTATTGAACAATGCCGATGCCAAGGCCACATTCTTCATGATCGGCAACAAGGTGGCCGCCAACCCGGCAGCTGCCAAGCGGGTGGCCGAGGCCGGCATGGAGATCGGCAATCACACCTGGGAACACCCCGATATGACGGCCATCCCGGCGGCCGACGTCGCGACACAATTCACCAAGGCCGATGATGCGATCACCGCCGCCACCGGGCAGACGCCGAACCTGTGGCGTCCGCCCGGCGGCCTGACCAACGACGCGGTCAACGCCGTCGCGGCCCGCAATGGCCAGGCCACAATTCTCTGGGACGTCATTCCGTTCGACTGGATCAACGACTCCGATACCGCCGCGACCCGCTACATGCTGATGAGTCAGATCAAGCCCGGGTCTGTGGTGCTGTTCCACGACACCTACTCATCAACCGTCGATCTGGTTTACCAGTTCATCCCGGTACTCAAGGCCAATGGCTATCACCTGGTAACCGTTAGCCAACTTCTTGGTCAGCGCGTCCCCGGCAGCGTCTACGGCGGCCGTGACAACGGTCCGTCGACCAACCTGCTCCATGACATCCCGGCAGCCGAAATCCCGTCACTTCCGGCCACACCGTCGCCGACCCCGATGCCGAACTTCCCGATCACCGACATCCCGGGTGCCAACTCCGGCGGTCCCACCAACGGCGTCTAAACCAGACGCACCAGCGAATCTGAGTCAAATCCCTTGCACAACACCACGCCACTCGTCCTTACCCTGCTGGTAATCGGCTATGCCGCAGTGTCGGGCCTGGTGAATCGGTGGTACATCGCGCCGGCGCTCATCTTTCTCATCCTGGGTATGGCGCTGGGACCGTTCGGACTGAAACTTCTCGATGCCGGTCCGGCAACCGAGGGCTATACCGTGCTTGCGCAACTGGCTCTCGCGCTCATCTTGTTTGACCAGGCGGCGAAACTTGATCTGGGCAACGGGCTGCTCCGTGGTCGCATAGCCCTGCGGCTCATCGTCATCGGGATACCGCTGAGTCTGATCCTCGGCGCCGTGACAGCGGCGGCGCTGCTGCCGGTGTTGCCGTGGTGGGAGGCGGTGTGTCTCGCGGCTATCGTCGCACCCACCGAAGTGGCACTGATCGATGCGTTGACAGAGAATTCCCGGATTCCCGAGCAGGTGCGGGGCGCGTTATCGGTTGAGAGTGGTTTTTACGACGGATTCGCTTTGGCTGCGTTGCTTGCCGCGCTCGCGCTGGCCTCAGCGCACACAGATCCCCGGCCAAGCCACTGGGAATGGTTCATTTTCCGGACCGAGGTCGTGTCATTCATCATCGGTGTGGTGGTCGGACTGTTGGGTGGGATCGTCATCGCATGGTCCTATCACCGCAATTGGATGAGTGAGACCTGGGCTCAGTTGGCCACCCTGGCGATCGCGCTGTGCTGTTTCGAGATAGGAGAGCGGCTGCAGGCCAGTGGGTTCGTAGCTGCTTTCACTGGAGGACTGGCTTACTCGTTTGTCGCAAAGCGCAGCAATGCGCAAGTGCCGAGCCAGGTCGCGGACGCTACCGCCCGACTGTTGGAGTTGCTGGTATTCGCCATGTTCGGTGCGTTCGCAGTGATCGACGGCTGGCGCCAGGCGAGCTGGCGGGTGGTGCTGTTCGCCGTGCTCGCGCTGTTCGCAGTGCGAATCGTCGCTGTACTGATCGCCCTGATTCGAAGCGACCTGCCGGTCTACAGCCGATTGTTCATCGGGTGGTTCGGGCCCCGCGGCATCGGCACCGTTGTGCTGGGTCTACTGGTTATCGACCGCGGAGAGATTCAGCACGCCGATTTGATCAGCCAGGTCGTCGTCGTCATCGTGACCCTCAGCCTGGTTCTGCACAGTGTCACCACGCCACTGGGCATACGCGGTCATCAGACCGCAGGGGCCAACCGCTAACTCCCGTCGCGGACCTTGGCCATCGCCAGCACATCGAGTCGCTTGTCAAGTTCGGCTTCGGAGAGCTTGTCGCCGATCAGACCGCGGTCGATCACAGTTTGCCGAATCGTCTTGTGCTCCTTGAGCGCTTCCTTGGCTACTGCCGCGGCCTCCTCGTAGCCGATGGCGGAGTTCAGTGGGGTCACGATCGACGGTGAGGACTCGGCTAGATGCTTGAGCCGTGCCTCGTCAGCGATCAGGCCGTCAATGCACCGCTTGGCGAACAACCCGGACACATTGGTCAGCAGGGTGAACGACTCAAGCAGGTTCCGCGCCATCATCGGGATGTAGACGTTGAGCTCGAAGGCGCCCGACATGCCGCCGACGGTGATGGCTGCGTCGTTCCCGATCACCTGGGCCGCAACCTGGGTGACCGCCTCGGGAATCACCGGGTTCACCTTGCCGGGCATGATCGAGCTTCCCGGCTGCAGATCCGGTAGGTGCAGTTCGGCCAGCCCGGTGAGCGGGCCTGAACCCATCCAGCGGATGTCGTTGGCGATCTTGGTGAGCGATACCGCGATCGTCTTCAGTGCACCGGAGGCTTCAACCAGTCCATCGCGCGCGGCCTGGGCCTCGAAAGAGTTGCGGGCTGTGCGTAATTCAGCGAGCCCGGTCTGGGCCACGAGGACCTCGACCACCTTGGTGCCGAAACCATCGGGGGCGTTGAGGCCGGTGCCGACAGCCGTTCCGCCGATAGCCAGTTCACCCAAACGAGGGAGAACTGCGCGTACCCGTTCGATGCCGGCCTCAATCTGGCGGGCATAGCCACCGAACTCCTGACCGAGCGTGACCGGAACCGCATCCATCAGATGGGTACGTCCGCTCTTTACGACGGTGCGCCATTGACGTGCCTTGGCGGTCAGCGACGCATGCAACACTTCAAGTGCCGGGATAAGTTGGCGCACAGCGGCTTCGGTAGCGGCGATGTGGGTGGCGGTCGGGAAGGTGTCGTTAGAGGACTGCGACATATTGACATCATCATTGGGGTGCACGGTGACGTCGTTACGCGCACAGATCGACGCAATCACCTCATTGGCGTTCATGTTGGAACTGGTGCCCGATCCGGTTTGGAAGACGTCGATGGGGAACTGGTCGTCGTGGCGTCCCTCGGCGATTTCTGCTGCGGCGGCCATGATGGCGTCAGCCTTCTCGGCTGACAGTATCCCGAGGTCCTTGTTGACCTGGGCGCACGCCGCTTTCAGCAGCGCCATCGCCCGGATCTGGTTGCGATCAAGGCCCCGAAAGGAGATCGGGAAGTTCTCCACCGCACGCTGGGTCTGGGCCCGCCACAGGGCTTTGACCGGAACTCGAACCTCACCCATGGTGTCGTGTTCGATGCGGTATTCGCCGTCTGTCGGCATGTGCGCGCTCATGTGTTCCTTTTCGTCATTCTCGGAGACGGTGATCTTAGGGAAGTGGATGGGTAGCCGAGGCGTCCCCGGTGAAGTCCACGGCGGCGTACTCGTTGAGCTTGGACAGCCGGTGGTAAGACTCGATGGTTCGGACCGTGCCGGACTTGGACCGCATGACGATCGAGTGTGTGGTGCAGCCGCCGCCGAAGAAGCGCACCCCTTTGAGTAGGTCGCCGTCGGTGACTCCGGTCGCGCAGAAGAAGACGTTCTCGCCGGAGACGAGGTCTTCGGTGCCCAGCACCCGGCTGAGATCGTGACCGCGGTCGAGGGCCTTCTGCCGTTCGGCATCGTCTGTTGGAGCCAGCTGCGCCTGGATCTCCCCACCCATGCAGCGGATAGCCGCTGCGGTGATGATGCCCTCGGGCGTGCCACCGATGCCCGCCATGATGTCGGTACCCGAGTCGGGCTGGCAGGCCGAAATCGCGCCGGCGACGTCACCATCGGTGATCAGTCGGATCCGTGCGCCGGCGTCGCGCACATCGGCGATCAGCTGTTGGTGGCGCGGCCGGTCCAGGATGCACACCGTGAGGTCCGCGACCGAAGAGTTCTTTGCCTTCGCGACGCGCCGGATGTTTTCGCCGATCGGCGCGGTGATGTCGATGACGTCGACGGCATCGGGGCCCACGGCGATCTTGTTCATGTAGAACACCGCCGATGGGTCGAACATCGCTCCTCGTTCGGCCACGGCCAGCACGGAGATCGCGTTGGGCATGCCCTTGCTCATCAGGGTCGTGCCGTCAACGGGGTCGACGGCGAAGTCGCAGGCCGGCCCGTCCCCGTTGCCGACTTCCTCTCCGTTGTAGAGCATCGGTGCGTTGTCCTTCTCGCCCTCACCGATCACCACCACCCCGCGCATCGACACGGTGTTGACCAACTGGCGCATCGCGTCGACGGCGGCGCCATCGCCGCCCTCTTTGTCGCCCCGGCCGACCCAGCGTCCAGCAGCCATCGCGCCGGCTTCGGTAACCCGTACCAGCTCCAGGGCGAGGTTGCGGTCGGGGGCTTCGCGGCGACGGGCATCACTCATGCGCAAATTGTCGCAGAACCACGTCGTTCGTCCAGACCTGGGATACTGACACCCGTGACGAGCCTGCCGGACCAGGAACCTGATGTCGCCGGCCTTCCGGCTCCCAAACCTGATGTCGCCGGCCTTCCGGCTCCCAAACCTGATGTCGCCGGCCTTCCGGCTCCCAAACCTGATGTCGCCGGCCTTCCAGCTCCCAAACCCGCCAAGCCGAGGCTGCTCCAGGACGGCCGCGATATGTTCTGGTCCCTGGCACCGCTGGTAGTGGCCTGCATCGTGCTAGCCGGACTGGTGGGCATGTGCTCGTTTCGTCCCAATGGACCTGCCGACGGGATGGCTCCGACCTACAACGCGGCTGCGGCACTGCAGGCCGACGCCGACGCACTGAACTTCCCGATCCGGCTGCCGAAGCTGCCTGCCGGCTGGCAGCCGAACTCGG
>JBAXIA010000071.1:0-14470 GCA_037138615.1 Mycobacteriaceae bacterium | reverse complement strand
CCAGGGCTGGAAGGCAGCAAGGGTCAACGGGCTCTGGCGGGTGCGCGGGGTCCCCTTCTCGCCGGGTGCGGCGAACTCACGGCATTGACGAAAGGCGCACGGTGTCGTTTCAGTCCCTGGGCCCCAACGAACTACAGACGCAGCACGAACTGCAGCTGCGCAACTACGCCGATCTGCAGGCAAAGAAGTTGTCCCTGGATCTCACCCGCGGCAAGCCGTCCGGTGAGCAGTTGGACCTGTCCAACGGGCTGCTGGAGTTGCCCGGCAGCGGGGACTACCGCGATGACGAGGGCACCGACACCCGCAACTACGGGGGTCTGCACGGGCTGGGTGGCCTGCGCGCCATCTTCGGCGAGCTCCTGGGCATCGGTGTTCCCAACCTGATCGCCGCCAACAATTCCAGCCTGGAACTGATGCACGACATGGTGGTGTTCTCGATGCTGCACGGCGGTGTGGATTCGCCACGGCCGTGGATTCAGGAGCAGCTCGCCGGGTCCGCCGTCAAGTTCCTGTGTCCGTCACCGGGCTACGACCGTCATTTCGCGATCACCGAAAGTCTGGGCATCGAGATGATCGCCGTGCCGATGCGGGAGGACGGCCCCGACGTTGACATGGTCGAGGAGCTCGTGGCACAAGACCCGGCGATCAAGGGAATGTGGTCGGTGCCGCTGTTCTCCAATCCCACGGGCACCGTCTACTCATGGGATGTGGTGCGTCGGCTGGTCCAGATGCGCACCGCCGCGCCGGATTTCCGGATCTTCTGGGACAACGCCTATGCGGTCCACACCCTCACATTGGACCTTCCCCGACAGGTCGATGTGCTGGGTCTGGCCGCGACGGCGGGTAACCCCAATCGGCCGTACGTTTTCGCCTCCACCTCCAAGATCACCTTCGCCGGCGCGGGCGTGAGCTTCTTCGGCGGCTCGCTGGGAAACATCGCCTGGTATCTGCAACATGCCGGTAAGAAGTCGATCGGGCCCGACAAGGTGAACCAACTGCGGCATCTTCGGTTCTTCCGAGACGCTGACGGGGTTCGGTTGCACATGATGCGTCACCAGCAGGTGCTTGCTCCGAAGTTCGCACTCGTCGCAGACATCCTCGACAAACGATTGACCGAATCCAAGATCGCGTCATGGACCGACCCCAAGGGCGGTTACTTCATCAGCCTGGACGTGCTACCCGGCACGGCTAAGCGCACGGTCGCACTGGCCAAGGATGCCGGTATCGCCGTGACCGAGGCGGGCGCGTCCTTCCCGTATCGCAATGATCCGGACGATAAGAACATTCGGATCGCGCCGAGTTTCCCGACGGCCACTGAACTCGCTGCGGCTATCGACGGCCTGGCCACCTGTGCCCTCCTGGCGGCAACCGAATCGCTGCTGCGATGAGACCCTGTCCGACGCTGTCGGTAACCTGCTGACGTGGCGCTGTACCGGAAATACCGACCGGCGACTTTCGCTGAGGTAGTGGGTCAAGAGCACGTCACCGAACCCCTGTCGACCGCATTGTCGGCTGGGCGCATCAACCACGCCTATTTGTTCTCCGGGCCACGAGGCTGTGGCAAGACGTCCTCGGCACGGATCCTGGCCAGGTCGCTGAACTGCGAACAAGGTCCGACTCCGACGCCGTGCGGGGTGTGCGACTCCTGCCTGGCGCTGGCGCCCAATGGCGTTGGCTCGGTTGACGTCGTCGAACTCGACGCCGCCAGCCACGGCAGCGTTAACGACACCCGGGAACTGAGGGATCACGCCTTCTACACCCCCGCGCAGTCGCGCTACCGGATCTTCATCATCGACGAAGCACACATGGTCAGCAAGGAGGGGTTCAACGCGCTCCTCAAGATCGTCGAGGAGCCACCCGAGCACCTCATCTTCGTGTTCGCCACCACCGAGCCGGAGAAGGTGCTGGCCACCATCCGCTCGCGCACGCACCACTACCCGTTTCGGTTGCTGGCACCCCGCACCATGCGTGGCCTGATCGAGTCGATCCTGGCCGCCGAGGATGTCGAGATCGATGACGCGGTGTTCCCGCTGGTTATTCGCGCGGGCGGGGGCTCACCGCGTGACACCCTCAGCGTGCTCGACCAGCTACTGGCGGGCGCCGACGGCAATCGGGTGCGCTACCCGCTGGCGTTGGCGCTACTCGGGGCCACCGATGTCGCCCTGATCGACGACGCGGTCGATGCGCTCGCCGCCGCAGACGCAGCCGCACTGTTCGGTGCGGTCGAATCGGTGATCGACGCCGGGCACGACCCCCGGCGGTTCGCTATCGATCTTCTTGAACGTTTCCGCGATCTCATTGTGCTGCAGGCTGTTCCGGATGCCGCAAGTCGCGGTGTGGTGGACGCACCCGGTGACGTGCTCGACCGGATGCGCGAGCAGGCGGGCCGCGTCGGTCCCGCCACCTTGGCCCGCTATGCGGAGGTGGTGCACAACGGGCTGGGGGAGATGCGCGGCGCGACCGCCCCGCGACTATTGCTGGAGGTGGTGTGCGCCCGGCTACTGCTGCCGTCGGCCAGCGACACCGAGTCCGCACTGCTGCAACGTATCGAGCGCATCGAGACCCGGTTGGACATCTCGATTCCGGCCAGCGAAGCCACCATCGGTGCCGTCGCGAGTACATCCGATAAGCAGTATGTTCGCAAGACCCAGGCCCCCGCGCCGGATCCGGCCAAATCCACTGCACCGCAAGCGAAATCGGTCCCGGCACCGCCTCTTCCCAAGGCCGAACCTGACCCGGTACCTGCTTCGGTAGCCGAAGCTCAACCTGAACCTGCTCCCAAACCTGAACCTGTTCCCAAACCCGAGCCCGAACCCAGCGCGGCAGCGGAGCCGGAGCCCGAAGCCGCCGCACCGTCAACGCCGGTTCCAGCCGGGGGACCGGCTGAGCCGAGTGCGGCAGCGGTTCGCAGTATGTGGTCAACCGTGCGGGACAAGGTGCGCGAGCGCAGCCGAACCACGGAGGTCATGTTGGCGGGGGCAATCGTGCGGGCGGTTGAGGACAGCACATTAATCCTGGCCCACGAGTCGGCCCCGCTGGCGAAACGGCTGAGCGAGCAGCGCAACAGCGATGTCATCCGTGACGCCCTCAAAGACGCCCTGGGTGTCGACTGGCGGGTGCGTTGCGAGTTCGGAGTCGGCGAGCCGGCCTCCATCGCGCAACCGCTTGCCCCGGAACCCGAATCTGATCCCGTCGACACACAGCTCGCCGAAGAAGAGAGCATGATCGCTGAAGTCGGCCGCGACGAGGACATCGCGCCGCGGCGCGACCCCGAAGAAGTCGCCCTCGAACTGCTGCAGACCGAACTCGGCGCCCGCCGGATCGACGGCTGACAAGCCATACCCGCACGCACGCAACTCGCGGCCTAACACTGAGGAGTTTGATGGGACAGGTCAGCGCATCCAGCACCATCCTGATCGACGCAGAGCCCGCAGCCGTGCTCACTGCCGTGGCCGACTACCGCGTTGTTCGCCCCAAGATTCTGTCGTCGCATTACAGCCAGTACCAGGTTCTTCAGGGTGGTCAGGGCCAGGGCACCGTCGCAAGCTGGAAACTGCAGGCGACAAAGTCACGGTCGCGTGAGGTGCGGGCGGCCGTCGACGTCGCCGGACACACCGTCATCGAAAAGGACGGCAATTCATCCCTGGTCACCAACTGGACGGTCGCCCCGGCCGGCACCGCAGGCTCCAGCGTGACAGTGAAGACCACCTGGACCGGCGCCACCGGCATCGGGGGGTTCTTTGAGAAAACATTCGCCCCGTTGGGGTTGCGCAAGATCCAGGATGAAGTACTCGCCAATCTCAAGAAAGAACTCGAGGGCTGATTCCAGACTAAGGACCGACGCCCGACTAGTTGATCCTGGGCGGCTGGGTCTGCAGGAACGCGACTACACCCTGCGCGACGGCGGCCGCGTACTTGTTGCGACCCTCCTCGCTCTCCATCAGCGTGGAGTCCAGCGGATTCTTCATATTGCCGAGCTCAATCAGGATCGACGGGTACTGCGCCAGGTTCAGCCCTGCGATATCGGCGCGTGGATTGAGGCCGTCGGACCCGATGTAGGTCGACGGCGGGATACCGGAATTGGACAGCTGATCGCGCATCATCCGGGCGAACTGAATCGAAGGGCCGGCCTGAGCGGCGTTCAGCGGCGGGCTTGAGTACAGAATGTGAAATCCGCGACCGGTGGCCGGCCCGCCGTCGCCGTGGATCGACACCACCGCGTTGGGTTGCAGGGCATTGGCCATCGCCGCGCGCTCGTCGACACATGGACCCACGGCGTCGTCGTTCCCACGTGACATCGCGGTGCGCACGCCGAACTGGGTCAACGCCGCTCTGATCCGCAGCACGGTATCCCAGGTGAAGGTGTGCTCGGCATAGCCGCTCTCGGTATTGGTGCCGGAGGCCTGACAGTCCTTGGTGCCGCCGCGGCCGGTGGGCACCTGGCGGGTCATGGAGGCGTCATTGGCGCCGTTGTGACCCGGGTCGAGGAACACGATCATGCCCGCGACACTGCCCGGTGCGGCGTGGGTGGCCGGTGCTGCCAGTGATGACGCGGCGAGCAGCAGTCCGGTTGACGTTGCGGCCACGACACGCATACCGGCGATCTTCAGCACGGGCGTCACGGTAATCCCCCGGCGTCTAGGCTGGAAAGTCAGCAGCCGCCTGAATCGTCGGCTGCAACGAAGTCGAGACCGATATGCAAGGAGACTGTCATGCAACCCGGCATTACACCCGGTGGCCCCAGTGACTTGGGGGCTTTCGGCAGTCAGGCCCAACAGGCGCAGCAGGCCCAGCAAGCCCAACAGGCCCTGGGTAATCTGCAGGCGGCCCTGGCCCAGGCCCAGCACATGCAGCAGCACCTGCTCGTGGCCCAGCAGCAGATCACTCAAACCGAGGTGCAGGGACAGGCCGGTGGCGGGTTGGTCGAGGTGACCCTCAACGGGCACGGCAAGGTGGTGTCGGTGCGGATCGACCCGAGCGTGGTCGACCCCAGCGATGTCGAAACGCTGCAAGACCTGATTGTCGGGGCACTGGATGACGCTGCTGAGAACATGCGTGAAACGGTGAAGACGATCCTCGGCCCGTTGGCGGGCGCGGGCGGCCAGCCGCAGCCGGAGTCCTGACTTGTCGCATCATGTTTGAGGGACCCGTCCAGGATCTGATCGACGAGTTCGGCAAGCTGCCGGGCATCGGGCCCAAGAGTGCGCAACGGATCGCCTTCCACCTCCTGTCTGTCGAGCCGCCGGATATCGACCGGCTCACCGCGGTTTTGGCCCGGGTACGCGACGGTGTGCAGTTCTGCGAGGTGTGCGGCAATGTGTCGGAGGCCGAGCGCTGTCGGATATGCGCCGATGCCCGCCGTGACGGGACGCAGGTGTGTGTGGTCGAGGAACCGAAGGATGTACAGGCCGTCGAGCGCACGCGAGAGTTCCGCGGCCGCTATCACGTCCTGGGTGGAGCATTGGATCCGCTATCTGGGATCGGCCCCGATCAGTTACGGATTCGCCAGTTGCTCAACAGGATTGGGGAGCGGGTCGACGGGGTAGATATCACCGAGGTGATCATAGCGACCGACCCCAACACCGAAGGTGAGGCTACCGCCACCTATCTGGTCCGCATCCTGCGCGATATCCCGGGGCTGACGATCAGCCGGATCGCCTCTGGACTGCCGATGGGCGGCGACCTCGAGTTCGCTGACGAGCTCACCCTGGGCCGCGCGCTGTCCGGCCGCCGCGCGATGGTCTGACCGGATCAGATCCGCTGTCTTTCGCTCCGCGCCCCGGTGGGTCGTAATAGTGTTTGTGGAGTGTCTCGCGCAGAGATCGCGATGAAGCGACAGGTAGGTGCCGCGCCGGGGGCGCGATGGCTGTGGGCTGGCGTCCTTTCCGCCGCACTCGGCGCGACGGCGTTGATCGGCGGCATCGGCGATGCCGCGGCTTCCTCCCGACCTGACGGATCCGATGGGGACGCCGCGACGGTGGCTGCCGGACCACCGCGGCCCGCAGTCCGCGGCGCCAGGGCCACATCGGCGCGTCCGGCATCGTCGGTGAATCGGGTAGACCGGGCGCTGGCCGGACAATCGGCCGGGCCTGCGGCACTGCATCCCTCGGCTGCGTTACGGCGCGCGCTGTCGATACCCCCCGCCATGGCTACGACCGGAACCAATTCGTTGCCCACGGGTCTCACCGGTGTCGCCGCCCCGGGCCCGATACGATCCGCCATTCTTGCGGTGCAGGCCGTCACGTACGGGTATCCGCTGCTCGAGTTCGAGAGATTCAGGTCCGAGGCGCCGGGACTGAACGTCATCTGGTCCGAGACCGGTTTCGCAGAACCGGACGTGGTGCCGATCTGGCGCCCTAACACCGATACTCTCTATTCTCGCGCGGTACTGGATCTCAGTGGCGGGCCGGTGGTGCTATCCGTCCCAGACATGGGAGACCGCTACTTCAGCTTTCAACTCAACGACCCCTACACCAACGCGATCTCCTACCTCGGCACCCGTGCAACGGGCTCCGGTCCCGGTTCGTACGCCATCACCTGGGATGGCGGGCCCCAGGTCACCGTCGAGGGCGCCCAATCGGTGACCGTGCCCTATCGCAACATCGTGCTACTCGGGCGCACACTGGCCGGCGACGCGGCCGACCAGCAGCAGGCCATCGCCCTGATGGATCAGTACAGCCTTACGCCCTCCGGGCCTACCGGCAGCCCGCCTCCCCAGACCCCGATGCCCTCCGGACTGGCGATGTTGGACGCGATCAGCGCCGCCATGGAACTCAACCCGCCGCCCGGAAGCGATGCCGCGATAGTGCAGGCGATCGCGCAGATCGGCGTCGGTCCGGGGCTAACGGTCGCCGATGCCGGCCTCGGCCCGTTAGCGAAAATCGCCGTGGATTTGGCTGCGCGCGCCGGGTTTGCGGCGGCTCCGGTTCGGACAGCGAGCAACCAGTACCTGGCGGCTCTCGGAAATCACGGGTGGGCGGCACCGCCATCCGCGATCGGCAACTACGGCACCGACTACAAGTTGCGCGCCGGGGTGTTCTTCGTAGGGCCCTGGGCGAACGTTCGTGATGAGGCCATCTACCTGGGCGGCATGCTGGATCAAACGCTGCTCCCATTGAACGGGTCCAACAGCTACCAGATCTACTTTGCGCCCGGACAAGAACCACCGGCTGACGCGTTCTGGTCAGTCACCGTCTATGACCCCGATGGCAGCCTGGTGGCCAATCCGATCAATCGTTACAGCGTGAGCAGCAGCCGCCCCGACGAGTTGGTGCGTAGGCCGGACGGTTCCGTCGTAATCATCCTGTCCCGGGACAAACCCGGCGACATCACTGTTAACTGGCTGCCGGTGCCCGGTGGAAGCTTCAGCGCGTACATGCGGCTGTACCTGCCGCGTGAACCGGCATTGGACGGTCGTTGGCAGCCGCCGCCCATCACTCGGCTCCAGTCAACGGCGGCGACCTCGGGTTCGCTTACGAGCTGACGCTGGGCCTTGGGCTGTCCGCCGGTTACCTGCCCTAGTTCGGGCCGGGTTCTAGGACGCCGCACCCGACCTCGCAGCGCGCCTTCCGGCGGTAGCCGCGTTCTTCGGCGACGCGATGGTGATGTCGGCAGCGGCGGAATCGCGCTGCACCGTCCGCGCTGCCAACTGCCGCGCGGTGGAGACAACTCCGGTGCTCGTTGCTTTGGCGGCGGCCGATCGGGCCGCGCGCGGCGAGGCCGAGGCCAGGGGGATCGGCACGGGCCGCGCCGCCAGTGCCGTCGCCAGTGTGGTCTGTGCCGCCACAATTCCGTCGACGGCGAGTTGGCCACCGACGCCGAATGAGGCGACCACTCCCTGGACTCCACCGACGACTGCGGCGAAGATATTCGCGGGATTGAGGGTCAGCACGGCGTTGATGAAGTTCTGCCCGGCGGTGATGACAGCACGTGTGACGGCGTCCCATGCGCCGAAGAGGCCCGCTCCGAGTTCCACTGCCGCCACGGGGTCGGCCAGCAGCCGCGCCGAAGCCACCGCGAGCTGGATCTGGCCGATATCGATTTGGGAGGCGACAACGGGGACCAGGATCGCGTCACCAGCTGCGACCACCGCGTCCTCGACCGTGGTCAGCGCACCGAGTGGGTCCCGGCTGAAGATCTGCTGGGTGGCCGTGATCAGGGTCGCCGGAAGTGCCGCCAGGGACTGGGCAACCCCGGCCCCGGCGGTGGCGAGTCCGGCCGCCCAGATCGCGGCGTACTCGACCTCGTTGGCGAGAGCCTGCTTGACGGCGGGGAAGGTGAAGATATCGAGGACTGTGGCCTGGAGTTGAATCGCGGCGTCGGTCATCCGCGGGACGGTCACCTGCACGGGGGCGATCGCAGACGTGGCGATGATGCTCGCCCCGACCAGTGCGGTTCCGGCGGCGGTGAAAGAACGACTGACGGCGATCATGCGAAACTCATTTCCTAGCGGTGATTGAGGTTTCAGCAAACATACACGTCGTCACCGGGGATCGCTAACCCAGCAACCATTTAGGCAGCTGATCGTCACATCCGTCGGGGAGCAGCCAGTCGCTCGTGACGCAGCCGGTCCACCTCCGGCAACTCCAGCGGCGCCAGTGGCCCGACCACCCGGGCCAGCAACAGGTCGGCCAGTTCCGGGTTGCGCGCCAGGCAGGGTCCGTGCAGATAGGTCGCAACCACGCTGCCCTGCACCGCACCGTCGAAGCCGTCACCAACCCTGTTTCCGGCGCCCTTGACCACTGCCGCCAGAGGCTGGGCTGCCGGGCCCAGAACTGTTCCACCGCGGTGGTTTTCGAACCCGGTCAGAGGCTTGGTCAACCCGTCGACCAAGGGCGTTGACACCACCTCGCCGATTGTGCGCTCTGACTGTGGGGAAGTGGTGACGTCGAGCAGACCGACGCCGTCGACCCGCTCACCGGCTGAGGTCTCATACCAATGCCCGAGCACCTGGATCGCTGCGCAGATCGCCAGTACCGGCGCACCGTGGGCCGCGGCGCGTTGCAGGCCCCGGTACTCCAGTAGGTGCTTGGTCGCCAGCCGCTGGGCGTAATCCTCGGCGCCGCCGAGGGTGTAGAGGTCCAGCGAATCCGGCACCGGGTCGGCCAGGGTGATCTCGACGATCTCGGCGGCGATGCCCCGCAGTCGCAACCGTTGCCGCAGCACGATGGCGTTTCCGCCGTCACCGTAGGTGCCCATCACATCGGGGAGCACCAGTCCGATCCGTACCGCCTCAGTCATGGAGGCGTTCCAGGGCCCGCTGCAATTGAAGGAACGCGGTGTAGTTGGCGACTACCTCGACGTGGCCGGGCGGGCACGTTTCGATAGCCTGCACCGTGTCGTGGACCAGGGAGTGCTCCACACCCGCGTAACCCAGTCGCACCGCGAGGTCGGTGCCCCGTTCGCCGGCGGCCACGACGGAAGTATCGCCGAAATGCTCGAAACGCACGTCCCACAGCCACGACAGATCCTCACCGTCGGGCACCTGCCCGTTGACCGCGATCACCACTCCCGCAGCGGTCTTGTCCACCATCGACAGGGCTTCCTGCCAGCCTGCGGGATTCTTCGCCAGCAGCAGCCGGGCGGCGTGGCTACCGATCTGCACCGTGCGATAACGTCCGGCGACCTCGTCGACGCACGCGACTGCGGCGACCGCTGCCACCGGGTCGGCACCCATCGTCACCGCCGTCGCGACCGCCTGGGCGGCGTTGCCGCGATTAGCCCTCCCCGGCAGCGCCAGCTGCATGGGTAGCGCCAAACCATTGGGGCCATAAAGCTTTTCGTTGTCATACCACCACTGTGGCGTAGGCCTCTGGAAATCCGTTCCGCTGGATCGCCAGTGTTGGCCGTCACGCACGATCACCTCTCCGCTGCGCGGGCAGCTCACCGAATCTCCGGCCCAGCCGCCACCAGCGGCCACCCACACCACATTCGGACAGTCGTAGGCCGCCGACGTCATCAGCACGTCATCGCAATTCGCCACGACGACCGCCTCGGGATGCCGGGACAATCCGGTCCGCAGGGTGCGTTCGATGTGGTTGATCTCGCCTACCCGGTCGAGCTGGTCGCGGGAGAGGTTCAGCAGCACGATGACCGAAGGTCCTAGTGCATCGGCGACGTGAGGCACGTGCATCTCGTCAACCTCGAGTGCGGCCAGTGACGCGTCGCGATCGGCGGCTAATGCCGCGACCAGGCCGGCGTCCATATTGGCGCCCTCGCTGTTGGTCGCGACCGCGCCCATGGTTCCCAGTGCCGCGGCCACCATCCGGGTGGTCGTGGACTTGCCGTTGGTGCCGGTGATGATCGCACTGCGACGCCCGGTACCCAGTTGCCCCAGGATCGAGCCGTCGAGCGTCATCGCCACCAGGCCGCCGATCATGGCCCCGGCGCCGCGCCCGGTGAACCGGGAAGCCCAGCGCGCCGCCGAGCCGAGGGCCATCGCGGTACGTCCACGCACTGTCATCGTCGGCTTGGGCATTGAAGGTGAGTTTATGCCGTTTCGGCCACAGCACGCCCGACACGGATCCGATGTGCCGGTAGCTGTCGGGGGTACATGCCATTCTGACGCTTGTGAGCCATACCTGGGGCCGGCCGGTCAGCGAGGCGGACGACGGATGGGTCGTCGTCGACGTCGAGACCTCGGGCTTCCGACCGGGACATGCGCGCGTCCTCAGTGTCGCCGCGTTGGCTCTGGACGCTCGCGGAAACGTCGAGCACTCGGTGGTCAGCCTGCTCAATCCAGGTGTGGATCCGGGTCCGACGCACGTGCACGGCCTGACCTCCGAGATGCTGGAGGATCAACCGGTCTTCGCTGATATCGCCGATGACCTCGCCGAGCTGATGCACGGCCGCACCCTGGTGGCCCACAACGTCGCCTTCGACTACTCGTTCCTGACTGCCGAGGCCGAACTGGCCCAGACCGCATTGCCCATTGACCGTGTCATGTGCACGGTCGAACTCGCCCGTCGGCTCGATCTCGGTTTGGACAATCTGCGGCTGGAAACCCTTGCCCGACACTGGAATATCCCTCAAACCCGCGCCCATGACGCGTTTGACGACGCGCTAGTGCTGGCTCGTCTGCTGACCCCGGCGCTGGAGCAGGCCCGTGAGCGTGACGTTTGGCTGCCGGTCCGGCCGTTGACACGGCGTCGATGGCCCAACGGCAAGGTCACCCACGAGGAACTACGCCCGTTAAAGATGCTCGCCTCGCGGATGCCCTGTCCCTACTTGAACCCGGGTCGCTACGGTGGCGGGCCGCTGGTTCAGGGCATGCGGGTGGCGCTGTCGGCCGAGGTGGACCGCACCCATGAAGAACTGGTCGAGCGCATTCTGCACGCCGGTCTGGCCTATACCGACGCCGTCGACCCCGACACGTCGCTGGTCATCTGCAACAACTCACAGGCCGACCATGGCAAGGGCTATCAGGCCCGGGAACTCGGCGTGCCCACCGTCTCCGACCAGCAATTCATGGCTCACGTCGCTTCGGTTGTCGACGGCACCGGTCTCGACCAGTTCGAGCAGTCGGTCAACCAGGGCCAGCAGTTCGCCCTGTTCTGACCGCACTGAACGCTGGCCTCAGCCCTGGCGCGCCGCTCGGTTGACCGCCGAGACCACCGCCCGCAGCGACGCCGTCGTGATCGAGGTGGCGATGCCGACACCCCACACCGTCTGGCCGCCGATGGATGCCTCGACATAGGCCGCGGCGGCCGCTTCCTCGCCGGCAGACATGGCGTGCTCGGAGTAGTCCAGCACGTTCACGTCGATACCGACGCTGCCCAGTGCGTTGACGAAGGCGGCAAGCGGCCCGTTGCCCTCGCCGCGGATCTCGGTCTCGACCCCGTCAAGCTTCACGGTTGCCTCGATGACGTCGATCCCGCCGTCGACCTCCGAGCCGATCACCTTCTGTCGGATGCGCTCCAGTGGGCGCACGGGTGCAAGGTATTCGTCGGCGAAGGAGTCCCACATCTCCTTGGAGGACACCTCGCCGCCCTCGCCGCCTGAGCCCTCGGCGATCTGTTGGATCACCCTGCTGAACTCGATCTGCAGCCGCCGCGGCAACACCAGACCGTGGTCGGCCTTCATGAGGTAAGCCACCCCGCCCTTGCCGGACTGCGAGTTCACCCGGATCACAGCCTCATAGGTACGGCCGACGTCCTTGGGATCGATCGGCAGATACGGCACCTGCCACAGCATGTCCTCGACATCCGCGTCGGCCTCGTCGGCGGCGATCTTCATGGCATCCAGGCCCTTGTTGATTGCGTCCTGATGGCTACCGGAGAACGCGGTGTACACCAGATCGCCACCATAGGGATGACGCTCATGCACCGGAAGCTGATTGCAGTGCTCCACAGTGCGGCGGATCTCGTCGATGTTGGAGAAGTCGATCTGGGGATCCACTCCGCGCGAGAAAAGGTTCAGACCCAGTGTGACCAGACATACGTTGCCGGTGCGCTCGCCGTTTCCGAACAGGCAGCCTTCAATCCGATCCGCTCCGGCCTGATAGCCCAATTCCGATGCGGCGACGGCAGTGCCGCGATCGTTGTGCGGGTGCAGGGAAAGGATGATCGAGTCGCGCCGCGCCAGGTTGCGGCTCATCCACTCAATCGAGTCGGCGTAAATGTTCGGTGTGGCCATCTCCACGGTGGCCGGCAGGTTGATGATCAAGGGCCAGTCCGGCGTCGGCTGGATTACTGCGGAGACCGCATCGCACACGTCCTTGGCGTACTCAAGCTCGGTGCCGGTGTAGGACTCCGGCGAGTATTCGAAACGCCACCGTGTGCGCGGGTATTTGGCTGCTTCCTCAAGGCATTTTCGCGCACCGGCGACGGCGATCGCCTTGACCTCGTCGCGGTCGGCGCGGAACACGACGCGCCGCTGCAGGATCGAGGTGGAGTTGTAGAAGTGCACGATCACGTTCGGTGCACCGTCGCAGGCCTCGAAAGTGCGCTCGATCAGTTCGGGTCGACACTGGGTGAGTACCTGGATGGTGACATCGCTGGGAATGGCGGCCTGCTCGATGATTTCGCGAACGAAGTCATAGTCGGTCTGGCTGGCAGAGGGGAAGCCGACTTCGATCTCCTTGTAACCCATCCGCACCAGGAGATCGAACATCCGTCGCTTTCGGGCCGGACTCATCGGATCGATCAGCGCCTGGTTGCCATCTCGCAGGTCCACGGCGCACCACAGAGGCGCATGCTTGATCACCCTGTCCGGCCAGGTGCGGTCAGACAACGCGATGGCCTCCACCTCCTTGGCGAAGGGACGGTAGCGGCCAATCGGCATGGCCGAGTTGCGCTGGGTGTTCCAGGCCGGCTGACTGTTGTGGCGCCCTCCGGCGGGGGTGGTGATTGTGCGTGCCGACACGTAGGCGTCGACGGAGTCCAACGACTGCGAACGGGCACGGGACTGGGACGTTGAATCGGGTATGGGATCGGGTATGGGATCAGGTGTGGAATCAGATTCAGAATGGGTGTTCACGATGTGCGCTCCGGGAAGTTTGAGGAGGGACTTCAGACCGGCGCATCGCGAAACACCCGCGACGGGAAGCCGGTCTGGATCAGACCCCGCCGCGGCGTCCGAGAAGGAGCACCCGCTGCATGCAGAGAACTGTACTCCGGTTGCCCCACCAGGCATAGTCGGACGGCGACGCCTGTTCCGGTGGCCGCGCCGACCCGCAGGCGTTCACCGGTGGCGAAATAAATCTCACTGCCAGGGCTGGCCCCAGCTCCGCGCGAATGCGACCTCATCAAGGGGCAGGCGGTGTCGGGGAAGCGCGTCGCGCTCGGCAATCTCAGCGCTCATCCGGCGGTAGTCGCCGAGCGAACCGACGGCGATCACCATCAGCGGCACCACATCCGGCGGGATGTCGAACGCCGCGCGGGCGCCGTCGACGTCGAACCCTGCCATCGGATGGCTGATCAATCCGCGGGAGACCGCCTCAATGCTCAGGTTGGCTGCCGCCGCGCCCGCATCGACTCGCGAATACAGAGCTGTCTTGTCGTCCTCGCCACTGTCGGCACACACCAGGATGAGTGCTCCCGCCGCGTTGGCGTAGGCGTTTCCTCGCCTGAGCAGACCGGTCAGTGTCGCGAAGGTGTCATCGCCGCGCACGCCGACGACGAACCGAACCGGCTGGCGACCGCCCCAGCTGGCAGCCCACCGCGCCGATTCCAGTAGCGCGGTGACCTGCTCGCCGGTCAGCGCCGCATCGGGATCGAAGGCCCGCGGACTCCACCGGTCAGCGATCGGTTGGTGGATCGCCACCCGGGTCTGTGCGCGGCGGTCGGTCGGCTGCTCGGCCATCGCTGGCAGATTACCCGTCGGTCCGGGGAGGGAAAATCTGCTCGGCCCAACCCTTTATCCTTATGGGCAACCCGAAACATCCGTTAGGTTCAACCCCAAGCCTGGAAAGGGCCGACAGTGGCGCTCGTCGTGCAGAAGTACGGCGGATCCTCGGTGGCCGATGCCGAAC
>JBAXIA010000070.1:0-14565 GCA_037138615.1 Mycobacteriaceae bacterium | reverse complement strand
CCGCAGTATCAATGCCGGCGCCACCGCCGGTATCGCCATGCATGCCTGGATCCGACAGTGGGCTGACCTCTCCCAGGCCTGGTAGGGCAGGATTGCGGTCGTGGACCAGCAGTGGACGAACCGCGCAGCCAGCGCCGAGGCTGCCATCGCCAAACGACACCTGCGGCGGCTCTGGCAACTGCCCGCAACCCAGCTCGGCGTGGTTGGGTGGCCGCCCACCCGCAGAGATCTGGCCTTTGGCACCTGGCACTACTGGTGGCAGGCCCACCTGCTGGACACCCTCGTCGACGCCCAGGTGCGCGACCCGCGACCGGAGCGGGTGGAGTCCATCAAGCGCCAGATCCGCGGCCACCTCGCGCGCAACAATGGCCGGTGGACCAACAGCTACTACGACGATATGGCCTGGCTCGCGTTGGCTCTGGAGCGAGCCGATCGGCTCGCCGGTGTCCCGAGTCAACGGGCACTGTCGACCCTGGCTGCTCAGCTCATCAACTCGTGGGTGCCCGAGGACGGCGGCGGAATCCCCTGGCGAAAACAGGATCAGTTCTTCAACGCCCCGGCCAACGGCCCGGCGGGGATCTTCCTTACCCGCTATGGCGATCGGTTACACCGGGCCGAGCAGATGGCCGATTGGATCGACGCGACGCTGATCGATCCGGAGACCCATCTGGTTTTCGACGGCATCAAGGCCGGTTCGCTGGTGCGCGCTCAGTACACCTACTGCCAGGGCGTCGTGGTTGGTCTGGAGACGGAGTTGGCCGTGCGCACCGGCGATGACCGGCACTCGGCGCGAGTGCGACGCCTGGTGCCCGCCATCGCTGAACACATGGCACCGGACGGGATACTCAAAGGCGCCGGGGGTGGCGACGGCGGACTGTTCGCGGGTATCACTGCGCGCTACCTCGCCCTGGCCGCGACCGCACTGCCCGGCGAGGAGAAGGCTGACAACGCGGCGCGCGACACCGCGCGCGGGATCGTGCTCGCCTCAGCCCGGGCCGCTTGGGACAACCGGCAGGACGTCGACGGTCTGCCACTGTTCAGCGCCTTCTGGGATCGGATCGCCGAGGTACCTCGTGCCGGCACTGAGGCTGGGAAGTTCGTCGAAGGCGCGGTTGTTGAGTCGGCGGCACCTGAGCGCGATTTGTCGGTGCAGGTATCCGGTTGGATGCTGATGGAGGCCGCCCACGTTGTCGCGCAATACCAAGCCGCGCAAGCGAATTAGCTGACGTCGCGCCTGCGCAGCACATTACGGCCGACCGCAGTCAGGCCCGGCAGGATCGACAGGAACACGATGAGCAGGATCATCAGCTCGATGTGATTTTTGACGAACGGCACGTTACCCAGGAAGTAGCCGAGCAGTGTCACCCCGGCACCCCACAGCACGCCGCCGATGATGTCGTAGCCGAGAAACACCGGATAGCGCATACCTGACACCCCGGCCAACACCGGGGTAAAGGTGCGCACGATCGGCACGAACCGGGCCAGGATGATGGTCTTGGGTCCGTGGCGTTCGAAGAAGGCGTGCGACTCGCTCACATAGCGCTTCTTGAACAGCCGTGAGTCCTCCTTGTCGAACAGGGCGGGCCCGATGCGCCGGCCGATGAAGTAGGCGCACTGATCACCGAGTACCGCCACCACCGGGACGGCAATGATCAGCACCCAGATGCTGACCGGGGGATGCGGTGCCGCGGCCAGCAACCCGCCGGTGAACAGCAGCGAGTCACCCGGCAGCAGTGGGAACAGCAGGCCGGTCTCAATGAAGACGATGATCAAAATGCCCGGCAGCACCGCGGAGGCGAACAAGCCACCCTCGCCGAGCCAGTACATCGGATCAAGGATGTTGGGCAGGGCCAGCACGGTGGTGGTCATCAGCGACCAAGATACCGGTCGACGGTGCCGCCACCGGAAGCCTCGCTGTTTGACATACTGCGGGAAGAAATCCCGATCGCCGGAGAGGATGTTCCATGCCCATCGCCACGCCCGAGGTCTATGCGGAGATGCTGGACCGCGCCAAGGAGCATTCCTTCGCGTTTCCAGCCATCAACTGCACCTCGTCGGAGACCGTCAACGCCGCGATCAAGGGATTCGCCGACGCCGGCAGTGACGGAATCATCCAGTTCTCCACCGGAGGTGCCGAATTCGCTTCCGGGGCGGGGGTCAAAGACATGGTGACCGGTGCGGTGGCACTGGCGGAGTTCACGCGGGTGATTGCCGACAGGTACCCCATCACCGTGGCACTGCACACCGATCACTGCCCCAAGGACAAACTCGACACCTATGTGCGCCCGCTGCTGGCCATCTCCACGGAGCGTGTTGCCAAGGGGCTCAACCCGCTGTTCCAGTCGCATATGTGGGACGGCTCGGCCGTGCCGATCACCGAGAACCTGGCCATCGCCCAAGACCTGCTCAGGATTTGCGCAGCGGCCAAGATCATCCTCGAGGTCGAGATCGGTGTCGTGGGCGGTGAGGAAGACGGTGTGGAGGCCGAGATCAACGAAAAGCTCTACACCAGCCCGGAGGACTTCGAGAAGACCGTCGACGCGCTCGGGGTGGGGGAGAATGGCAGGTACCTGCTGGCGGCCACCTTCGGCAATGTCCACGGTGTCTACAAGCCGGGCAACGTCAAGCTCAAGCCGGACGTACTGGCCGAGGGTCAGCGGGTGGCCGCTGCCCGACGCGGTCTGGCTGACGGGGCCCAGCCCTTCGACTTCGTCTTCCACGGCGGTTCCGGTTCGTTGAAATCGGAGATCGAGGACGCATTGCGGTTCGGCGTGGTGAAGATGAACGTCGATACCGACGCCCAGTACGCATTCACCCGACCAGTGGCCGGGCATATGTTCGCCAACTACGACGGTGTCCTCAAAATCGACGGCGAAGTCGGCAATAAGAAGGTCTATGACCCGCGCAGCTACCTCAAGCTGGCAGAGGCCAGTATGGCGGCGCGCGTCGTTGAGGCGTGCAACGACCTGCACAGCGCTGGCCGGAGTGTGTCAGCCGGCTGACCGGCTAGGCCGACTGGCAGATCTCCCACTGCTCGTCGCGGAACTGCAGATCGAAGCTGTGCACCGACGTGCTGGCCGGGTTGGCGGCCATATACGAGGTCACGTTGGCCTCGGCGTGGTCACCGTTGATCACCACCTCGTCGATGCTGGCGACCACCGGGTATTGCTTGGCCGCCAATACTTGGGAGTAGGTGTCAGCCCAGGCGCGATCGTCGTAGTTGACGTAGTTGTCCCGGGTCTGGCCGCAGGTCACGCGGCGCAAGGTTGCGAGGTCGCCATTGCGGACCGCGGTGTCGTAGGTCTGGATGGTGGAGCGCACCATGTTCTCCCGGGACGCGTTGGCCGAGTTGGATCGGTTGAGCAGAATCACGCCGAGTACCAACGCCGCGGCCAATGCCGCGACGAACAGGATCACCGGTATCAGCCACTTCGATTGCCGGGCGGACGGCGAACTCGGCGGAATAGCCTGCGGTCCAACGGCGCGCGGCCCGGTGATGAATTCCGTCGCGGCATCGGGTACCCGGTCGATGATCTGAGTCGATCCCGCATCGAAACCCGGTGCCGTGTAACGGCGTTTACCGGTGGCGGCGTCCGCCTGACCGGCGAGGCCACCGATCTCGATCACTTCAGTGACCGGATCCGTGTCGTGGTCGTGATCGGTCCCGGACGGATTCGACATGGCGGGCTGCAGTCCTCCTCGGATGCGGATGTATTCGACCCTAACCGGTTCATGGCATCCTGGTGCGCATGACATCTTTCGGCGATCTCCTGGGACCCCAACCCGTGCTACTACCCGGTGATCCCGAGGCCGAAGCCGCCCTTGCAGCCGGTGAGAACCCGGCCGTCGTCGCCGCAGCCCATCCCACCGCTTCGGTGGCCTGGGCATTCCTGGCTGAGGAAGCCCTGGCGGACGACAGGGTGATCACCGCGTACGCCTACGCCCGCACCGGCTATCACCGAGGACTCGACCAGTTGCGCCGCAATGGCTGGAAGGGATTCGGCCCGGTGCCCTACCGCCACGAACCCAACCGGGGCTTCCTGCGGTGTGTCGCGGCACTGGCACGTGCCACCGACGATATCGGCGAGACCGACGAATTCGCGCGCTGCCTGGATCTGCTCGACGACTGCGACCCGAGCGCCCGCGCCGCGTTGGGGTTGTAACTACCAGTCGGTCTCGCCGGGGCACTCCTCGGCCGATCCCGGCGGCTCAACCTGGACGGTCGCATGTTCCAGTCCGCGAGCGGCCAGCACCGCGCGTGCATCGTCAAGCACTCGGTCTGAGCGCCCGTTGCTGGTCAGGTGTGCGGTCACCATGTCCTTGCCGGGCACCAGAGTCCACACGTGCAGATCGTGTACCTCTGTGACGCCGTCCACCGCCGCCAGTGCCGAACGCAGTTCATCGACGTCGATATGTTGCGGTGAGGATTCCGACAGGATCCGCAGCGCGGCCCGGGCCAGGGCGATGGCCCGCGGCAGCACCCACAGTGCGACCAGCACGGCTACCACGACGTCGGCGTACGGCCACCTGGTTGTGACGGTCACGATGCCGGCGATAAGAACTCCGACGCTGCTGACCGCGTCGGCGACGACCTCCATATAAGCGCCTTTGACCGCCAGACTTTCGCCGGCCTGCGAGCGGAGTAGCAGTGCGACAGCGGCGTTGGCCGCCAGTGCGGCCAACGCCACCAGGATCATCGGCCAACCCGGAACGTCCGGCGCGCCACCGAGTCGCTGGAACGCCTCGTAGAGGATGAATGCCGCAACTCCGAGGAGCAGCACGGCATTGGCCACCGCGGTGAACACCTCGGCGCGGTGCCAGCCATAGGTGCGGGCCGCCGACTTTGATCCGCGGCGAGCCAACACCACCGCCGTCACACCCATGAACAACGCCACCAGATCGGTGAGCATGTGTCCGGCGTCGGCCAGCAGAGCAAGAGAACCGATTACCAGTGCGGTGGTGACCTCGATGGCGAAGAAGGCGGTGAGGATCCCGGCCGCAATGACCATCCGGCTCACCCGGGAGTCTGGGTTGCTGTGGCTGTGTCCGGCGCCCATGGCTGAAATCTACTGCCACGAACTTTCATCATCACCGACGAGTACTTAAGTCCCTTGCCGAGTGAGAAGTGCCGTCCTTATCGTGGCAGTGACGGCAGCGGTATGGGGGGTCCGCTGCCGTCACTAACTGTCTAGAGCCAGGCCGACCAGAATCGGGTCAGATGGCTGCCGAACATGGCCAGACCGGCGGGCACACCGGACAGGTTGAAGAACCAGAAGACGATCTTGAAGAACCACTGGTTCAGCGCCGGCGTTATCAACACGACGATCAGGATCAGGAACCCGAACTGTCGGACCGGTTCCAGGGAACGCCGCGTCGCCGGACTCAGATGCGGTTCCAGGGCACCGAAGCCGTCCAATCCCGGGATCGGCAGCAGGTTCAGCACAAGTGCGGTCAGTTGCAGGAAGCCCAGGAACGCCACGCCGGCCCAGAACACCGAATGACTTGGATCCCAGAACACTCGCGTCGCCACCAGCAGCAGGATCCCCAACACCAGGTTGGCGAACGGTCCGGCCAGACTCACCAGAGTGCGTTGACGCGGTGTCATGAACTCGGTGCGGAGGTAGACCGCGCCGCCGGGCAGGCCGATGCCGCCGAGGGCGATGAACAGCAACGGCAGACCCAGTGACAACAGTGGGCTGGAGTACTTCAACGGGTTGAGCGTCAGATAACCCCGCATTGCGACGTCCTGGTCGCCGAAGCGCCACGCGGTGTAGGCGTGGCCGAACTCGTGCAGGCACAGCGACACCACCCAGCCTGCGATCACGAACAGGAACACCCCGATGTAGGCGGACGTCGGGGTCGACTCGCCGGCCATCCAGGCCATCACCCCGCCCACTGCAGTGAGTCCGACGAGTGCCAGGAAGATCGGGCTGGGGCGCACCGATTGGCGCAGCGGCAGAATGCTCACGTCAACGAAACTACCCGGTTCCGTCGACCGTGACCGTCGAGTAACCGACTCCGATATAGGTGGCGACGATGGCGATCATCGCCACCGCAAGCATCATGTCGGCGCGGGTGGTGCGAAGGAATAGTCCGGTGACCGCGCCGCCGATGAGCAGACCCTGGAAAAGCAGGTCGATATCCCAGCCCTGTTGTCCGATCAGGAAATCGTGCAGCAGGTTCACCGACACCATCGCGATGAGCGCCCCGAAGAAGACTGGCCGGACCCGATCGAAAGCGGCCGAGGCCGGCAGGGTCCCTTCGCGTCCGGGGTCGTGCTTCGACTCAGGCAGAAGGAAACTCATGATGAGTGTTCCGGCCGGAACTACGAGGAACGCCACGAGTTCGAGTATCGAAATCTGCTTGACGGTGCCGCGGTAGTAGGTCGCGGCCAGCCATACCTCGACGATGAGTGCCAGCAGGAAGAACTGCCACAGCATGGCCGGCAGGAAAGGTCGTCGTTCCGGATCCCGGGCCCACTCACGCACCGCGATCGCGAGTTCACTGAGAACCTGCCCGAAGGACATGCCCAGGATCACGGTGTAGAACCACCACATGTTCCGATGATGTCACGGCGCGACGTGACAGGTTCCGATGATGTCACGGCGCGACGTGACATGTTCCGATGATGTCACGGCGCGACGTGACAGGTGCCGATGAAGTCACGGCGCGACGGTCACCCCACCCGCAGCCAGCCGGTGGTATGCCGATAGAACGTCGACCGCTTCACCTCGCGCGGACCTTCGACGCCGTCGCGGACCACCCGCGCGCCCGTGGTGCCCAGCTGGACCGCTCGCCCGGCCAGCCATCGACGCGGCCCCCGGCCCCGCACAGTGGCGCGAAGACCCGGCATCGCCGCAGTCGGCTCGATCCGGATGCCATCGGCATCGCCGTCGAAGAGCACCGCGTCATCCACCACGGCCTCGCCCCGGATCACCTGGGAGCCCTCGGGCGGTAGCCACCAGGCCGTACCGACCAGCGCAGTGGCGGTGTCATCACGGATCAGGGGAACGCGGTGGGCCATCCCGTTCACGGCACGGCGAGCACCGCGCCAGCCAGGGACATGGGCGACCTCGATATCGAGGCGTTCTGCCCGCATAAGGCGGGTCAGCACCGCGGCCAGATCCGCGTCGGATCCGACGACTATCACCCGACGTACTCCCGGCATCGCCGCATCGATCCCGGCGGCGCCATCGGCCCCCGGCAGAGACGCCAGCGCACGCGGCAGCCGCCGCTCACCGAAGCGCAGCACGGTGATTGAGGTTTCGATCAACGACACTCCTCGCCAGGCTCCGATAGGGTGACTTCCCGGCTGCGACACAATATGCCAGGAGCGGAGCGGGGTCAGGCCATGCCGGCAATCGTCCTCATCGGCGCCCAGTGGGGCGACGAGGGCAAGGGGAAGGCCACCGATCTACTCGGTGGCCGGGTTCAGTGGGTTGTGCGCTACCAGGGCGGCAATAACGCCGGCCACACCGTGGTTCTGCCGACCGGGGAGAACTTCGCGCTGCACCTCATACCGTCGGGCATCCTGACGCCCGGGGTGACCAACGTGATCGGCAACGGTGTCGTCGTCGACCCCGGGGTGCTGCTCACCGAGCTTCGCGGTCTCGAAGATCGCGGTATCGACACCTCCCGGCTGTTGATCTCCGCCGACGCCCACCTGCTGATGCCCTATCACGTCGCCATCGACAAGGTGACCGAGCGCTATATGGGCAGCAAGAAGATCGGCACCACCGGTCGCGGTATCGGCCCGTGCTATCAGGACAAGATCGCCCGGATGGGGATACGGGCGGCCGACGTCCTCGACCCCGACCTGCTGGCCGCCAAGATCGGCGCGGCGCTGGACTTCAAGAACCAGGTTCTGGTCAAGATCTACAACCGCAAAGCACTCAACCCCGAGGAAGTTCTCGAGACGCTGCTGGCCCAGGCTGAGGGATTCGCCCATCGCATCGCCGACACCCGGCTGCTGCTCAACAACGCACTCGAAGCCGGAGAGACGGTCCTGCTGGAGGGCTCCCAGGGCACCTTGCTCGACGTCGACCACGGCACCTACCCCTACGTGACGTCGTCCAACCCCACTGCCGGCGGCGCCGCAGTGGGCTCCGGCATCGGGCCCACCCGCATCACCACGGTGCTCGGGATCCTGAAGGCCTACACCACCCGCGTCGGGTCCGGCCCGTTCCCCACCGAGCTGTTTGACGCAAGCGGGGAGTACCTGTCCAAGACCGGTGGCGAAATTGGTGTAACCACTGGCCGGCGCCGGCGGTGCGGGTGGTTCGACGCCGTCATCGCCCGCTACGCAACCCGGGTCAACGGCATCACCGATTACTTCCTCACCAAACTCGACGTGCTGTCCAGCCTGGAGACCGTGCCGGTATGTGTCGGCTACACGATCGACGGTAAGCGCACCGATGACATGCCGATGACCCAGAGTGACATCGCCCGCGCCGTTCCGATTTACGAAGAGTTGCCGGGTTGGTGGGAAGACATCTCCGGTGCGCGGGAGTTTGAGGATCTTCCGGCTAACGCGCGGGACTATGTACTCCGGCTGGAAGAGCTTGCGGGAGCACCGGTTTCGTGTATCGGAGTGGGGCCGGGCCGGGATCAGACGATAGTTCGGCGCGATATCCTGGCGGCTAGGGCGTGACTTCAGGAGAAGACCCGCACCAGCTTGATCCCGACTATGACAATCACGGTGGCTTCCCCAAATTTCAGGTCATCGACGCGCCCCCCGGTTTCGGTCGTTTCGTCACCGCCATGCGTCGGGCTCAGGATCTCGCGGTGTCGACGGATGTCTCCGACTGGGACCAGGCTGCGGACCGCGTCGAGAACCTGGTTGCTTTCCTGGCACCGCACCAGGTAGCGGGAGGGGTGGCGCCTGCCGGGCGGGTCGCAACCCTCCCAGGTGCGGGCAGTGTTCTGATGCCGCCGTGGGATATCCGTCGATTCGACCCCGAGGGCGTTGAAATCGGCGTGCAGTTCAGCCGCTATCACGTTGGCGGCAATAACGCCGTGCACGGCGGGATGATCGCGATGATGCTCGACGTGATGTGCGGGATCATCATCCACGCGATCGGCCGGCCGATCAGCCGCACCGCCTTCCTGCACATCGACTACCGCAATGTCACCCCGATCGATGTACCACTGACGGTTCGCGGTTGGGCGTCGAAGATTGAGGGGCGCAAGACTTTCGTCAACTCCGAACTCACCGACCCGGACGGTCAACTCCTCGCCGAGGCGAACGGGTTGATGGTGCGTCTGCTGCCCGGCCAGCCGTGACATTCCCGTCGGCGTAGGCCGACAGGTGACAAACTGAATGTATGGCCACAAGGACACCGCATAGCCTCACCACACCTCGCGCCGCCGCTCTGGCTGGTGTGCTCTTTGCCCTACTCTTCGGCGCAGTGATCATTCTGCTCCGCTCGTCGCTGCCCGAGGGGGCGCAACCGGGTTCGCAGTGGATTGACACCGGCAGTAGCAAGATCAAGCTCGCCTCGGAATTGATGCCGTTCGCCGGCATCTGCTTTCTGTGGTTCATCGGTGTGGTGCGCGCCAATCTCGGGCGGTTTGAGGACAAGTTCTTCGCCACCGTGACCCTCGGCAGTGGCCTGCTGTTCCTGGCGATGATGTTCGTTACTGCCGCGGTAGGCGCCGGACTGGTTGAAAGTCGGCACTACTCCGGGGCCGGTATGGGTGACTCCAGCGTGGGGATTTTCGGCCAAATGCTGCTGCTGAAACTGTCCAAGACCTACGCGATTCGGATGGCGTCGGTGTTCATGATGTCGCTGGCCACCATCTGGTTGCGCACCGGGTTGATGCCGCGCTGGCTGGTGGTGCTCAGCTACGCAGCGGCGTTGAGCCTGATGATCGGCGGCGATATCACCATGTGGTTGGTGCTTGCCTTCCCGGTCTGGGTGCTGATCGTCAGCGTGCTGTTTCTGATCCGGGACGGGGCGTTCGCGAGTCATCGCGAAGATTGACCGAGTGAAAGCCATCGGGAGGGCTGAGTACGACCGGAATCTCGCTGGTGCGTTCGATCTCGTCGGCGCGGAAGGCCGGCCACCAGATCGCCGGACCGATCAGCGTGAACAGCGCCGGGATGACGACGGTGCGCACGACGAAGGTGTCCAGCAGGATGCCCAGACCGACGATGATTCCCAGTTGGGTTAGCGCGATCAGTGGCAGCACACCGAGGACGGCGAAAACCGCCGCCAGCACGATTCCCGCACTGGTGATCACCG
Source organism: Mycobacteriaceae bacterium (assembly GCA_037138615.1). Classification (GTDB taxonomy): domain Bacteria; phylum Actinomycetota; class Actinomycetes; order Mycobacteriales; family Mycobacteriaceae; genus Mycobacterium. The sequence continues at coordinate 4,321 of JBAXIA010000070.1, read as the reverse complement.
CACCGGTCGCCGAGACCGCGCGCACGACACCGCCCCGGGTGCCGTACAGCGGCGTCTCCTCCTGGGCCCGGGTGACCAGGAAGATCGTGTAGTCGACTCCGAGTGCCACCAGGAACAGGAACGCGAACAGCGGAGTCGTGTTGTCCAATGCCGGGAAGCCGAGCAGGTGCACGCTGATCCACCCGCCCATCCCGAGTGCGGCGAGAGTCGACAGCGTCGTCGTTGCCACCAGCACCAGTGGTGTGAGCACTGCCCGCAGTAGTACGTAGAGCACTGCGAGCACCACGATGAGAATCGCCGGGATTACCACCCAGCGATCCCGAACGGCGGTGTTCTTGGTGTCCAGTGCTGTGGCATCCGAGCCTCCGACGAGCGCGCCAGGATCGGCTTGACGCACCGAATCGCGAAGTGCAACGACGGTGCTGAAGGCCGCATCGGAAGCCGGTGCGGCATCGAGTACGACCTGCCACTGGCTTAGTCCGGCATCAGAGACTCCGGCCGGTGTCACCGACGCGATACCCGGCGTTGCCGCGATTGCCGCCTCGACCGCTTCGGTGTCGGCGGTGTGTGCGATCACCCGGGTCGGGTCGGTCAGTCCGCCGGGGAAGTGCGCCGACAGAGTCTTGAAACCGTCGACTGAATCGGCACGTACCCGGAACTGGTCGATGAGCGACAAGCCCACCGGGATCCCGATCAAACCGGTGGCCAGGATACCGAGTACGAGTATCGATGCCACTGTCACCCGACCGGCGTGACCGGACACCCAGTCGGCTACCCGATGCCAGGCACCGGTGGTGGTGATCTCTGCCGATCCGGCCCGAGGGATGAAGGGCCAGAACAGCTTCGGGCCGAACAAGGCCAACAGCGGAGGTAACACCAGCAGGACGAAGACCGCCGCCACCACCAGGCCTGAGGCGGCCTGGACGCCGAGGCTGCGGGTGGTGGGCGAGGAGGCGAGTAGCAGCGAGAGCAGGGCCAGCACCACGGTGGCATTGCTGGCCACGATCGCCGGTCCGGCGAACCGCACCGCAGTGCGCAGCGCCTGCCGATGCGCCGGCTCGCGCCGCAGTTCCTCGCGATACCGCGAGATGAGTAGCAGTGCATAGTTGGTACCTGCACCGAACACCAGCACACTGGTGATCCCCGACGTCGATCCGTCGCCACCCAGACCGGTTGCTTCGGCGACGGCCGCTCCGGCCACGGCTGCGATCCGGTCGGCGAAGGCGATCACCAGCAGTGGCACCAGCCAGAGCACCGGGGAGCGGTAGGTGATGATCAGCAGTAGCGCGACGACGGCTCCGGTGACGGCCAGCAGGTTGATATTGGCACTGGCGAACGAGTTGGCGATATCGGCGCCGAAGGCCGGCCCACCGGTCACATTGGCGACCAGTCCGTCGGGCAGGCCGTCGCGGGCCGCGTCGCGCAATGCTGTGACGGTGTCGGAGAGGGCGAATCCGGTGAGGTCAGGATTCAGCGCCACCGGCGCCACTGCGGCCTTACCGTCGGTGGCACCGATGACCGGTGGCCCTGGCGCGTCGATCACTCCGGTCACGCCGGCCATCCGGGCTCGGGCCTGTTGTGCGTCGGCAAGGTCCTCAGGTGACAAATCTGTGTCGTCGGCTCGGCTGATCACGAGCAGAACCGGTGCGACGTCACCGCCGGGGAAGCCCTTGATCAGTTCGGTGGCGCGGACGGACTCGGCGGTGGGCGGGAGAATGACCGGTGACTGCTGGGCTGTTGCGCTCTGTGGAATCACACCGAGCAGGGTGGCTCCGAGTGCGGCGATGAACAGTGCCAGGACCCAGGACCGTCGGCTGGAGACGAGTGCACCGATGCGATCCCACAGCGGTCGGCGAACTTCGGGCGCGCGATGCATGACGCTATCTTCCCGCCAGTGCTGTGCTTTCGTCGCGCTCGACACCCTTGCGCTCAGAGGCAGCCGGCCACCCGGGCGTCGAGGTAGTGTGCGAAGCGCGCGCTGTCGACGCCGATGGCGACTACGGCAACTTGCCCGGGAGCCTCGAGCATTGTGCGACAGAGGAACTCCGCCGCGGTTCCCGCGGGCGGGGGCGCCGGGGCCATCGATGGGCGGTACGGTCCGGGGCGTCGTGGCCTGCTGGTCAAGCCAGGCGGTTTATTGCGCGATCGGCACGTTGCCCTGCACCAGTGTCACCCGTCGATCTGCACTCCCGGGGAGTTGAGGGCGTGGAGGATGGCCATCCCGTCCTCGGGATCAGAGCCGACTGTGCCCGTCGCCAGATCCGTGTCGATGATCAGTCGCATGCGGCAAGAGTTGCATACCCGCGGCTAACGTAGTGCTGATGATGCGGGTCTGTGTGGTGGGCAGTGTCAATAACGACCTGACGCTCATCGTCGAACGGATCCCGACGTCGGGTTCGACAGTGCTGGCGTCGTCGCTCGTCTACGCACCCGGTGGGAAGGGTGCCAACCAAGCGGTCGCCGCGGCGCGAGCCGGCGCGCAGGTGCAGTTCGTCGGTGCGGTCGGTGACGACTCTGCGGCGGTCGGGCTGCTAGCCCATCTGCGTGCCAACGGCGTGGGCACCGACGCCGTATCCACCGTGCCCGGCCCGAGTGGTACCGCGATTGTCGTGGTGGATGCTGCTGCCGAGAATGCGATTGTTGTTGCGCCCGGAGCGAACTCGCATCTGACACTGGACTCCGACGCCGCCCGGTGTCTGATCACTGAATCCGACGTGGTCCTGATGCAATTGGAGATACCGCTGGCGACCGTGCTCGATGCAGTGCGACTGGCACGGCAGTCGGGCGCCACGGTGATGCTCAATGCGTCGCCGGTGCCTGCCGTCGTCGCCCCGTTGGCGCAGATAGCCCAACTCGTAGACGTTGTTATCGTCAATGAAGATGAAGCCTCGCACTGGCAGTGGCGGGTCCCGCACCTGGTGATCACGCGGGGATCGCGCGGCGCGTCCTATATCGGCTCAGAGCGCACGTTCAACATCCCGGCCCCAGCCGTGGACGCGGTGGATACCTCGGGTGCGGGCGATGTGTTCGCCGGGGTACTGGCAGCAAGTTGGGACGATGAACCCGATCGCGCGCTGCGGCGCGCCTGTACTGCCGCGGCGCTGGCCACACTGATCCCCGGAGCCGGCAATTGCGCACCGACCGAAACGGCTATCGCACGCGGCGTGATAGAAGGTTGGCGATGACAAATTCCGATGCCAACTCCGACGAGAGCCGCGGAAGCCTGATTCCGATCGTGGCAGCTGTGGCGATTGTTGTGGTCGCGCTGATCGCAATCGGGCTGCTAAGGCTGATTCGCGGTGACGTACAGCCCGACGAGGGTCGCATCGGGACTGCCGTGGTGGGCCAGAACGACGCGCTGCAACGCGGGAATTACACCGACTACCAAACGTTCACCTGCGTCGCCGAGCAGGGCGACGAAGCCCGGGTACTCGCCGATCAGCAGCAGTCCAAGACTGCTCACGGGGCAAGGTTCGTCGACGATGTGACCGCGATCGCCGTCACCGGGGACCGGGCCACCGCCACGGTGGTGTACCACTTCGAGCGTTCGCCGGACGACAAGATCAAGACCGCGACGACGTTCGTGCGCGAGAACGGTGAGTGGAAGGTGTGCTCACCGGGACCGAGGTAGATGGCCTGAATCAGGCGATGTGGGAGACTCACATGCGTGAGCTACGCCGGAGATATCACGCCGCAGGAAAGCTGGAAACTGCTCAGCGACAACCCCGACTCAGTCCTCGTGGACTGTCGTACCGATGCCGAGTGGAAGTGGGTCGGTGTCCCGGATCTGGTCAGCCTGGGCCGCGATGTCGTGTTTGTCGAGTGGAATACCTCCCTGGGTCACAACGACAACTTCGTCGGTGATCTGATCGCGGCCGGCGTCACGCCGGGGGATCGCCCGGTGATCTTTCTGTGCCGATCCGGTAATCGATCGATTCCCGCGGCGCAGGCCGCGACCGCCGCCGGTATCGCCCCCTCGTACAACATGCTCGACGGATTCGAGGGTCAACTCGACGAGCACGGCCACCGTGGTGGTGGCGGCTGGCGCGCAGAGGGCCTGCCTTGGAAGCAGTCATGACTTCCGACGACGGTTCGGTGCCCTCGGTGCGGATCCCGGCTGCACTGCCTGAGGGCGTCAGTCAGGAAACCATCGGCGTCCGTGGCGGCCTACTGCGATCCGGTTTTGACGAGACCGCCGAGGGGCTCTACCTGACGTCCGGATATGTCTACGACTCGGCCGCCGAGGCGGAGAAGGCGTTCACCGGTGAAATCGACCGGTTCGTCTACTCCCGCTACGGAAACCCGACGGTCGCGATGTTCG
>JBAXIA010000069.1:0-15217 GCA_037138615.1 Mycobacteriaceae bacterium | reverse complement strand
GCGGTCTTCTTCGAGACGCCGTCGAATCCGATGCAGTCCCTGGTCGATATCGCCGCGGTATCCGAGATGGCCCACGCTGTCGGCGCAACAGTGGTGCTGGACAACGTTTTTGCAACGCCGCTGCTACAGCAGGGTCTCCCGCTGGGTGTCGATGTCGTGATCTACTCCGGCACCAAGCACATCGACGGTCAGGGCCGGGTTCTCGGCGGTGCGATCCTGGGTGATAGGGAGTACATCGGTGGTCCGGTGCAGACGCTGATGCGCCATACCGGACCGGCCCTGAGCCCGTTCAACGCCTGGGTGTTACTGAAAGGCCTTGAGACGCTGTCGGTTCGGGTCAACTACAGCACCGCTTCTGCACTGAGAGTCGCGGAATTCCTCGAGGGCCATCCGGGCGTGCGCTGGGTGCGCTACCCGTTCCTGGCTTCCCATCCGCAGCACGATCTGGCCAAGCGTCAGATGACCGGCGGCGGCACCGTTGTGACCTTTGAACTCGAGGCACCGGAGGGCAGAGGCAAAGAGCGAGCCTTCGAGGTACTCGACAAGCTGTCCGTGATCGACATCTCCAACAACCTCGGCGACTCCAAGTCGCTCATCACCCACCCGGCAACCACCACGCACCGCGCCATGGGTCCGGAGGGACGGGCCGCCATCGGCCTCGGCGACGGTGTGGTGCGCGTCTCGGTCGGTCTGGAAGGCACCGAGGATCTGATCGCGGACCTGGACCGGGCTCTGAGCTAGTCCGGGAACCCCTCGCGGGCCGCCACACTGATCGGCCCGATCCACACGTCGCCGTGGCCGGGGATCAGGGTGTCGGTGCCGGCGCCGGCGAGCACCTCCAGGCTGCTCACACAGTCCGGATCGCTGTGGTTGAACAGCGAGGGCAGCAGTTGCGGGCCGTGCCGCGTGGAAAGTGGATGGCCAGTCACCAGTGCGTCGCCCGCCACCAGCACCCGACCGACAACATAGGAACAGTGGCCGCTGGTATGCCCGGGTGTCGGCAGTACCACCGGCCGGCCTGGGAGCGTCGCGGCGATTTCGGCCGTCAGCGCCCGCGCGGTGGGAATGCCCTCGCGCACCAGGCCGCCGTTGGCCGCCACCTGAAGGGACCATCGCAGCCACCTCGGGCGCCAGGCCTGTGTCATCAACGCGGCCGGGGAAGCCTGCTCAAGGTAATCGCGTTTGGCGTGGCCGACCTCGCGCGGGTGGCAGTACACCGGAGTGTGGAGCGCCTTCGCAAACCAAATGGCCGCACCGAAGTGGTCGATATGGGCATGTGTCAGCAGGATCGCCCGGACGTCGCCCGGTACAAAACCCAACTGCCGTAGCGACGTCACCACATCGTCACGATGGCCTGGAAAACCTGCGTCGATCAACACCACACCGGAGTCATCGCTGACCAACGTCCAGTTCACCAAGGGTGTCTGGGCCAGGTGGACTCCCTCGGCGACAGCGGTCAGCACTGGAGCCATGGCCGAAGTTTAGGCAGCCTCGTTCAGCGGCCGCCGCGCTCTGGGGTAGAAACAAGTCTGTGGCTGAACTGAAATTGGGATACAAGGCGTCGGCGGAGCAATTCGGACCGCGTGAGTTGGTGGAACTCGGTGTGCTCGCTGAGGCGCACGGTATGGACAGTGCGACGGTGAGCGACCATTTTCAGCCGTGGCGCCACGAGGGTGGGCACGCGCCCTTCGCGCTGTCGTGGATGACGGCCGTCGGTGAGCGCACCAAGCGGATCACGCTCGGGACATCGGTGCTGACACCCACCTTCCGGTACAACCCCGCCGTCATCGCCCAGGCATTCGCCACGATGGGTTGCCTCTATCCGGACCGGGTGTTCCTCGGTGTGGGCACCGGTGAGGCGCTCAATGAGGTCGCCACTGGATTCACCGGCGAGTGGCCGGAGTTCAAGGAACGCTTTGCCCGCCTGCGTGAGTCGGTCCGTTTGATGCGCGAGTTGTGGCGCGGTGAGCGGGTGGACTTCGACGGCGACTACTACCACCTCACAGGTGCCTCGATCTACGACGTGCCCGAGGGCGGTGTGCCGGTCTACATCGCGGCCGGCGGTCCGGCGGTGGCCAAATACGCCGGAAGGGCCGGCGATGGGTTCATCTGCACCTCCGGCAAGGGCGAGGAGCTTTACACCGAGAAGCTGCTCCCGGCGGTGCTGGAGGGAGCGGCCGCCTCCGAACGCAATGCTGCGGACATCGACAAGATGATTGAGATCAAGATCTCCTACGACACCGATCTCGAGACCGCACTGAACAACTGCCGGTTCTGGGCGCCGCTGTCGCTGACGCCCGAGCAGAAGCACAGTGTGTCCGACCCGATCGAGATGGAGCGCCTGGCCGACGAGTTACCCATCGAGCAGGTCGCCCGGAGATGGATCGTCTCCTCAGATCCTGATGAGGCCGTCGAAAAAGTGGCCGACTACGTCCGCTACGGTCTCAACCACCTTGTGTTCCACGCTCCCGGCCACGATCAGCGCCGGTTCCTGGAACTTTTTGAACGTGATCTGCTGCCCCGGCTGCGCAAACTGGGCTGATTGCCGGGGCGACTAGGGAATGCTCGAGCCGTGACACGGGGGCCGATGACGCGGGGGCCGATGACGCAGGGGCCGACCTCGATCTACGTCGCCTCACCGGAAGGCGAGACCGGTAAGTCCACCATTGCGTTGGGGATCTTGCATCAGCTCTCCGCGCTGGTACCCAGGGTCGGGGTGTTCCGTCCGATCACCCGACGTGAGGACCGCGACTACATCCTCGAGCTGCTCCTCGCCGAAAGCGAATCCGAGCTCCCCTACGAGGACTGCATCGGGGTGAGTTATCAGCGCCTGCACTCCGACCTCGACGGTGCGATCGCCGATATCGTCGACCGCTATCACGCGGTCGCCAGCCGCTGTGACGCCATGGTGATCGTCGGTTCGGACTACACCGACGTCGCCACCCCCACCGAGTTGAGCGTCAATGCACGCATCGCGGTCAACCTCGGAGCCCCGGTGGTGTTATCGGTCCGGGCGTTCGACCGGACACCGGATGAGATCGTCGCGGCCATTGAGATGTGTCTGGCTGAGCTAACCGCGCAGCACGCGCACACCGCCGCGGTGGTCGCCAACCGGTGCGATCCCGCTCAGATGGCGAGTGTCGCGCAGGCCTGTCGCAATCTGGAACCGCGCGTCTACGTCATTCCGGAGGAACCGTTGTTGGTGGCCCCGACTGTTGCCGAACTGTGTGTGGCGGTCAGCGGCACCCTGGTCCACGGCGACCAATCACTGCTGGCCCGTGAGGTGATGGACGTCATGGTCGCCGGAATGACGGCCGATCACGTGCTTGAGCGACTCCGCGAAGGCGCCGTCGTCATCACCCCGGGAGACCGTTCTGATGTGGTACTCGCCGTCGCCAGTGCCCATGCTGCCGAGGGCTTCCCGACGCTAGCGGCCATCATTCTCAATGGTGGTCTGCCACTGCACCGGGAGATCGCCCGGCTGGTCACGGGTGTTGGTCTGCGACTACCCATCATCGCCACCGATCTGGGCACATTCGCGACCGCCAGTGCAGTCGCAAATACCCGCGGCCGAGTGACGGCAGCGTCGGAGCGCAAGATTGATACCGCGATCGAACTGATGGAGCGGCATGTCGATATTCCCGACCTGTTGACACGGCTGGCGATCCCCATCCCTACGGTGACGACGCCTCAGATGTTCGCCTATGGCCTGATGCAGAGGGCCCGCGCCGACCGCAAGCGCATCGTGTTACCCGAGGGCGATGATGACCGGATACTGCAAGCCGCGGGACGGCTGTTACGCCGCGGCCTGGCCGATCTCACCATCCTCGGTGAGGAGTCCCAAGTACGTTCCCGAGCAGCCGAACTCGGCGTCGACCTCAGTGCCGCGGTCGTGATCAACCCCCGCACCAGCGAACTGTGCGAGCAGTTCGCCGCTCAGTACGCCGAGTTGCGTAAGAACAAAGGTGTCACACTCGAGCAAGCCCGCGAGATCATCTGTGACGTCTCCTACTTCGGAACCATGCTGGTGCACAACGACATTGTTGACGGGATGGTGTCCGGTGCGGCTCACACGACTGCGCACACGGTTCGGCCGGCCTTCGAGATCATCAAGACCCAGCCCGGTGTCTCCACGGTGTCCAGCATCTTCCTGATGTGCCTTGCCGACCGGGTATTGGCCTACGGTGACTGCGCGATCGTGCCCGATCCGACCTCCGAGGAGTTGGCGGACATTGCGATCAGCTCAGCCCGCACCGCCGCGCAGTTCGGGATCGACCCGCGGGTGGCCATGCTGTCCTATTCCACGGGTGCATCCGGTACCGGCGCCGGAGTGGATAAGGTCAGGGCTGCAACCGAACTCGTTCGACAGCGCGCGCCGAGTCTGCTGGTCGAAGGTCCCATCCAATACGACGCCGCGGTCGACCCAGTCGTGGCGACGGCCAAAATGCCGGACTCCGCCGTCGCTGGCCGCGCCACGGTCCTGATCTTTCCCGATCTCAACACCGGCAACAACACCTACAAGGCCGTGCAACGTAGCGCGGGTGCGATCGCCATCGGACCCGTGCTGCAGGGGCTCAACAAGCCGGTCAATGATCTGTCCCGCGGCGCGCTGGTGGAGGACATCGTCTACACCGTCGCCATTACCGCGATCCAGGCACAGAAGTGACGGCGGCCACGGTACTGGTCCTCAATTCGGGATCCTCATCACTGAAGTATTCGTTGGTGCAACCCGATGCTGGCGTGTCCGTCGTGGATGGCGTCGTTGAACGCATCGGTGAGGACGGGGGAGTTCCCGACCACGAGGCGGCACTGCGCGCGGCATTCGACGCGGTAGCACCGGGAGGGCAGGACCTGGCGGACCTGGGATTGGTTGCCGTCGGGCATCGGGTCGTACACGGCGGTCCCGATCTTTACCGGCCGACCATCGTCGACGATGAGTTGATCGGTCAGCTGAGGGAGTTGGCACCACTGGCTCCGTTACACAACCCTCCGGCGGTGCTCGGTATCGAGGTGGCCCGCAAGGTATTGCCTGACCTACCGCATGTCGCGGTCTTCGACACGGCGTTCTTCCACGATCTGCCCGCCGCCGCGGCCACCTACGCGATTGACCGTGATATCGCGGCGCGCTGGCGGATCCGCCGGTACGGGTTCCACGGCACATCGCATGAATTCGTCAGTCGGCAGGCTGCTGAATTCCTCGGTGTCCCGCCCGCCTCGATCAACCAGATTGTGCTGCATCTGGGCAACGGGGCGTCCGCGTCGGCGATCGCCGGTGGTCGTCCCGTCGACACCTCGATGGGTATGACTCCGATGGAGGGTCTGGTGATGGGCACCCGATCCGGGGATCTCGATCCGGGGGTGATCACCTACCTCTGGCGGTCCGCAGGGATGAGTATCGACGAGATCGAGACCATGCTCAACCGGAACTCGGGCATGCTCGGTCTGGGTGGCGAAATCGATTTCCGGGTCGTCCACGAGCGCATTGCATCCGGTGACGAGGCGGCGAAACTGGCCTATATGGTCTACATCCACCGACTGCGCAAATACATCGGTGCTTACCTGGCGGTGTTGGGACACGTCGATGTCATCACATTCACCGCGGGGGTCGGTGAAAATGATGTGCGGGTTCGCCGCGATGCGCTGGGCGGTCTGGCATCACTGGGCATCGAACTCGATGAACATCTCAACGACGCCCCGTCGCGCCAGGCGCGACGGATTTCTGTTGCATCGTCACCGACCACTGTTCTGGTGGTTCCCACCGATGAGGAACTGGCCATCGCGCGTGCCGCGCTGACTGCGATCTGAGGTGGCGAATCAGAAGGTGGTTAGCGGACGGACCTCGTTGGCCAGGTCCACCAGCGCATAGCGATGCGACTGGCTGGTGGCTACCCGCGCCAGCCCGCGCAGCGAGGCTTCGACGCCGAGCCTCAGACCATTGTCCGTGAATGGAAATCCGAGGATCGCGTTCGGCTGAGCGTCATGCCCGGCAATCCAATCCAGGGCTGTCCCCAGCACCAGTGCGCGGATCTGCAGCACCCGGGGCTCGGTATCGGGCAGCGCTTCGACACGGCGGGCTGCATCTCGGATCTGCTCCTCGGTGAGCTCATGCGCCGAGCGGCCGGAGAGCAGCGTCACCGCACTGGTCAATCGGGCAGTGGTGAAATATCGGGAACCCACTGGGACTTCATCCAGGGTGGTTACCGATCCGCGCCGATCCCCTTCGACGGATTGCGCACGCGCGAGTCCGAAACCTGCCGAGATGATGTTGTTGTCGGTATGCCAGACGGTCTCGTAGAACGGCCGCTCATCGGAGTTACCGGCGAGTTCCGCGGTTGCCGCCAGAGCCAATTTCGGTGCCAACTCACCGGGAAAAGTAGCGAGTACCTCAGTGAAATGCTTTGTGGCGGAATCGTAGTCACTGGTGAGTAGCTCCGAGACTGCTTTGAACCAAACCAACCGCCAACGCCATCCTACCCGTCCGGCCAGATCATCCAGCTTTCGATTGGCCTTGGCCACATCACCGAGATCCAGCAGCGCACGAATCTCCATGAGTGGCAGTTCGACCGAGTCGGACACGTCGACACCGTCGGATTCCAGGCTGTCGTGGCGGGCCGCCCGCAGTGAATCCAGGGTCTGCACCGGTTGCGAAAGGACGGTGGCCGATAACACCGTTGCCGCGACGTCGGACGGATCAACCAGTGGTACCGGCAGGGCGGTCACGATCTCCGGTGCCGTCAGCTTCTCGGTGTGCGCCAGGCCGTCGAGATAGACGTCGGTGTGTGCGACAAGCAGTTCCACCCCGAACGTCGAGCGGGTCCTAGTGAACACAGTGGACAGGCCCGGCCGCGGGACGCCGGTATCGATGGCCACCACTTCTCGCAGCACGCCGAGTAACTGCGAGGACATTTCCTCGGTGCTGGCGAATCGGCGGCGCGGGTCGGGATCGATTGCTCGGCGAAGCAGCCGGCCGAACGAGTCGTACTTCGCCAGCACCGGATCGTCGTCAGGTAGGCCGTCGACGTAGCGGCCATTGCGGGTGGGCAGGTGAAGTGTCAGTGCGGCCAGGGTCCGCCCGACCGTGTAGATGTCAGTTGCGACGGCCGGCCCGGAGCGAACGATCTCGGGCGCTTGATAGCCAGGTGTGCCGTAGAGATAGCCGAACGAATTGATCGGGGAGACCGCGCCGAGGTCGATGAGCTTGAGCTGCTCCTCGGTGACCATGGTGTTTTCCGGCTTAAGGTCGTTGTAGCACAGGCCGATCGAGTGCAGATAGCCCAGCGCAGGCAGGATTTCGAGCATGTAGGCGATGGCCTGTGCGACCGGAAGAATTTCTCCCTTAACCGGTTTGAGAGATTTTCCGCCGACGTACTCCATCACGATGTAGCCGACCGGTTCGCCGCGAGAGTCAGGGTGCTCTACGAAGTTGAAGATCTTGACGATCGATGGGTGCGCCACTTCGGCGAGGAACTGTCGCTCGGCCATCGCGATGGCCTGAGCTTCGGCGTCACCGGAATGGACCAGGCCCTTCAGTACGACCGGCCGCTCGTTGACGTTGTGGTCGACGGCCAGGTACACCCAGCCGAGTCCGCCGTGGGCAACACAGCCCTTGATCTCGTACTGATCGGCGACCATGTCGCCCGGGCTCAATTGGGGTAGGAATGAGTAAGCACTGCCGCAATTCGGACAGAAGCCCTCCGACTCGCCCTCACGGGTCTCGGTCGATCGGCCAACCGGACGATTACAGTTCCAGCAGAACCGCTTGGACTCGGCGACAACGGGATTCACCATCAAGGCCGTCAATGGGTCGATCTCAGGCACCCGTGGGATCTCGACTAGCCCACCACCGAGTCGCCGGGTGGGCGACAGATTCCGTGCCACCGTGGCCTGATTCTCGTCGGTCTCGATCGGCTCGCTGCCGACCGAATCCGCGTCTTCATCGAAGCGTGGTCGGAAGATCGCCTGCGTGGACATCGGACGCATGGTCGCAACCGAATCCACACCCAGATCCGCCGGGGTGGCGGGCTGCGTGCCGACGTCGATCCGAGGTGATTGCGGTGCGCTCATCAGTCCACATACCTCGGTGTCGGCGGCGCCGGCGTCGGACCGAGCACCGTCAACCATCTGCGATACAGGGCGTCCCAGGTTCCGTCGCGACGGATGCGCTCCAAGGTCCCGTTCACGAATCGGACCAGTGCGGTGTTGGTGAGGTTGATTCCGATCCCGTAGGGCTCTTCGGCCATGTTCGGACCGACGATGTGCAGATATGGATCCTGCGCCACCAGACCCGCCAGGATCGCGTCATCGGTGCTGACCGCATCGACCTCGCGCTGCTGCAGCGCCACCAGGCAGTCAGCCCAGGTCACGACAGTGACAATTGCCGGCGGTGGGGTGATCTCCTGAACCTTTCTCAGCGACGTGGTCCCGCGTGCCACACAGACCCGCTTACCGGAAAGGTCTTCCGGTCCGGTGATATCTGATTCGCGCGGAGCCAGAATTCGTTGGTAGGCAGTGAAATAGGTAGTCGAGAAGTTCACCAACCTGCGGCGTTCGCAGGTGATCGTCATCGTCTTCACCACGATGTCAACAGCGTTGTTCTGTAACGCGGTGATGCGATCGGCTGAGGACAGGATGCGGTACTCGACAGCTGAGGGCTTGCCGAAGATGTCTCGGGCCACCTCGCCCGCGATATCCACGTCGAACCCGGTGATCCCGCCGGTGACGGGGTCGCGGAAGGAGAACAGGTTGCTACCGATATCGAGCCCCACCAGCAGGCGCCCACGCTTTCGGATGGATTCCACCGCAGCTTCTGCCTGAGCCCTGTTGGGGAAGGGGCGCAGGCTTGCGGTGCGATCGCAGTTGGTCTCACTGGCACCCGGTGGCTGTGATGATTCGGGTTTGAGATCCTCCATCCCGGCCGGCGTCGGCGGCGCCAGGGTGGGACCGGGCGACATGACCGGATCGGGGGGCTGCGCGCAACCGCCGAGTACGGTCGCCAGCACCGCGGCGATCACGGCCAGCGTGCGAGCACTAACCCGTATCACGATCACCGGTACTCACTCAACCTGGGCCACAGGCCCAGTGCGACCGCGAGCGCTGCTCCGACCGACAGCATCGCCCCGCCCACCGTTGTACCCGACAGCACCCGGCGCGCCGCCGATATGTCATTGCGTAACTGCGTGCGGCTCTCCTGAATACCTTTGGACAGAGCATCATTGAGCTTGTCGAAGGCGGGCGTGGACGCGTCCTCGCCGCCGCCCAGCGCCACCTGGGTGGCGGCCTGGTAGTTACCGACCTTGATGTAGTCGCTGATCCGCTCATCAGCCTGGCGCCATCGCTCCAAGAGTTGATCGGCCTGGGCCAGCCCGCTGTCGTCCACCGTGTCCTTGCGGGCCAGATAGTCCCGGAGCTCATCGCGCATGAGGTCCACCCGCTGGTAATAGGAGCGCTTACGGACGTCCTCATCCCCGCGGCGGATCAGCGCCAGCGTCTCATCAGCGCGGGCCTGCTGTGCGGTGATGGCCAGGCTCGTCACCGTGCGCAACGATTCCGCAGCGGTGTTCTTAGCGGTGCGGCTGCCCGCGGTGGAGATGGCCAGCGCGCTGCCGACCCAGACAATCATGATCGCGATCGCCAGCCCGCCGACAACCAGACCGACGTTCACCCGACGCTTGGTGTGCCTGGCCAGCCAGCGATGAGCGAACGCCCCGAACAGCAGTGTCGCCGCGACGATGATGATCACCGGTGCGGGAATCTTGGTAGATGCGCCAGTCTCGGCGTCAACGCGCTCCGAGGTCGCGTCATACAACCGTTGCGCGTCGGGCAGGATCGTCTGCTGCATCAGCGCTGATGCCTCCGAGAGGTACGACGACCCGACCGGGTTACCCGTCCGATTGTTGGTCCGTGCCGTTTCGATCAACCCGGTGTAGACCGCCAGATGTGCGTTGGTTCGGCCAAGAAGTTCGATTAGGGCAGGGTCGGTCAGGCCGCTGGATGCACTGGTCACTGCGACGGCGGCGTCGGTAATCGCCTGCTCGTAGCGTTTCCGGACGGCTTGGGGCTCGGACCCGGGGATGAAAGCTGTGGTCGCGGCGGCATCGGCCACCGACAGCGTGGTGTAGAGCTGGCCGGCCGCGAAGGCCAGCGGTTCGGTGTGATCAAGGACGTTCGTCAGAGCCAACTGCCGTTCATTGATCGTGGTCGAGATCGCGAACGCGCTGAGAATGCCCAGCATTGCCAGGATGGTCCCGATCGCAAGAATCCGCCCCGGGGTGGTGTTGGCGAACCACCACCTTGGGTGAGCAGGCCCAGTGGGCGTCCGCTGTGCTAGCGGCTCGCTCGACGGGTGCGCCAGCTCGACGGTCACCTCGCGCGGACCTCTCTCCCCTTCGCCGGCGTCCCCGGCTCTCGTGAATGAAGTCTAAGAGCAGCCGCCATCGATGGCGTGCTTATCCTGAACGCGTGCGAGGCGACGGTGACGGCTGGGTGGTGTCCCATGCGGGCACCCGGCACTGGGGCCGGTTCGGTGCCGCCGGGTTGCTGCTGCGTGCCCCGCTCGGGGACGGCACTCTGGCTGTACTGCTGCAGCATCGCGCGGAGTGGAGCCACCATGGCGATACCTGGGGACTGCCCGGCGGTGCCCTCGACAGTCATGAGACGCCCGAGGAGGCTGCCCTCCGGGAGGCGCACGAGGAGGCCGGGCTGCCCAGTGAACAACTCAGTGTGCGGTTCAAGGTCGTTACCGCCGAGATCCACGGTCCGGGTGATGTGCGGTGGACCTACACCACCGTCGTCGCCGATGCACCGGAGACGCTGCCCACCGTGCCCAACCACGAAAGTCGCGCACTGAGTTGGGTCGCCATGGATCAGGTGACCGGCCTGCGGCTGCACCCCGGCTTCGCGGCCAGCTGGAAGGGTCTGAGCTCGCGGCTATAGCGGCGTTAGGTGCCGGCCACGAAGCCCACGATGATCTCCGCCAGTCGTCCACCCTGCTGCTCCTGCACGAAGTGACCGGCTTCGGCGATGGTGGTGTGGTTCTGCCGCCGCGCACCCGGGACGCGTTCGGCGAATACCGCATCCCAACCGCGGGTGGCAGGATCGCCATCGGAATACGCTGTGAGGAAGGGCTTTTCCCACTTTGTGAGTGCCGCCATCGTCGCCGCGCTGATCCGGGCGCCCGGGTCGTTGCGGGTGAGCGGAATCAACGCGGTCAGCTGTCGCAGCCCGGCCTTGTAGGTCCGATCGGGAAAGGGCGCGTCATAGCCGGCCAGTACCGCGGAGCTGAGCGGCCCGGCAACGGCATCGAGGAAGTCACTCGGTGTGATGTCCGGCGAGCGCTGGTAAAACGACACATAATCCAGCAATGTCTCCTGCACCACCATCCGACCCGGCTCGACGCCATGGTGCGCCCAGGTCAACTTGTCCGCGAGTGCCGACTCGCAGGTATGCAGAATGGTGTTCGTCGCCACTACTCGGGAAAACCGATCCGGCTCGCGGGCCAGCGCGCTCAATCCGATCGGTCCGCCCCAATCCTGCACAACCAGCGTGATGTCACGCAGATTCAGGCCTGCGATCAGGCTCCTGATCCAGTCGACATGGCGGGCAAATGTGTAGTCGGTGGGTTCGGCGGGTTTGTCGGAGCGGCCAAACCCGATGTTGTCCGGGGCGATCACCCGTAGCCCTGCCCCGGCCAGCACAGCGATGACATCGCGGTAGAGATATGACCACGTCGGTTGGCCGTGCAGCAGCACGACCACGGGGCCGTCGGCGGGGCCCGCATCGACGTAGTGCATGCGCAGCGGAGGCAGGCCCGCGGTTTCGACATCGCGATAGCTCGGTTCGAACGGGTATCCGGGTAGGTCGGCGAACCGCTCATCGGGCGTTCTCAACACTCGCATCGGCTGAAGCGTAGCCGCGAGCGTCTAACCTGGAAGCCGTGAAGCGCGTGCGCCGGATGACGGCAGTGGTGGCCGTTGTGTCCGTACTGGCGCTCGGTTGCGCTCGGGCGGCCGAAACCTCGCAACCAGTGGCGGCAGGAACACCCGCCAAGGAATTCGGCGATATGCTTCGCCAACGGGTCACCACCGACGCGTTGGTGGCGCACCTGGCCAAGCTGCAGGCCATCGCCGACAGCCATAATGGCACCCGCGCGGTGGGAACTCCGGGCTATGACGCCAGCGTCGACTATGTCGCAGGGATGTTGCGCGACAAAGGCTTCGACGTTCAAACCCCGGATTTCCAGACCCGTGTCTTCGAGACCGCGAAGCCGGAGTTGACGGTGGGCGGCGCGGTTATCGACGCCAACACGCTGGAGTTCAGCGCCGGTACCGCCGGTGTCAGCGGCCCGCTGGTCGCCGCACCTGCTGACGAGACGCCGGGGTGTGTGCCAGCTGATTACGACGGGATAGCGGTCAAGGGCGCGGTGGTACTGGTGGACCGTGGAAGCTGCCCGTTTGCGGAAAAGCAGGCCATCGCCACCACACTCGGGGCGGTCGCGATGATCGTCGCTGACAACGTCGACGAGGAGAGCATGGGCGGCACCCTCGGTGAGAACACCGCGGTGACGATTCCGGTGATCAGCGTGAGCAAGGCTGACGGTGCCCGGTTGCGGGCCGCACCCGGCCCGGCCACCATCAAACTGGCCGCCAGCACCAACGACATCACCGCACGCAGCGTGATCGCGACCACCAAGACCGGTTCCGACCACGACGTGGTGATGGTCGGCGCCCACCTTGACAGCGTCCCCGCCGGTCCCGGCATCAATGACAACGGATCCGGAGTCGCCGCCGTGCTGGAGACGGCTTTACAACTGGGAAGCTCTCCGGAGGTAAAGCACGCGGTTCGATTCGGCTTCTGGGGGGCCGAGGAAGTCGGCCTCGTGGGTTCGATGAAGTACATCGAGTCACTGGATGTCGACCAACTCAAAGACATTGCGCTGTATCTGAATTTCGACATGATCGGTTCGCCCAACCCCGGCTATTTCACGTACGACGGCGATCAGTCCACGGCATTGGAAGCTGGCGAGAGCCCTCCACGGGTGCCGGAGGGCTCACCCGGGATCGAGCGGACGTTCGTCGAATTCTTGAAGTCGGCAGGCAAGACCGCCCAGGACACCTCATTCGACGGCCGGTCCGACTATGACGGCTTCACCATGGCCGGGATTCCGTCCGGTGGGTTGTTCACCGGCGCCGAGGAAATCATGAACACCGAGCAGGCCGCTCTGTGGGGCGGGACCCCCGATGCTGCGTTCGACCCGAACTATCACAAGGCGACCGACACCCTCGATCATGTCGACCGAACCGCTCTCGGTATCAACGGCGGCGGAGTCGCCTTCGTTGTCGGTCTCTACGCCCAGGATCTCGACGGTCGGAACGGGATGCCTGCGCGGCCCGACCGCACCCGGCATGTCGTCACCGAGCCGTGACGTTGGGTATCGACTGGACGGTGGCCGCGCCCGGGCTGGCCCAGTTCCGCGGCTACCAACGATCCTGGCTGCGCGGTGACGTCATGGCTGGCCTCACCGTGGTGGCCTACCTGGTCCCGCAGGCCATGGCCTATGCCACGGTGGCGGGTCTGGCGCCAGTGGCCGGGTTGTGGGCATCCCTCCTTCCTTTGGTGATCTACGCGGTCATGGGCTCGTCGCGCTACCTCTCCGCCGGTCCTGAGTCGTCAACCGCGTTGATGACAGCGGCCGCACTCGCACCCCTGGCCGCCGGGCACAGTGGCCGCTACGCGGCGCTGGCAGCGGTCTTGGCCGCGATGGTCGGACTCGTCTGTTTCGCGGGCGGTTTGTTGCGGCTCGGATTCATCGCCGACCTGCTCTCCAGGCCGGTTCTGATCGGCTATATGGCCGGCGTCGCGGTGATCATGATCGGCGGACAGCTGGGCAAGTTGACCGGAACACCCGTTGTCGGGGACGGCGTTATCGCAGAGGTGCGCTCCCTGGCCGCGGCACTGCCACATGTGCACTGGCCGACGCTGATGTTCTCAGCCGCGGTGCTTGCCGTTCTGTTCCTACTGGTACGGCTGGTACCGCGGGCTCCCGGCCCGTTCATCGCTGTCGCGCTGGCCTCGGTGGCGGTGGCCGTCTTTTCGCTGGACCGACATGGAATCCAGATCATCGGTGAGGTGCCCGCCGGGCTGCCGACATTCGGACTCAGCGCAGTGCCGCTGAGTGATCTGGGAGTGCTCGCCGCAGCTTCGGGCGGAGTAGCCCTCGTCGCGTTCTCCGACAGTGTGCTTAATGCCCGTGTTTTCGCGGCACGTAAGGGCGAGACCATCGATGCCAATGCGGAATTGCGCGCTCTGGGCCTGTGCAATGTGGGATCAGCTGTGTGCCATGGCTTTCCGGTCAGTTCCAGTGCCAGCCGAACGGCACTGAGTGAAATGGTAGGTGCCCGCACCCAGTTCGCCTCGCTGGTGACCCTGGCCCTGCTTCTGATCGTGATGCTCTTCGCACACGGACTACTCGCCACATTTCCGACGGCCGCCCTTGGTGCCCTGGTGGTCTACGCGGCGTTGCGATTGATTGACATCGCCGCCTTTCGGCGGCTGGCCAGATTTCGGCGCAGTGAGTTGATACTGGCGCTACTCACCGCATTGGCGGTGCTGATCTTCGGGGTGCTCTACGGAGTTCTCGCCGCGGTCGGACTATCGATCCTGGACCTGCTGCGTCGCGTCGCCCGTCCGCACGACAGTGTGCTCGGATTCGTGCCCGGGGTGTCCGGCATGCACGATATCGAGGACTATCCGCAAGCCCACCTCGAGCCTGGCCTACTGGTGTACCGCTACGACGCGCCGCTGTTCTTTGCCAACGCCGAGGACTTCCGCAAGCGTGCGATGGCGGCGGTCGAGGCCAACCCGGACCCGGTGCAGTGGTTCGTGCTCAATGCCGAAGCCAATGTTGAAGTAGACCTCACCGCACTCGATGCCGTCGACCAACTGCGCGAGGATCTCACCCGCAGCGGCATCGTGTTCGCGATGGCGCGGGTCACCTGGCATCTGCGCGAGGCACTGGACGCCGCGGGGCTCCTCGAGAAGATCGGTACCGATCACATTTTTGCGACGTTGCCGACCGCAGTGGCGGCCTACCGGAACCGTCGCGCGGCGTAGATCCCTGCGCCGAGGGCGATCACGGCGACCCCGGCGAGTACCGAACCCACTGGTGAAATTGAAATGTTAAAATATAATGATCTTACAAAAGCCCAAAAGCGTTTCGTTG
>JBAXIA010000068.1:0-15305 GCA_037138615.1 Mycobacteriaceae bacterium | reverse complement strand
GCGATGCTGGCCAACATGCCACTGGTGGCAGCCATGCACGACCAATTCCCCGAGGCGATTGAGGAAGAGGTCGAGATCCTCGACCTGGATTTCGCCAGCTACATCTTGGAATGGCTGGCACGGGTCCCGAGTTGGCGCGACACCTACCTGGAACTCGATCAGAGGAGGCACTACGCCTATATGAAGAAGGTGCTGCAGGCGCTGACCTTCTTCCGGGGTCCGCAGACCTGGGTGTTGAAGTCCCCGCAGCATTCCGAGCAGTTGCCCGCGCTGATGGCCACCTTCCCGGACGCCACCGTCGCATTCACCCACCGGGATCCGGTTGCCGTCATCCAGTCGACGGTCACGATGATGGCCTACGCGGATCGTCTCCGTCGCAGCAGCATCGATCCAGACTGGCTGATCAACTACTGGACTGACCGGATTCACCGTCTGCTCAGTGCGGGTGTGCGGGATCGTGAACTCGTGCCCACCGAACGCAGTATCGACATTGGCTTTCATCAGCTGAACGGAAACGAGATCACCATCCTGGAATCGTTGTACGCACGAGCCGGCGTCGAGTTGACACCGGGGGTGCGAAAGAGCTTCGACCGCTATCTCGCCAGCAACCCCCGGGGCAAGCACGGAAGCATCCGCTATGACCTGCAACGGCATTTCGGGGTCACACCCGAAGAAGTTCGATCCCGATTCGACTTCTACTTCGACCGCTTCGACGTCCGGCCCGAAGTCGGCGTCCGGCCCGGCGAGAATTGACAGGAGCACGCCATGACGGATTTCGAGCCCGCATATCTGACCCGCCCGGGTGCCGAGGCCATGCTGCCCGTGACGCCCGATGCGGTCGAGGAGGTCAGCCCGGGGATCTGGTGCTCACCTGGACTTTCCAACGTCTTCATGATTCCGACATCGCAGGGCCGGGTGATCATCAACGCGGGCATGGGCTTCGAGGGCCCGGTCCACCGCGCCAACCTTGATTCCGTCGATTCCTCGCCGGTGCCGTACCTCATCGTGACGCAGGGTCATTATGACCACGTCGGCGGACTGGACAGCGTGCGCGATCCCGACACCCAGATCGTGGCGCAGGCCAACTGGCAGCAGTGGCGTGACGACAATGAACGCCTGGCGCGGTACCGAGTCTCGCGCAGCGCATTTGCCTTCTCCAACACTCTCGCCACCGGCATCGCCAAGATCCAGGAACGGTTCGGCAAGAAACTGCCCGGCCAGAGCACCCCGCACGCGGACATCGTCGTCGAGGACACCCTCACGCTCACCGTCGGCGAACGCACTTTTGAATTGATCGCCACACCCGGCGGCGAGACCACTGATTCTCTGGTGATCTGGTTAACCGACGACAGAATCTGTTTGTGCGGCAATGTGTTCGGCGCATTGTTTGGCCATATGCCGAACCTGGTCACCATGCGTGGCGACCGCTATCGCGACGCGCTCACGGTGATCGACACCGTCGAACGGGTCCGTGCGCTAGAGCCCGAAGTACTTCTGAGCGGTCACTTCGCACCGATCACCGGTAAGGATCGGATTCAATTCGAACTCACTCGGCTGCGTGATGCCGTTCAGTACGTCCACGACGCGACAGTCGAGGGCATGAACGCCGGCAAGGACGTGCGCACCCTGATGCGGGAGATCACGCTGCCGCCACATCTGGAACTGGGACAGGGCTATGGCAAGGTGGCCTGGGGCGTCCGGGCGATCTGGGAGAACTACTCGGGATGGTTCCACCACCGGTCCACCACCGAGTTGTATCCGGTCGATCCGACCGATATCAGCATCGACCTCGTGGAACTCGCCGGCGCCGACACGCTCGTCGCCCGCGCCCAGGCCTACCTAGATGCCGACCGGCCGGTGCAGGCCATTCACCTGGCGGAGAAGGTGACTGACGTCGATACTGACCACGCAGGCGCACGTGGGGTCCTCAAAGCGGCGCATGAACGGCTGTTGGCCGATAGCAATAACTTCTGGGAGACAGCATGGCTGCGCAAGCAGATCGCGAACAACGCATGACCGCCCGGGCAATGTTTGATTTCACCGGTACGCGCACGTTCATCACCGGCGGCACCAGCGGTATCGGCCATGCGACCGCGGTGCTGTTCCGGGACGCCGGAGCCGATGTCACCGTCACAGGTACGCGTGCGGATCCGGGGGAGTACGCCACCGATCTGTCGGGTATGACCTACGCGCAACTGGTCCTGACTGACCCGGAATCCATCGACGCTGTGAAGGCACGATTCGACGTCCTCGACGTCCTGATCAACAATGCCGGTGCCAACTTTCCCGGTGGGCTGGACGAGTCGGCTCCGGACGGCTTCGACGCGTCGGTGGCGCTCAATCTCAACGGGACCTACCGGCTGACGGTTGCATTGCGGCGTGCGCTCAAGGCTTCCACAGCAGCAGGTGGTGCTGCCGTGGTCAATCTGTCGTCGATGTCGGCACTGCGAGCGGTGACGATGGTTCCCGGATACAGTGCCGCCAAGGCCGGCATCATTGCGCTGACCAGGACACTCGCAGTGAAGTGGGCTAAGGACGGCATCCGGGTGAACGTGGTTGCACCCGGGACCATCGACACTCCCATGACCGCGCCGATGCAGGGGATACCGGCCTTGATCGACTCCGAGGTGGCGCTCATTCCCCTCGGCCGGTTCGGCCGCGTCGAGGAGATCGCCCCGACGATCGCCTTCCTGTGTACCGAACACAGCTCCTACACCAGTGGTGCGTTGTTCGTTGTCGATGGTGCGTCCGACTGCTTCTAAATCGTCACGCTAGGTTCATGACATGGCCGAAACCGAGAACGCCACCGCCGGCGAAACGTCGCGACTGTTCGCCCTCGCCGAGTCGGTCATCGGATTCATGCCGGCCGATGAGGGGAAAGCGCTTTTCGACACGGCCGTGCGGTTCCTGGCCGGCGGGGTAGCGGTCGAAATCGGCACCTACTGCGGTCGATCCACCGTTCTGCTGGGTGCAGCCGCCGCTCAAACTGGCAGCGTGCTCTTTACCGTCGACCACCATCACGGATCCGAGGAACATCAACCCGGCTGGGAGTTCCACGACACAGCGATGGTGGACCCGGTCAGCGGCCGCTTTGACACACTCCCGATGTTCCGTCGCACTCTTGACGCCGCCGGTCTGGATGACACGATCGTGGCCGTGGTCGGGAAGTCGACCGTGGTGGCGCGCGGATGGCAGACACCGCTGGAACTACTTTTCATCGATGGCGGTCATAGCGAGGAAGTCGCACAGGCGGATTTCGATGGCTGGGCGAAGTGGGTGTCAGTGGGAGGCGCACTCATCATTCACGATGTGTTTCCCGATCCCCGCGACGGTGGACGACCGCCGTATCACATCTATTGCCGCGCCTTAGATTCCGGTGATTTCACCGAAGTCGGCGCTAGCGGCTCACTGCGGATTCTGGAGCGGATCAGGGGTGTGCCGGGCGATCAGCTGCGGACACACTCGCAGTCGTAATCGCCTTCGAGGCCGCGGGGAAGCGCATCATCTCGGAAAATTCCGCTGCCGGCAGTGGTTCCCGACAGCGAGTCGGCTGCCAGGATCATGGCTGCGCCGGTCCACGTGGTGCGCTCCACCGGCCAGCGTTTACCGTCGGAGAACACCAGCCCGGTCCAGTAGGAGCCGTCGACTTCGCGCAGGTGCTGCATGGCCGCGAACTGCTGCAGTGCCCGGTGACGATCGCCCATGGCGTCCAATGCTATGACTAATTCGCAGGTCTCGGCTCCGGTCACCCAGGGGCGGTCGTCGACGCAGCGGATACCCAGACCATCGACGACGAAATCACTCCACCGTTCGGCGATCCGGTCGTGTGCGCCTGCACCCCGGACTGCGCCGGACAGAATCGGGTAGTACCAGTCCATCGAATATCGCGGTTTCTCGGTGAAGGCATCGGGGTGATCGGTGATGGCATGGCCGAGTCGGCCGACTGCGATCTCCCATTCGGGCTCCTGTTGGCCGAGCAGATCGGCAAGAGCAAGCGCGCACCGGATGCTGTGGTACATGCTGGCGCACCCGGTCAGCAAGGCCTCCTCGAACGCTCCGTTCGGTCCTTGCGCCCAATATATTTCACCGGTGGTCGCTTGCAGGTTGAGTACCAATGTGATGGCGTCGCGTACGGTGGGCCACATCCGTTCGGCGAATTCACGGTCGTCGGTGACCAGCACGTGATGCCACACGCCGGTGGCGATATAGGCGCAGAAGTTACTATCGGTGTTGGCGTCCTCGATCATGCCGCGGCGGTACTGGATGGCCCAGGATCCGTCGCTGCGCTGCTGCGTGCGACTCCACTCGTAGGCTGCGCGCGCCTGATCAATGAATCCGGCGGCCGTCAGAGCCATGGCGCACTCGATGTGATCCCACGGATCGGTGTGCCCGGCCAGTGACCAGGGGATCTCACCCGAGGTGAGCTGGATCGTCGCGATCGACTCCGCCGTCTGCCGACATTGGGCCGGCGTGAGAATCCCGGCAATTCCGGGCACGCCGGCGAGATTAGTTCCGCGCATGAGATTTCTCGGGGGGCTTCGCGAAGTACAGCGCGACACTCTTGCCCGCCACCGGATTGAGTACAGCCTCGGTCACCCGGGTCAGCGCCGGCTTGCTCATCATGTCCCACACCAGCAACTTATGATAGGCCTTGACAGCCGGATGATCGTTATTATCAACGCCCACAGCACATTTCAGCCACCAGTACGGCGCGTGCAAGGCGTGCGCGTGATGCGAGCCGGTGAATCGGACGCCTCGGGCCTCGACCTTCGCCCGCAGTTCGTCGGCCTGGTAGATCCGAATGTGGCCGCCCTCGTTGGCGTGGTAGGTATCGGACAGCATCCAGCAGATTTTCTCCGGCAGCCAGCGAGGCACCGTGATCGCCAGCGAACCGCCCGGCCGCAGGACCCTGACAAGCTCAGCGATCGCACCGCGATCGTCGGGCACATGCTCAAGGATCTCGGAGGCGATCACGACGTCGAAGGCACCGTCCGGGTAGGGCAGTGCCAGTGCGTCGCCGACGACCACCTGCGCCTTGGCCGACGCCGGCGCCTCACCTTCGGCACCCATCGCTTGCAGCATGGTGTCGACCTCGGCCAGTTCCTCGGCATTCTGATCTAAGGCGATCACGTCGGCGCCGCGGCGATACGCCTCGTAGCTGTGTCGGCCTGCACCGCAGCCGACGTCGATGACCTTGGTTCCGGGTCCGACACCGAGTCGGTCGTAATCCACCGTCAGCATGGTTCGTCGACCGCCGTCACTTCGCGGCGCGGTAGCCCGCTTCGCTCGATGGCCTGCGCGTAAACGCGAACCGTCTGTGCGGCCACCGACTCCCAGCTGAAGACGTCCAGTGCACGCCTGCGCCCCGCGGTTCCCAGCCACTGCCGGCGACCGGCGGAGTCCAGCAGACGACTCAGTGCGCCGGTGAGTTCATCGACATTGCCGGGGGCGACCAGGTCTGCACATTCACCACCGGAGCCCAGCACCTCCGGAAGGGCACCGGCCCGACTGGCGACGATCGGGGTTCCGCTGGCCATCGCCTCGACGGCAGGCAGTGAGAAACCTTCGTACAGCGAAGGAATGCAGGCGATTTCGGCAGAGGCGAACAGTGCCGCGAGATCGTGATCCGAAAGCCCGCCGGCGACGTGCACGATATCGGAGATCCCCAGTTCGGCGATCAACTTCTCAGTAGCCCCATTGGGTTCGAGCTTGGCGACCAGTTGCAACTCCACGTCATGGCCGGCGCGCAGTCTGGCCACCGCCTGCAGCAGGTGTCCGATGCCTTTCAGTGGCCGGTCGGCCGAGGAGATCGCGATGATGCGCCCCGGGACCCGTGGCGCCTCCGCGGGTTTGAACAGTTCGGTGTCGACACCCAGTGGCACGACGTGTAGTTGGTCGGGGTGCACGCCGAAATCGTGGGCGATATCGTCTGCCGACGATGTGGATACCGTCACCAGATCGGGGATCCGGCGGGCGACTTTTTTCTGCATGGAAGTGAAGCCGTACCAGCGGTGCACCGAGGGCTTGCGCCACCACTTCGCCGCGTCGAGGTCGAGAATGCGGTCCCGGGTAATGGGGTGGTGCACGGTAGCCACCACCGGGAGGTGCTGTGCGATCGTGAGCAATCCCGTTCCCAGGCACTGGTTATCGTGCACCACATCGAACTCGGCGCCGCGGCTTGCCAGCAACCGGGCCGCGCGCAGGCTGAAGGTGCGCGTTTCGGGAAACCCGCCGGTCCACATGGTGGCCAGTTCCAGCAGATCGATGCGGTCGCGGATCTCGCGGATATGCGGAACTCGGAACGGATCGGGTTCGCGGTACAAATCAAGGCTGGGAACCTCGGTGAGCCGGACCCGCGGATCGAGAACCTCGGGATAGGGCTGGCCGGAGAACACCTCGACCTGGTGGCCGAGTTCGACCAGACCCCGACTCAGGTGGCGGACGTAAACGCCCTGGCCACCGCAGTGCGTCTTACTGCGGTAGGACAGCAGCGCGATGCGCATGCTCACACTCCGCCGAGAGCCGAGAACACTGCACCGGGCGAATTGGACATGTGTCCACCTTATAAGTCGCCCGTCGACCACGCAAAACGGGTCGCGATCCACGAATGCCCCTGAACTAGCGTTATTGACGTGCGTTACGACTGGGAGCAGCTGGCCGATCGCGTCTACCGGTGCCGGTTGCCGTTCCTTGATGTCACTGTCGGTCTGGTCCACGGGGCTGCCGGAGTGCTGCTGATCGACTGCGGGACGACCCTGGCCGAGGCCTGCGGGATCGCCGAGGACGTTCGCGAGTTGACCGGGACCGAGGTGACCGACCTGGTGATGACCCACCACCATTTCGACCACATCCTCGGTTCCGGGGGATTCCCGGGCGCCCAGACCTACGCAGCGGCGCCGGTCGCGGCCGCATTGAGCGCCGGTATCGAGGCGGTTCGCGCCCAGGCCCTGAGCTACGGGGCCAACCGTGACGATCTGGACCGTGCGATCGCGGCGGCGTGTGCGCCCGACCATGTCATCGAGAACGCCGAGATCGATCTCGGTGATCGCATCGTCCGAGTCGAGAATCCTGGCCGCGGCCACACCGACCACGATCTGATCGTCGTGGTTCCGACACCAGGATCAGGCCCGGTGGTCTTCTGCGGTGATCTCATCGAGGAGTCGGCGGATCCGGCGATCGACGAAGGCTCCGATGTGTCGGCCTGGCCGCAGACCTTGAACCGGATCCTCGCGATTGGTGGTGGGGACGCCCGATATGTGCCCGGCCACGGGGCAGTGGTCGATGCAGAGTTCGTCGCTCGGCAGCGGGACTGGTTGGACGCGCGAGCGTGAGCGACTACCAACCGGTAGACAACACACGGTCGAGCATCGCGACGAAGAAATCAGCCGACTCCCGGGTGAGACACATCGGCGGCTTCATCTTCAACACGTTCGCACGATCGCCGGTGGGTTGCACGATCACCCCGAGTTTGAGCATCCGCTCACAAATGGCGGCGGTCTCCTCGGCTGCTGGTTCCAGCGTGGTGCGGTCCCGGACCAATTCCACACCCATATAGAGCCCGCTGCCGTGCACGGTGCCGATCAGCGGATGACGGGTGGCCAGGTCGAGGATCCGGGCCTTGAGATGGTCACCGACTGTGAGTGCGTTCTCCTGCAGCCGTTCGCTTGCGATGACATCCAGGACGGTGAGTCCGACCACACACGACACCGGACTGCCGCCGGCCGAGGAGAAGAAATAGCCCTGGGTGCGGTAGGCGTCTGCGATCGCCCGGGTGGTGATGACCGCACCCAATGGCTGGCCGTTACCCATCGCCTTGGCGACACAGACGATATCCGGTATCACGTCCTGTTGCTCGAAAGCCCAGAACCAGCGACCGGTCCGGCCGTAGCCCACCTGGACCTCGTCGGCGATCGCCAGTCCGCCCGCGGCGCGAACTGCGGCGTACACGGCCCGCAGGTAGCCATCGGGAAGCGCCAGGCCGCCAGCGTTGCCGTAAAACGGTTCGGCGATGAACGCGGCCGGTGGATGTCCCTGGGCCGCAAGTCTTTCGATGAACGCCACCGCCTCCGGGGCGTACTTCGATGCGTCGGCGCCGCGGTGTTCGCCCCGGAAGGCGTTGGGGGATGGCACGGTGTGTACCCAGGATGGCCGGGTGGACAGCGCATTGGGGTTATCCGCGATTGATGTCGAGATCGCGTCGGTCAAATAGGTCCAGCCGTGGTAGGCCTCCGCAACGGCGACGATGTCCTGGTGGCCCGTTGCTGCCATGGCAAGCCGCAGGGCCAGGTCGTCGGATTCCGAGCCGGAGTTGACCAGGAAGACCGTGTCCAACGGATCCGGCAGGGTGTCGGCAACGCGCTGCGAAAGTTCGGCCACGGCGGCGTAGTTGAACCGCGAATTCGTATTCAGCCGCCGCCACTGCCTGGCAACGGCATCAGCCACCGCCGGGTGACCGTGGCCGAGGACTGCGACATTGTTGACCATGTCCACATAGCTACGGCCGTCAGTGCCGATCAGGTGTTCACGCCAGCCGCGCTCGATGCGGGGCGGGTGTTCGTAGTAGTGCTCCTGCACTTCCGCGAAAGCACGTGAGCGCCGTTGGCGCAGTGTTTGGCTGTCCTCGCCAGCCTTGGCGCCGGACAGGCCCAGCAGCAGCGCAGGGTCGCTGACCCGGTTCAGCCAGCCGGCCGCGTATTCGGGCCGCACGAATTCAGGTACTGCGACATCGCCGGGATGGCGGAGGCAGCAAATCCATATCGGGCCCTCGATTACACCGAGAGCGGTGCCCGCGGTGACACTCTGCCCGGAAGGGGCGACGCTGTCGGCTCGAAGTCCCCCTTGGATCTGCACTGTCCCCGCGGTTCCGATAACCGACAGCATTGTGCCGCCGTCGCTATCAGCCAACTCCACCGTTCCGGCCCAGGGGGCAGTGAGTGTCAGGGGTGTCGCCGGCCACAGCTGCAGGCCGGTAGCCACCGTGGCGGGAGAGGTTTCGCTGCGCGTTCTCGATCGAGTGAGCAGGGCCTGACCGAATGTGGTGACCACTGCCATGGCTCCGCCTGCGACCGCGTCCCGAGCGAGCCGGTCTTCGCAATCGGCCTCCAGCCACGCCCCGGCGTCCATCGCGTCGGATTCCGCCGACAGGTCGAGACGAACGATGTCGAGTGGATCCAGACCGGCGATCAGGGCAGCGTCAGCGGTGACCGGCTCGCTCGGGTGCGTGACACCGAGAGCGGTGCGGATCTGCGCCGTCATCACGTCGATGGGTATGTGGGTAGCGCGTTCGAAGATCCGCGACTCCTGGTTCTGACCGGCGACGGCGTAGGCGTTCTCGGCGTCTATCGAGGATTGTTGAAGACCACTGACCACCAGCACTGCTGCACGTAGCACGACCAGGGGCCACAGCGCCTCGATCTCCGCGGGGCCCAGTGGGCGAATCGCGTGGAAGGCTTCGATGGCGGGGAGCGTGGAGATGGGTTCGGCGCCGTCGTGACAGAGAACGGACGCGATCGCCACGGCAAGTTCACCGACTGGCCAGGACCGCACCAGATCCCCGAAGTCGATGAGGCCGTCGGGAATACCGTCGGCGTCGCACACCACGTTGTCACCGGTGACGTCGCCATGAATGACCTGTATCGGAAGGTCATCAGCGAGTTCGGCCACCCGTTGCCACGCCTGTGCGGCGACGGCTTCGACAACCTCGCGCTGTCGTGTGTCGGTAACGTGCGGTGCGAGAACCTCGACCGTGCGGTTGCCGTGGCGCAGATCCCACTGCATCACCCGGTCGACGCCGGGGTGATCGAAGGCTGCGAGCGCTCGGCAACTTCGACCCGCCAATGCCCCGAGCGCGACGACCTGGGCCGGGCGCAGGTACCGATCGCCACTGAGTGTCCCACCGCCCAGGTAGGTGATGATTCGTGGAAACAACGTTTCGTCGCCGTCGATCTGCGCGATCGCAGGCAAACCGGTGAGTTCGATATTCGTGGCGGTTCTAATACCTTCACCGGCAGTGATGAAGGCGGCCGCGGCATCCTGGGCTTCCAATTCGATCCGACTGAAGACCGGATTGGCGATCTTAAGGACCCCGACGGGTAGGCCGGCGGGGTCGTGCAGCAGAAAGTTGGCATCCTGCTGGCTGCCTAGGGCAGTGACGTGCGCCTGGATCCCGAAGTGCTTCGCGGCGATGTCCGCGGCCTGCTCCGTTGTGATCGCCGGGACCGGCAATTCAACGGATTCGAAGAAGTCGAACAGTGTCATCAGTTCCCTCGTGACTCGGCCGCTTCACTGTACTGCCGTGGCTGGCCCGGCCGCCCGGTCGGCCGATACGGTGAAGGGATGCGAGCGCTCCTTATCGTCGATGTCCAGAACGATTTCTGCGAGGGCGGGTCGCTCGCGGTGACGGGCGGAAGTGCGGTGGTGCCGGCGATCAATGCCCTACTCGCCGGCGATCACGGCTACGCCCATGTGGTCGCGACGAAGGATTTCCACATCGACCCGGGGACACATTTCTCCGCCCACCCCGATTACACATCGTCCTGGCCCCGGCACTGCGTCGCCCACACCGCAGGTGCCGAATTTCACCCTGACCTGGACACCGCGCGCATTGAAGCGGTCTTCACCAAAGGCGCCTATGCCGCTGCCTACAGCGGTTTCGAAGGCACCGCCGACGGGGTGGAATTGAGCGACTGGTTGCAGGCACGCGGAGTCGACGAGGTGGATATCGTCGGCATTGCGACCGATTACTGCGTGCGGGCGACCGCGCTAGACGCGGTTCGATCCGGTTTCGCCACCCGCGTGCTGGTGGATCTCACAGCCGGGGTCGCTGAGGATACGACAGCTGCGGCTCTGGAGGACATGCGAAGCCGTGGAGTGGAACTGGTCACCACCGCCTGACGTCAGCGGGCCTGCCGCAGCGTCTCCCAGTCGTGCTCAGCCTCCAGTTGATTGATCAGCCTGCTGGTCCGGTCTTTGAGGAGCAGCGTCATGCCGATGCCGATGACGATCGCGATGACCAGCGCCACCCAGGAGAATCGCGATAGCCACTTCTCGGCGGCCAAACCCAGGTAATACACCACGGCGGTGGTCCCGCCGGCCCAGCAGATGGCTCCTGCGGCGTTGGCCGCGAGGAAATACCGGTAGCGCATGCGCAGTGCACCGGCCAACGGTCCGGCCAGGATTCGAAGCAGGGCCATGAAGCGGCCGAAGAACACTGCCCACACACCCCAGCGGGTGAATAGCTGCTTGGCCAGTGCGACGTGTCCGGGGCCGAAATGCTTGGGGAAGCGCCGGCCCAGGCGTTCGAACAGTGACATCCCGTACCGGCGACCGATGCTGTAGCCGATGGAGTCGCCGATGATCGCTCCGGTGATCGCGGCGACGCCGACCCAGACCGGGCTGATGTCGAGATTGTCCCGGGTGGACAGCAATGCGGCGCTGACGAGCGCGATTTCGCCGGGCAGTGGGATGCCGAGGCTCTCGACCCCGATGATGATGCCGACGGTCAGATACACGGCAAGTGCGGGGATGGACTCCAGGAACGGCTCGATCGTCACGCGCTCAGGATGCCCTATTGATCGCTGCTACGCGCCGCGAGCCAACTCAGGTCTCGATCCGCTTGCGACGGTAGAGCGTGCCGAAGGCCAGCAGGACGAGGCTGATCAACAGGATCGCGGTCGCCAGCACATTGATCTGCGGCGGTACCGCGGCCTTGGTGGCCGCATTGACGTATAGGGGATAGGTCACCGTCGACCCGCTGACGAAGTAGGTGATGATGAAATCGTCCAGCGAGAGCGCGAACGACAGCATCGCGGCGGCGACGATGCCGGGCACGATCAACGGCAGTGTCACCTTGAAGAAGGTGCGCACCGGACTGGCGCCAAGGTCCATCGAGGCGTCTTCCAGAGTCCAGTCGAAGCCGCGGATCCGGGCCCGGACCGTCATCGCGATAAAGCTGATCTCAAACGCCACATGCGCGATGAGGATCGTCACATAGCCCGTCGCCCAGCCCATGCTGAGAAAGAGTGTCAGCAGTGAGGCGCCCATGACTACCTCGGGCGATGTGAGCGGTAACACCAGAAAAGTGTCGATCGCTTTACTGCCTCGAAAGCGTTGGCGGACAAGGGCGATCGCAACCAGGCTGCCGAGGATCAGCGCGATCACCGTCGATACCGCTGCCACATTGAGGCTGAGTTTGAGCGCACTGGTCAGCGCGGGGTACTTGAACGGGTGCGCCCAGTTCTCCAGCGTGAAACCCTGCCAGGTGTAGTTGAACTTGCCGGCCGGAGAGTTGAACGAGAACACGATGATCACCAGAATCGGTACGAACAGGAACAGCAAAACGAGTCCGGCAAGAGCACGAAGAGCTAGATCGCCGAGCTTGAATGTGCCCAGGAAGTTTCGGCCGGGTCTGGACAGCGAGGTGACGGCCTGGGTACTCACGCTGAGCCCCCTCCGTGATCGCGCGGGCCGATCACACCAGATCCTCGGTACCCAGTGCCCGGGTGTAGAGGAGCACGCCGACCAGGATCAGCGCCATCAGTACGAAACTCATAGCGGCGGCCACCGGGTAGTCCTTGACCACCAGGAACTGTTTCTGGATGACATTGCCGATCATTGTGGTCTTGGTGCTGCCCAAATAGTCGGCGTTGATGAAGTCACCCACGGACGGGATGAACACCAACAGGCTGCCGGCCAGCACACCGGGCAGCGCCAGCGGAAGAATGACCTTGCCGAACATCCGGCGGTTGCTGGCGTACAGGTCCCGGGAGGCCTCCAGCAACCGGGCATCGATCTTCTCGAGGCTGACATACAGCGGCAGGATCATAAAGATGATCCAGTTATAGGTGAGCCCGCCGATCACGGCGTAACTGGTCGACAACAGCCGGCCTTCGCTGGGCAACAATCCCACCGTGCCAAGAGCGTCGACCACCCAGCCGCCGTCAGCCAGAATCGTCTTCCAGGCGATCGTCCGGATCAGGAATGTCACGAAGAACGGCAGGATCACCAGGCCCAGCAGAAGGTTCTTGAATCTCCCCGCCTTGAAAGCGATGACGTAGGCCAGCGGGAAGGCCAGTAGTGCGCACAGCACTGTGGCGGCGAGTGCATACCCGAACGAGCGCAGGATCTGATCGCGATATTCGGTCAGCGCCTGGGTGTAATTGCCGAAGTGCCACGCAAAGGTGAGCTTCGGCAGATATACCGAGCCGCCCATCGTCGACAGCGAGGTGCGCAGCAGTGAGACGAACGGCACCACATAGAACACCCCGAGATAGGCCAGCGCAGGCAGGACCATCAGGTACGGGGCGATCCTGCTGCGCTGCCGGTTGCTACTGGCTACCCCAGCCATCAGAGGAGGGCCATCACGCTTAGGCGCCGGTGACCGAGGCGTAGGCCTTGTTGAACGCGACGGTCTGCTCATCGGTCAGCGGGGCCCATGCAGTGAGCTTGTCCAGCGTCGACTGCGGCGGATTGATCAGCGGATTCTTGGCGGCATCGGGGTTGATCTTGTTCAACTCGTCAGTCATGTCCGACAGCACCGGTACGTAGTTGACGAAGTCGATCAGCTTTGCGTAGTTGGCCCGGTCATAGACGTAGTTGATCCACTCCTCGGCAGCCTTCTGGTTCTGGGTGGTGTAGGGAATCATCATGGTGTCGACGAACGTGTTGCTTCCAGCCTCCGGCACCACGAATTGCAGGTCGGGGTTGTCCTTCTGCAACTGCACCACGTCGCCGGAATATGCCTGGGCCACAATGATGTTCCCGGCAGCAAGGTCATCGGCGTAGTCGTTACCGGTGAACCGACGGATCTGGCCCCTGTCCTTGTTTTCCTTGATGAGATCTACCGCCTTCTGGATGCCCTCCATAGTCGGGTCCGCCGGAGAACCGCCCTGCGATATCAGGACCATGCCGAGGCCGTCCCGCATCTCGCTCAACAGACTGACCTTGCCCTTGAAGGCGGGATCCCAGAGATCGTCGACTTTGGTGATGGTGCGACCGGTGGCGGCCCGGTTGTAGGCCAGGCCCAATATGCCTGACATGTACGGAGCGGTGAACTTGCGGCCCGGGTCGGCCTTGGCGTTCAGTAGGTCGGCTCGCATATTCTTCTTGTTGGTCCACCGCGAATCGCTGATCTCGTTTGCCCAGCCCAGGCCCATCAGCCGGGAGGCCATGAACTCGGTGGGTACCACCAGGTCGGCGCCGATGTCCTGTTTGCGGGACAGAGGCTCCTTGTTCTTGGCGAACCACTCCTCGTTGTCGTTGAAGTCCTCTTTGTAGTCGACCGTGAGGCCCGTTGCGGTCTGGAACGCCGCGATGAAACCATCGGCCATGTACAGCGGCCAGTTCGAGATCCGCAGCTTGCCGGTGGCCTTGCTCCCGTCATCGGCGGTCGAGCCACTGGAACCGCCGGAGGCGGATTTGTTCTCCGCACCGCAGGCTGCCAGGAAGGACGGTCCCAGGATCATCGCGGCGGCGGCGGCGGCACCGCCGCCGATAAACCGGCGGCGCGAGGCCATCTGGGCGAGCACTCGGGGGTCGATCTGTTGTGTCATGGATCTGCCTTTCATTCGATCGAATAAGGATGGGGAGTCTGCGGTTCAGGATTCGGCGAGAGTTTCTTCGCGGTCCTGCAATGGCGGGACATCGGCAGCCGGCAACACCAGCGAGGCATCCGGTGACCAGCTGACGTAGACCTCGTCACCGGGACGCAGCAGTGGTAGGTCCTGTTCGGTACCGACGTGAGCGAGGATCGCCGAGCCGTCGGCCGCGACCAGCGACAGCCGCAGTACCGGGCCCTGGAAGGTCAGGTCGGCGACCCTGGCCCGCACCCCGGCCATATCGCCGGCCGGTGGCTCCATGGTGACCCGCACCCGCTCTGGGCGGACCATCACTGTGGCCTGACCGCCTGCATCGATGGTGGTATCGCCCGGTCGCGATTTCAGCGTGGTGCCCAGAACATCCACTTCGACGTAATCGCGGTTGGCGCGCCCGGTCTGGCGACCCTGCCACAGATTGGCCTGTCCGATGAATCCGGCGACGAATACTGAGGCGGGTCTGTCGTAGATCTCGTGGGGAGTGCCGATCTGCTCGACATTGCCGGCGTTCATGACCGCGATCCGGTCGCTCATGGTCAGCGCTTCCTCCTGGTCGTGAGTCACATAGACGAATGTGATGCCGACCTCGCGCTGGATGCGTTTGAGTTCGAACTGCATGACGTGGCGCAGCTTGAGGTCCAGCGCACCCAGCGGCTCATCGAGCAACAGCGCGCTGGGGTAGTTCACCAGGGCGCGGGCTAGGGCGACCCGCTG
>JBAXIA010000067.1:0-15703 GCA_037138615.1 Mycobacteriaceae bacterium | reverse complement strand
ACTCCGCCGCCGGAGCGACGCAGCACCACACCCTTGAACACCTGGATACGCTGCTTGTTGCCCTCAATAACCTTGACGTGCACCTCGACGGTATCGCCGGGGCCGAAGGTCGGGATGTCGTCACGCAACGACGCTTTGTCGATGAAGTCCAGAGTGTTCATTTTCTGACACTTCCTTAGCGGTCGGGCTGCGGATACTGCCTCGGCGCACGCGCCTGACATCGCCGAGCGGGTAATCAACGTGGTGTTTGCGCAGCAGGCAGATGATCCGGCCCGCGCGGCCAACCCCTAGATTGTGCCAGAAGTCCCTCCAGCGGCGAAATCGCCCGTCACCCCAAGGTCAACGGCATGTCGCGGGGTCACATTGCGCTGTCTGTGCGGCCGGCGGTTAGGCTCAGGACGCCGGTCTCTGACCAGGCAAAGCCCCCGCAGCGTTCGATTGAGCGCTACCGCCGAGCCGAGGAGAGCCTCATGCGACGCCGACCTCCGGTGCTGCTGGCCAGCATCGTCGCGCTCATGGTCGGCTTTCTGCTCGGCGCGTCCTCTGCCCAGTTGACCGGCAACCATCCACCCCTGCGGGTGGCATTGCTGTCCGGCCCTGACGCGGCCCCACTGGCACCGCCGATACCCAGCGCAGCGCCGCCGGACCCTTTCGTCAACCTCGATACGCTGGCGCGAAAAGCCACTTCGGATGCCGCCAAAGACGGCGCGGATATCACATTCACGTTGCTCGACCGCAAGACCGGTCGGCTGATTTCCAGCGGAGATCAGGCGCCCTTCCCCCTCGCATCGGTGGCCAAGCTGTTCATCGCCGACGACCTACTGATGGAACTGTCGAAATCCAAGCGCACGCTCAGCGTCGAGGATCGCCGCGGCCTCGATGTCATGCTGCGCTCGTCAGACGATTTCCCGGCTGATGACTTCTGGATCCGCGACGGCGGCAATGCGGTTATCGCCCGGGTCGTGGCCCGGTACGGACTGGCCTCAACCACCGCCCCCTATGACGGCAACTGGTGGAACACGATGAGCACCACCCAGGATCTGGTGCGCTATTACGACATGCTGCTGGACGGAACCGGCGGTCTTCCACCGCAGCAGGCAGCAGTGATCATGTCCAATCTGGCCGCTTCCACACCGAAGGGTATCGATGGCTATCCACAGCGCTTCGGTATCCCCGATGGTTTGTTCGCCGAATCCGTTGCGGTGAAACAAGGTTGGATGTGTTGCTGGAACGGCCCCAACTGGCTGCACATGTCCACCGGCGTCATCGGCGCAGACCGGCGCTACGTGATCGCCATGGGTTCCATGCAACCGGTAGACGACGCCACCGCGCGCAACATGATGACCGAAACCATCAAAACGATGTTCCCGGGCGGCCGGATCTAGTTCGGCGGCGTCTCGTCGCGCAGGAGATCCGGCCGACGCTGCCGGGTTCGCTGCAGCGATTGCTGATACCGCCACGATGTGATTTTGGCGTGATCGCCGGACAACAGGACCTCAGGCACGCCAAGACCCCGCCATACCGGGGGGCGGGTGTAGCCGGGGCCCTCGAGCAGGCCGTCGATGTCCTCGGAATGTGAGTCATCCTGGTGGGAAAGCGGATTACCGATCACACTCGGCAGCAGTCGCACCACCGCCTCAATCATCACCAGTGCCGCGACTTCTCCCCCGGCAAGCACATAGTCACCGATGGAAACTTCCTCGACCCGCATCCTGGTGGCGGCATCATCGGGCACCCGCTGGTCGATTCCTTCGTATCGTCCGCAGGCGAACACCAGGTGAGACTCGCCGGTCCAGCGCTGCGCGTCGGCCTGGTTGAAGAGCCGGCCCGCCGGTGTCGGTACCACCAGAAGCGTTTCCGCCCTGCAGATCTCGTCGAGCGCATCGCCCCATACCGGAGCCTTCATCACCATGCCCGGTCCGCCACCATACGGTGCGTCATCCACGGAGCGGTGCACATCGTGGGTCCACCGCCGCAGGTCGTGCACCGCAAAGTCGACGATTCCGGTCTCAATCGCCTTGCCGGACAATGACTGCCGCACCGGATCCAGATAATCGGGAAAGATCGTGACGACGTCGATACGCATCTCAGGCGTCCAGGTCCAGCAGACCGTCCGGGGGATCGATCTCAACGACGCCCGAGGCGAGCGACACTGATGTCACGATCGCACTGACGAAGGGCACCAGGACTTCCGCACCCTCGCTGGTGCGGACCGACAGCAGTTCCCCACCCGCGGTGTGCAATACCTCAGCAACAGATCCGATCTCGGCACCCTCGGTGGTGCGTACCGTGAGACCTTCAAGTTGATGGTCGTAGAACTCGTCAGGATCGTCGATCGGCGGTAGATCAGCCGAGTCGACGATGAACAGACTGCCGCGCAACGCATCAGCGGTGTCGCGGTCCATCACGCCAGGCAACCGGACCAGCATGCGTGCGCCGTGCGCACGGGCAGATTCAACCTGGACATCAAGGGTCTCGCCGGGCCCACGGGGTTTGAGCCGTAGCCGATTGCCGGGGGCGAACCGTTCCTCGGGGTCATCGGTACGAACATCGACAACGAGTTCACCGGTGATGCCGTGAGCTTTCACCACCCGGCCGACAACGAGCTCCATGAGCGCAGCTCAACTACCGGTCGGTGTCCACCACGTCAACGCGGATACCCTTGCCGCCGATACCCGACACCAGCGTCCGCAGCGCGGTGGCGGTGCGGCCACTGCGGCCGATCACCTTGCCCAGATCATCGGGATGCACATGCACCTCGACAGTCCGGCCACGCCGGTTGGTCACCATATCGACGCGAACCTCGTCCGGATTGTCAACGATCCCACGGACTAGGTGCTCCACGGCGTCGACGACGGATGAACTCATTCGGCGGCGGACTCGGCTGGGGCTTCGGCCTCGGCAACAGCCTCAGGAGCGGCGTCAACCTCGGCCTCAACCTCGGCAACAGCTTCAACCTCGGCAACAGCTTCGGCAACAGCCTCAACCTCAACCTCGGCAACAGCTTCGGCCTCGGCCGGAGCCTCGGCAACAGCTTCGGCTTCGGCCTCGGCGGCCGCCTGCTCGGTCTTCTTGACCGGAGCCTTCCGCTTCTTTGGCTGGGTGGCCTCACCCGTCGGTGCGCCGTCGCCGGCGGCCAGCGCGGCATTGAACAGCTCCAGCTTGCTGGGCTTGGGGGCTTTGATCTTGAGCGTGCCCTCGGTGCCGGGCAGACCCTTGAACTTCTGCCAATCGCCGGTGATCTTCAGCAGCTTCAGGACGGGCTCGGTGGGCTGCGCACCGACGGAAAGCCAGTACTGCGCGCGGTCGGAGTTGACCTCGATCAGGCTGGGTTCTTCCTTGGGGTGGTAGCGACCGATGACCTCGATGGCGCGGCCGTCGCGACGGTTGCGAGCGTCGGCGACTGCGATGCGGTACTGGGGATTGCGGATCTTGCCAAGCCTGGTGAGCTTGATTTTGACAGCCATGAAAGAACTTCTCCTGTGGTCTCACGCTGCAATTCAGCAATCACCGGCGGGTTGCCGGAATCCGGTTTTGCCTCGCGTGGGCGGCTGGCGAGATGGGTGCAGGACACCCCAACCCGTGGCCAGCGGCCTATTCTGCCAGATCGCGTGGCCCCGGCGTTAATCGTCGGGGCTATCTCAGAAAATCTTGTCCATGCACTTGGTCTCGACCCGGCGGGTCATCCGCCAGCCCTCGGGGGTCCGGATGAACTCGTCGTCGTACCACAGCGCACAGAGCAGAATCTGCCCGCCTTCGTTGAGTTTCATCGGGTTGAAACACATGGTGCGGCCTGAGGCGGTGTCCCCGCTCACCCGAATATCGAAGTTCCCGACCAGGTGGTAGTAGGCGGGAAAGTTGGGCAGCACGTCGGCAAGCCAGGCCTTGACCTCGGGGAATACACCGTCGATGCCGCCCATCACGCGGTAGTCGATATAGGCATCGGGGGTGAAGATCGCATCGAGGTCATCGAATGTGCGCTGGTCGATCGCGGTTGCGTAGTCGACCACCAACTGCTGGATTTCCAGTCGATCGGAGATTTCCGCCAGGCTCATCATGCCGTCGATTCAACACCGCCCGACGGGGTCGCCGCGCACCGGTTAGGGTGTCGCCCATGGCTCGGCTCATGACCGCTCTGGCGGCTTGTACGGCACTGGTCGTCTCCATGGCTGGTACCGGTGCGGTGTCCCCCGCGGCCGCCGATCCCAGCATCCAGCCGATCGGTTCCATGCCGATTCCCGAGGGGCCCGCACCGGCCTGGATCGTCGCCGACCTCGACACCGGCCAGGTGCTGGCAGGCCGGGAAATGTACGCGGCCCACCCGCCGGCGAGCACCATCAAGACCCTGCTGGCTCTGACCGCACTCGACGAGCTGAACCTGGACTCCACCATGGTCGCCAGCCCGGCCGACACCCACGTCGAGTGCAACTGCGCGGGCATCGTGGCCGGCCACTCCTACACCGCCCGGCAGCTGCTCGATGCGGTCCTGTTGGTGTCGGGAAATGACGCTGCCAACGCACTGGCCGACATGCTGGGCGGCTATGACGTCGCGGTGGACAAGATGAACGCCAAGGCCGCGGCCATCGGCGCGCCCGACACCCACGCCACCTCACCCTCCGGTCTGGACGGTCCTGGCGGCGCGGGCTGGACCACCCCGCATGATCTGGCTGCCATCTTCCGGGCCGCGATGGCCAACCCGGTGTTCGCCCAGATCACCGCGACCCCGTCGGCGCCATTTCCCTCTGACACCGGTGAGCGTCAACTGATCAACCAGGACGAGTTGCTGGTGCGTTATCCGGGCGCGATCGGCGGAAAGACCGGCTTCACCAACGCGGCACGCAAGACCTTTGTCGGAGCCGCCGAGCGCAACGGCCGCCGACTGGTCATCGCGATGATGTACGGCCTGGTCCGCGAAGGCGGGCCAACCTACTGGGATCAAGCCGCGATGCTGCTGGACTGGGGTTTCGCCCAGGGCAATGCCGAAGCAGTGGCATCGCTGTAAAGTGTTGCGTAGCAACGTAGATTCAGTCAGCGACACGGATCTAATACGAACCGCCCCCACCAGTTCGGTGGGGGCGGTTCGTATTGAACAGTTGACAACCGCTTAGCGGTTGAAACCAGGCAGTGCGACCTCGGCCTGAGTCAGTTCGAAAGGCGCAGGCGCCAGGACCGATGGTGTGGCCTCGCCCAGGTTCGACGACTCTGCCGGAAGCCCGCCGGAGGAACCTGTGGCGGGACTGGTGATTTCCTCCGAGGTACCTGACCCCATACCGATCACGGGCGTGCCTTCGAGCGGGATGACACCGGGCACCCAACCGAGGATGTCGCGCGTTCCGTCATTCCAGACGACGCTGTTGGGTATGTCACCGATGACGTCGAAATAGAGCTTGCCGGTGGTGCTGCCGCCCGGCGGAATC
Source organism: Mycobacteriaceae bacterium (assembly GCA_037138615.1). Taxonomy (GTDB): domain Bacteria; phylum Actinomycetota; class Actinomycetes; order Mycobacteriales; family Mycobacteriaceae; genus Mycobacterium. The sequence goes on along the minus strand of JBAXIA010000067.1, from coordinate 10,286 downwards.
TGCGCGCCGCTGATGCCCCCGGGCGCGTTGAGAATGACCGGGTCGCCGTCACCACTTTCAGCGCGGGCGACGAATCGTTCGATCCGTGGGTTGGCCCAACCGTCGAATGCGACCACGTTCAGCGTGGCTTCGTACAATTGGCCGCTGTGCGGTACGGCGGCCGAGCTCGGGGAGAAATTCATCACCGTGTAGCCGATTAACGGGGCACCGGTACCCCAGTCGTTGATCCGCTCCTGCTCTCCGAAGATCTTGATGTTGTCGGTCGCCCACGCCGGCGCGACAGTGACGGCACCGATTCCGAACGGGATCGCGGCGGCAACAACGACTCCAGCTAATTTCTTGATGGTCACTCTGACTCCTTCTGTTGGCGGAATTGTATATCGCCGCTACCAATCAGAGACCGCTTCGAACCCGAACCGCGGTCTTGCCCCGTTAGCCTAGGGCCACATGGATGCCATGTCGCGCTGGTTGAGATATCTTGCCCCCTTCACAGCAATCGCTCTGATCGCGACGTTTGCTCCGGCCCCCGCCGCTGCCGATCCGGGCGTCCCACCGGCGGCGATGGCCGCGCCCGACGGTCCGGCGCAGGCCTGGCTGGTCGCCGATATGATCAGCGGCCGCATCCTCGCCGAGAAGAATGCCTACAGCCAACACGCGCCCGCAAGCACCATCAAGGCCCTGTTGGCGATGGTGGTACTCGACCAGCTCAATCCCGATGCCACGGTCCGCGCGACGCCGTCCAGCACCGATGTCGAGTGTTCGTGCGTCGGCCTGGTGCCCGGAGCGGTCTACACCACCCGGCAATTGCTCGACGCACTGCTGATGGTGTCCGGCAATGACGCCGCCAACCTCCTCGGTGAGATGCTGGGCGGCTCGGCGACGGCCGTGGCAAAGATGAATTCCAAAGCCGCGCAAATCGGTGCCCGCAACACCCGGGCCGGTTCGCCATCGGGCTTGGACGGCCCGGGCTGGGAATCGATCACCACGCCGCAGGACCTGGCGGTGATCTACCGGGCGGCGCTGAGCTACCCGCTGTTCGCCCAGATTCTGCACCAGTCCACAGCGCAGTTCCCCGATGGAGCCGGCGGATTCAAGCAGATCGCCAGCCACGACCATCTGCTGCCCAACTACCCGGGCTTCATCGGCGGCAAGACCGGATACACCAATCTCGCTCAGGAGACCTACGTCGCCATGGCCCAGCGGGACGGACACCGATTGATCGCAGTGCTGATGTACAGCGACAGTGACCTGTGGAACCAGGGTCGGGCACTGCTGGACTGGGGCTTCCGGCAGTACGGCTAATAGACCCGGCCGCGCAACACAATCAGGTCGGGCCGGGACAGTACTGCCGCGCCGGATCGCGGATCGGTGGCGAAGCAGAGCAGATCGGCCGGGGCGCCGTCGACCAGTACCGGACGACCCAGCCATCGGCGGGCGTCCCAGCAGGCCGCACCGAGGGCCTCGGTCGGCGTCATACCGATGCCCTTGAGTGCCTCCACCTCGTCGGCGATCAGGCCGTGGGCCATCGCGCCGCCGGCATCACTGCCGGCGAAGATGGGCACACCGGCCTCGCGGGCCGAGCCGATCCGCTGCCGGCAGCGCGCGTAGAGATCCCGCATGTGCGAGGCGTACACCGGGTATCGCGTCGCGGCATCGGCGAAGTCGGGGAAGTTCTCAATGTTGATCAGGGTGGGCACGAGCGCAGTGCCCCGTGCGGCCATCATGGCGATGGTGTCCTCGGTCAAGCCGGTGCCGTGTTCGATGCAATCGATGCCGGACTCGATCAGTCCGGGCAGGGCGTCTTCGCCGAAGACATGCGCGGTCACCCGCGCACCCTCAGCGTGGGCGGCGGCAACGGCGGCAACCAGAACATCATCGGACCACAGCGGAGCTAGATCACCCGCGGAGCGGTCGATCCAGTCGCCGACGAGTTTCACCCATCCGTCACTGTGCCGGGCCTGCTGCGCCAACGCGTCCGGGAGTTGCCATTCGTCCTCGAGTTCGATGGCATAACCCTGCATATACCGCTTGGGGCGCGCCAAATGCCTTCCGGCCCTGATGATCTGGGGTAGATCGTGATGATTATCTAGACTCCGGGTGTCTGTCGGCGATCCGCAGTCACGCAGCAGCAGTGCGCCCGCGTCACGTTCGGTCTGGGCCTGGACGATTGCCTCGTCAAGTTCGACGCCGCCGTGCGGGCCCAGTCCGACGTGGCAGTGCGCGTCGACCAGACCCGGCAGGATCCAGCCGCCATCGAAAATGGTCTCGGCGCCGCTGACGGGTTCACCGCGCAGGATCCCGTCGGCGATCCACCATTCGACGGTCTGTCCATCCGGCAGCCCGCGCCCGCGGACGTGCAGCGCCGTGGCGGCCACAGCGCTAGTTCTTGCCGGGGAACTTCAGCTTGGACAGGTCGAAACCCGCCAGTCCGGGCGGGAGTTGGTTGAGTCCCTCGGGCAGCTGCGACAGATCCGGGAAGTCGCCGGGCATCTGCCCATCGAACAACGGGTTGCGGGCCTTGGCCGGGGTCGGGCCGCGTCCCTTCTTGCCCTTCTTGTTCTTGGCGTTCTTCTTCGACGACCGGCGGGCGAATCCCATCCCCATCGATCCGGCCATCTGCGACATCATCTTTCGCGCCTCGAAGAACCGATCGACGAGTTGGTTGACCTCCGAGACCGCCACGCCGGACCCGTTGGCGATGCGCAGCCGGCGCGAAGCGTTGATGATCTTCGGATCGGCCCGCTCGTCGGGCGTCATCCCGCGGATGATGGCCTGCAGGCGATCGAGGTGACTGTCGTCGACAGCGGCCAGCGCGTCCTTCATCTGCCCGGCGCCGGGCAGCATGCCCAGCAGGTTGCCGATCGGGCCCATCTTGCGGATGGCGAGCATCTGCTCGAGGAAGTCCTCCAGGGTGAGCTCGCCGGAGCTGATCTTGGCCGCCGCATCTTCGGCCTGCTGCGCGTCGAAGACTTGCTCAGCCTGTTCGATCAGCGACAGCAGATCGCCCATCCCAAGGATCCGGCTCGCCATCCGGTCCGGGTGGAAGACGTCAAAGTCCTCCAACTTCTCGCCCGTGGAGGCGAACAAAATGGGGACGCCGGTGACCTCGCGCACCGACAAGGCCGCACCACCGCGGGCATCGCCGTCCAGCTTGGTCAGCACAACGCCGGTGTAACCGACGCCGGCCCCGAAGGCCTCCGCGGTGGTCACCGCGTCCTGACCGATCATCGCGTCCAGCACGAACAGGGTCTCGTCTGGTGACACGGCATCGCGAATCGCGGACGCCTGGGCCATCAGGACGTCATCGATACCTAGTCGGCCGGCGGTGTCGATGATGACGACGTCGAACAATTTCGCTCGGGCCTCGGCCAGCCCGGCGGCCGCGACGGCAACCGGGTCCCCGGGACCGGAATCGTTGGACTCCGCCGACTCCGCCGAGGTGCCCGGGTGCGGGGCAAAGACGCTGACCCCGGCCCGCTCGCCGACGATCTGCAACTGGGTGACCGCGCCGGGGCGCTGCAGATCGCAGGCCACCAGCAGCGGAGTGTGGCCTTGGCCGCGCAGCCATTTGGCGAGCTTGCCCGCCAGTGTTGTTTTACCGGCGCCTTGAAGGCCGGCCAACATGATTACCGTCGGCGGATTCTTGGCGAATGCCAGCTGGCGGGTCTGCCCGCCCAGGATTCCAACGAGTTCCTCGTTGACGATCTTCACGACCTGCTGGGCCGGGTTGAGAGCACCCGACACTTCGACGCCACGGGCGCGTTCCTTGATGCGGCCGACGAATTCGCGCACCACCGGCAGCGAAACATCAGCTTCCAGCAGCGCCAGCCGAATCTCGCGGGTGGTCGCGTCGATGTCGGCGTCAGTCAGCCGGCCTTTGCTGCGCAGGCCGGCCAACGCACCGGTCAACCGATCGGAGAGGGATTCGAACACGTCGCCAAGCCTAGCGGCCTAGGTCGAGACGCTCGGCGGTCGAGGGGTAGCGGCGTTTGGGATCAGCCCGCGCGCGGCAAGGACGCACGCCGCGCGGTGGCCAGGCTCGACCTCAATCAATGCCGGAACGCTCTCGCCGCAGCGGAGTTCCGCCACCGGGCATCGGGAAGCGAATGCGCACCCGGGTGGCGGGTGCACCGCGTCCGGCAGTTCACCGGGGACCACATCGGGCTCGGTGCGCACCGCGGGATCCGGCGAGGGGATCGCCGATAACAGGGCGCGGGTATAGGGATGGGCAGGATATTCCATCACCTCACCTACCGGACCCTCCTCGACGATCCGGCCGAAGTACATCACCGCGATCCGGTCCGCCAGCATCACCGCGCCGGCCAGGTCATGGGTAATGATCAGCACGGCCAAACCATCGCGACGAAGATTGTCGATGAGTTCTAGGACGCTGGCACGCACGGAGACATCAAGCATGGATACCGGCTCGTCGGCCACCAGCAATCGAGGCGTCAGCGCGATTGCTGCGGCGATGGCGACCCGCTGTCGCTGCCCACCGGACAGCTGATGCGGAAAGCGGTCGAGTACCCAGTCCGCGGGCGTCAGACCTACCCGCTCGAGTGCCCCGCGCACGATCGCATCACGATTAACGCGCGGGACCTGGTGTATGCGCAGACCCTCTTCGACGATCGCACGCACCGGCATCCGAGGATCGAGTGCGTCGTAGGGATCCTGATGTACAAGCTGTATGGCCCGACGGTAGGGCCGCAGTGCGCCGGCTCGCAGCCCGGTGATGTCGGTGCCGTCGAAGATAACCTGTCCACTGGTGGCGTGCTGCAAACCAACGATCGTGCGAGCCACTGTGCTTTTCCCACAGCCGGATTCACCCACCAGTGCCACGATCTGGCCGGCCTCTACTGTCAATGAGACACCCTCGACGGCATGCACGACCGGGCGCCCAGAAAGCCCGAAGACTCCTGCCCCTTTCAGTGGGTACTGCACGGTGAGTTCCGACAACTCCAACAGCGGGGCGTTCACCGAGGCAATCCCGCCGACGTCGCACGATGGCAGGCGACAACGGCGTCGCCGTCGACTGTGTTGGTGGGCTCGGTGATTCGACACACTTCGGCGGCTGATGGGCAGCGGGGCGCGAATGCACATCCGACGACCGGAGTGTCAAGCCTGGGTGGTTCGCCCGAGATTGAGCGCGCCGTCGCAGCCGCTCTCGAGCGGGGAATGGCCGCCAGCAACGCAGCCGTATAGGGGTGCAGTGGGGCGGTAACCAGACGAGTCACCGGAGCTTCCTCGACCACACGCCCGGCATACATGACCGCCACCCGTTCGGCTACCTGAGCGACCGCGGGCAGATCATGGCTGATGAACACCAGGGCGACACCGAGGTCATCGGAAACGCGCCGCAGTAACTGCAGGATCTCGGCTTGGACGATCACATCAAGAGCGGTGGTCGGCTCGTCGGCCAGCAGCACCTTCGGCCCGCAGGCCAGCGCCATGGCCAGAGCAGCTCGCTGACGCATGCCGCCGGAGAACTCATGCGGGTAGCGCGCCGCCCGCGCGGCCGGAATGCCGACCATGTCGAGCAGTTCGGCAACGCGGGCGGCGGCTACCCGCCGGCTGGCTTTGCGGTGGATCCGAACCGGTTCGGCAATCTGATCACCGACGGTGCGCACCGGGTTGAAGGCGTTCATCGCGCCCTGGAACACCATCGAGATATCACGCCAGCGGTGCGGGCGCATGCTGCTGTCGCCGCCGGCGAGGATGTCGACTCCATTGAGTAGAACCTGACCGGACACCTCAGCGTTCGGAGGAAGCAGTCCCATCATCGCGAGCACCACGGTAGACTTGCCGCATCCCGACTCGCCGACAATCCCAAGCCGGTCACGCGGGCGCAGGGTGAAGGAGACGCCTCGGACGGCATGCACTTGGCCGCCTCCGATGTCGAAGTCGACGCCCAAGTCACGAACCTCGAGAAGCGGGGCCGTCACAGATGTCGTCATGGGCGATCCAGTGCGCCGTGGATCGTCATGGACGCTCCAGTGCGCCGTGCAGTGGACGCACCCGGAAACGACGGACCGCCAGATGCCCCACCTTGAGCCGGGGGTTGAGAGTGTCCTCCATACCCTGACCGGCGATGGTTGCGGCCAGCACCACCAGGGTGACCGCAAGGCCCGGCGGCAAGACCACCCACCAGGCTCCCGCCACCACCGCACCCTGATCCAGTGCGTCCTGGATCATCCGTCCCCAGGACACCACTGAGGGATCTCCGAGTCCCAGGAAGCTGATGTAGGTCTCGGCGAAGATCGCGTTGGCCACCATGAGCACCGTATTGGCGACCAGCAGTGGAGTCACCTGCGGCACCACATGGCGGGTCAGAACTAAGAACGGGGAGGCTCCCATCGCCTCCACCCGTGTCACGAACGTGCGCTGCCGCACCGACATCACTTGAGCGCGGATGAGCCGCGCTGTCGAAGCCCAGTAGACCAACCCGATCACGATCATGATGTTGGTCAGGCTCTGGCCGAAGACCGCCGCGGCCACAATCATCAGCGGAATATCGGGGATCACCAGGAAATAGTCGGTGATCCTCATCAGTACGCCATCAGTGCGGCCGCCGACATAGCCCGCGACGAAACCGATGGTTCCACCGATCACCATACCGACCAATGCGGCGACAGATCCCACCAGAAGCGATGTCTGTGCACCGTGCACGAGACGCGACAGCACGTCGAAACCGCCGCCGTCCAAGCCCAGTGGATGCGCAGCGGTGGGCGCGGCGAAACCGTTGGCGAACTGGGTGTTGACCGGCGTCGGTGCGATTATCGGCGCCAGCAGGGCGATCAACAGGAAGACCCCCAGAGCGCACAACCCCAGCACAGTTTGCCGGTTCCCGGTGATGAGACGGAGCGCCGTTCCCCTTCGCGTGGGGACACTGACCGCACGCTCACCCGACGGCGACGCGACCATTGCGGATCCTCGGATCGATACGAACATAGACCAGATCTGCTATTAGATTCGCCACCACTACCGCCACCGTGAGTAGCAGGAAGATACCCTGCAGCACCGGGTAGTCACGCTTGCCGATCGCGTCAACAGCAGCGAATCCGATTCCGGGGTAACTGAATACATCCTCCACCACGATCGCCCCGGCGACGATGGATCCCGCCGACAACGCCACCATGGTCACCATGGGCAGCAGGGCGTTGCCGAACGCGTGATACCGCAGGATCTCCCAGTCACGCAAGCCCTTGGCCCGGGCGGTAAGGATGTAATCCTCGCCGAGGGTATCCAGCATCGCCGAACGCATGATGATGGCGTACTGACCGTAACTGCCCAGTCCGAGGGTGAGCGCGGGCAGGATCAAATGCGCGGTCCGGTCCACCAGGAGATCCCACATCGACGGCTCGCCCAGAACCCCGAGGGATGCGCTCTGAATTCCCGCTGCCGGCAACCCGATCGCTGCGGCGACATAAAACAGAACGAGCAACCCGATCCACTGCGTCGGCATCGCGTAAAAAGCCAAACTGGTCCACTGCGTAGCCGAGTCCAGCGCAGTCCCCCGACGCCACGATGACACCACCCCGCTGATCACTCCCAGCACCAGGGCGATCAGGGTGCCGGCAATCAGCATCGGCAGCGTGTTCAACAGCGGACCGATGATCTCCTGCCACACCGACCTTCCACTGGCGATGCTGATACCCAGATCACCACGTGCCAATTGACCCAGATACCGGACGAACTGTTCAGGCAGCGGAGCATCAAGCCCGTAGCGGTTGAGCAGAGCCTCCCGCAGCTGCGGGGTGCAGGCCCGGCAACGCAGGGCCGACACCGCGTTACCGGGCATCACACGGAACAGGAAGAAGTTGATCGTCGCCGCCACGAACACGGTGACGAGCGCGAACCAGATCCGGCTCAGCGCAGGAGTCAAGCCCGCCTCGGACTGGTGTAGTAAGCCTTGCCCAGCGTGAACAGCTTGGGCTCGAAACCGGTCCAGCCGGTCGCGCTCGCAGTCACCAGGTTGGTCTCCACGACCTGGATATAGGGCCGTGCGCTCGCGATCTCGAACTGGGCCTGCCAGACCAGATCCCGACGGGCCGCAGGATCCACGGTGGTGCGCTGCTTCTCATACAGCGCGTCGTAGGCAGGGTTGCTCCACCCGGTGTCGCTGTTGTTGCCCAGCTCGCTGGTCGTGACCACACCGAGGTTGAAGTCCGGATCGATATACGGGTGCCAGTACCAGGTGAACATGTCGGCATCCTCATACTTGCCGTCCGGAGCAGTGATCAACTCATACGCCTGGGTGCCGTCGCCGCCGGCCTGCTCGACCAACTGGACTCCGACCTTCTCGAAAGCGCTCTGCAGCAGCGTGAACTGCAGGTGACCGTCGTAGTCGGTGTCATTCGGCACGATCACCGTGTAGCGCATGGGGTGCGCCGGTTGAGCGCGCTCGCCGGTGGTGGCCGGAACCTGCCGTACCCCGTCGGTGCCGCGGGGGTAGCCCAGTGAGTCCAATATCTGATTGGCCTTGTCCACATCATTGGGCAGCGGCTGCACCTTCGGGTTGACCCAGTCACCGGACCATCCCGACAGAATGTCGGCCCACGGCTTGGCTTCGCCTCCGAACACCGTTGCGACGATCTGCTCACGAGGCAGCGCGTACTCAAACGCTTCACGGAGCTTAGGGTCCAGCAGTTCCCGGTTCTGCTTCTTGGCGTCATTGGAGTTGAAGCCGAAGTTGGTCACCTCATTGCCGGGCTGGCTGTCGATTGCGACACCCGGTAGCGACTTCAGCTGGGCGGCGTCCTTAAACGGGACGGTTTCGACGAAGCCGAGTCGGCCAGCTTTAAGATCCGCGATCATCGCGGTGGGGTTGGTGTAGTAGGTCAGTGCCACCGCTGACGCGTGCGGTTTGGGCCCGTAGAACGACGGATTCGGCGTGAAGACAGTGGTGCCCTTGTCTTCGTACTTCGTGATCGTGAACGGCCCGCCGGACACCACCGGCAACTGTTGCTCAGGCTTGAAGTCGGTCAGACCGGAACCGTCTTCGCCGGTGTCGTGCGATGCCCAGACGTGTTCGGGCAGCACGTACATCTGCTGCAGGTTAGCCAGCGCCGGACCCATCGGCTGGTCATAACGGATCACCAACGTGCGCGGGTCGGGAGCTTCGGCAGAGCCAACGCCGGCCAGCACCTTGGCCATCGACGCCGTCGCGCCCTTGGCGTGCTTGCGGATGGTCTGAATGGTCCACACCGCATCCTGGGCAGTGAGGGGCGTACCGTCCGACCATTTGCCGTCACGCAATTTAAACGTGATCGTCCTGCCATCCGGGGACTCGTCCCAACTCTCGGCCCAGTCCCCTTCCAGCTTCAGCCCGGGTCCGTACTGAAGCAACTGTGGGTACAACATCGAATAGGCAGTACTGTCCTGGGTTTCGATGCCGACGAACGGATTCAGCGACGAGATGTAGTAGGTCGTACCGACCGTCAAGACATTGTCGGTGTCGCCGCCTCCACCACTACCCTTCGAGCAGCCAGACAACACCAAAGTCAGCGCGGCCACGACGGCCAGAATCCGCCGCCCAGTACGTCCAACCCCGGCGCTCATAGGACGTTCGTCCATGCCTGGTCGCCGAGGGCGCCGACGACGCGCACGCGCCGGTAGTCGACGTCGCTGGGAACCTCGACGAAAGCCCGGGTGATCAACCCCGCGCCATCGGTCTCAAGGATGCGGCCACAGCGGCGTCCGCCGCGCCCGGCGGTGATACTCGCGCCGTTCTCCCGACTCGTGGTCACGTGAACCGCCCTCGCGGGCGTGCAACAGATTTCGATTCCAGTGTCATCAGTGTGTACCTCCAGAATGCGCGGGCCGGTCGATCCATAGGAGTCGCCGACCCGCAGGGCGTCAACCACTGCGCTCGGCGTGCGTTCAGTCACCTTCACCCAGGTCCAGGCTAGGCCGATATCGAATAGGGGCATGTGCGAGTCATCGGTGGCAATACCGTGTAACCGCAGGCCGCGCTGGAGTGCCTCGTCCCAGAGCAACGACGAGTCACCTCGTCCGCCCTCGCATTCGCTGCTTCCGTTGTACATCTCGAGGCCGGCCAGATGCGGCGCGTTGTCGAAGGCATACGATCCCGCGCCCGTCCAGTACGGGTGCGCCAGATATGCGACACCGCCCTGATCGTGGGCCCACAGCGCGCCTGCCTCAACAGAAGGAAATGTCCGCTGCTCCCAATGCTCTTCGACGTTGATCATCCAGTTTCGGCGATCACCGCCCGGATCCTCCGGGATATCGCGGATTCCGTAGACCAGCAGATCGGCAGTCCAACCGAC
>JBAXIA010000066.1:0-15910 GCA_037138615.1 Mycobacteriaceae bacterium | reverse complement strand
CCGAAGACCTTGCCTCGGCGATCGCCAACGCCACGATCGACGGCGAACCGCTGACAGATATGGACACACTGTCCTATTACGTGATCGTGGCCAGCGCGGGCCATGACACAACCAGCGCCGGGATCGCCGGCGGCATGCTGGAGTTGCTCAAGAACCCAGGTGAACTGGCGCGACTGCAGAGGGAGCCGGGCCTGATGGGCACCGCGGTCGAGGAAATGATCCGTTGCGTGGTGCCGGTCAAGGAGTTCATGCGCACCGCCCAGGCCGATACCGAAGTACGCGGGGTGAAGATCGCCAAGGGCGAGTCCGTACTGCTGAGCTATGTCTCAGCCAACCGCGACGAAGAGATCTTCAAAGACCCGATGCGCTTCGACGTCAGCCGCGACCCCAATAAGCATCTTTCCTTCGGCTACGGCGTGCACTTCTGTCTCGGCGCCGCGCTCGCCCGGATGGAGATCAACAGCTTCTTCACCGAACTCATCCCCCGGATCAAGACCATCGAACTGGCTGGGGAACCGGAGTTGAGTGCCACCATCTTCGTCGGCGGTCTCAAACATCTACCGATACGGTGCTCCCTGACCTGATCTGTGGCGCACGGCCCGGAAAAGGCCGGAATACCCTTTCGTTAGCATTCCTAGCCACCACACTGGAAAGCTGACACCCGTCAAGTTCTCGATAGCCCAGGAGAGTCAATGAGCGCACCGACCGAGCACCGGATCAGCGACCCCGCCGGGCGCGTGTTGGCCACTCCCCAGGCGTACACCGATGAGAAGGTGCTGCACGAGTCGCTCGCACACCTGCGTAAGGAAGCCCCGGTGTCCTGGGTCGACGTGGGCGACTATCGGCCGTTCTGGGCGATCACCAAGCACGCCGACATCATGGATATCGAGCGGCAGAACGATCTGTTCACCAACTTCCCGCGACCACTGCTGACCATCGCGGAGGCTGACGACGCCCTGCTTCGGGACATCGAGGCTGGCACCGGTCTACGCACCCTGATCCACATGGACGATCCGCATCACCGGGATATTCGCAAGATCGGCGCCGATTGGTTCCGGCCGAAGGTGTTGAAGGCGTTGAAAACACGATGCGACGAACTGGCCAAGGTCTGGGTCGACAAGATGGCGGAGAAGGGCCCGGAACTCGACTTCGCCCAGGAGATCGCGGTCAACTACCCGCTCTACATCATTTTGACAATGCTGGGTCTGCCGGACTCAGATTTCCCCCGGATGCTCAAACTCACCCAGGAGATGTTCGGCGGTAACGATGAGGAATTGCAGCGCGGTGGCGCCGTCGACGACATGCTCGCCGTGCTGCTGGACTTCTTCAACTATTTCTCGGCGCTAACCGCCTCGCGTCGCGAGCACCCGACCGAGGATCTGTCCTCAGCCATCGCCAACGCGAAAATCAAGGGCGAGCCAATGTCGGATATGGACACGCTGTCCTACTACGTGATCGTGGCCAGCGCCGGCCATGACACCACAAGCGCCGGGATCGCCGGCGGGCTACTGGAACTCCTGCGCAACCCCGGCGAGCTGGACCGGTTACAAAAGGACCCGTCGCTGATGGGCACCGCCGTCGAAGAGATGATCCGCTGCATCGTGCCGGTCAAGGAGTTCATGCGCACCGCCCAGGCCGATACCGAAGTACGCGGGGTGAAGATCGCCAAGGGCGAGTCGGTCCTGCTGAGCTATGTCTCGGCTAACCGCGACGAAGAGATCTTCACAGACCCGATGCGCTTCGACGTCGGCCGCGACCCCAATAAGCACCTGTCCTTCGGCTATGGCGTGCACTTCTGCCTCGGCGCCGCGCTCGCCCGGATGGAGATGAACAGCTTCTTCACCGAACTCATCCCCCGGATCAAGACCATCGAACTCGCCGGGGAACCGGAGTTCATGGCGACGACCTTTGTGGGTGGCCTCAAACACCTGCCGATCCGCGTCGCGCTGAAGGACTAGCGCACGAACTGCGTCGCGCGGTGGCCGATCATCGCGATGGTGGCATGCGGACCGCGGCTGGGAATGCGTGGCAGCACCGCGCCGTCAACGACCCATAGGCCCGGCACCCCGAGAACCCGACACTGCGGGTCGACGATGGCGTACTCGTCGCCTTCTGCCCCCATCGGTGCGGTCCCGCACAGGTGCTGACTGGTTGACCAGGCCGCTTCACCGAGTTCTGTTGTACCGCCTAGTATTTCGCTGACCAGATCACAGCCGCGCTGGAGTGCGGCGAGATCGGCGGACTCGCTGTCATAGTGATGCTGGATGCGTGGCGGGACTGTCGGGTCGGCCGAGGCCAGCGAGATACTGCCATGCGCCCGCGGCCGCATCAGCGCCACCCCGATACTGGGTTCCGCACGCATACCGAACCCGGTCGTGTACGGCCGGATTTCTAGGTCATCGGCGACCAGTACCGCCTCGAGCACAGGCCGACCGGACGTCGCCGTCCAGCTGGTCGGGATGACCCATTCGGGGTGATCCCAGCAGCGTCGACCTACCGGTAGATCCGAGATGACGCCGATGCCCTGTGCCGCCAACTCATCAGCCGGCCCGATGCCGGAGAGCATGAGTAGGTGCGCGGTTCCGATGGCGCCCGCCGACAGCACTACCCGGTCGGCATCCAGTATCACCGGCCCTCGCGCTCCGACGGCGTCGACACCGGCCACCCGGCTACCCGACGTGCGGACCCGGGTGACCCTGGTATCGGTCAGCACCGTCAGGTTGCTTCTGGCCAATGACGGGGCGAGAAATGCAGTACCGGGGCCGATACGCACGCCGTCATGGATGTTGAGTGGCACGGCGCCCACACCGGTCCCGGCCGCATTGAGGTCTGGTAGCCAGGAAAAGCCGGCCTGCTGTGTGGCGGCGATGAATGCCGCTGTACTGGAACTGAATTCACGAACCCGGCTGACCAGGATTGGTCCCGTGCCGCCGAAGTCCGGAAAGTCGAGATCGGTCTCGATCGCGCGGTAGTGCTCGTCGACATCCGCCCACGACCATCCGGGGAGCGGGTCGTCGAAATCGGCCGGAAGCCCGCGGCAGAAGTACCCGCCGTTGACCGCGCCTGAACCACCCAGGCACACGCCGCGTGCCAGCTCGGTTTCCTGCACGGGATCATCGGTCAGTTCGGCGCGATATCTGCGAGCCACCGGACTGCCCGGCCCGATCGGCAGTACCGTCGCATCGCCGATCAGCGACAGCACGGCCGGATCACGCAGACCAGGACCCGCTTCGACCACCGTCACCCGGCAATCCGGATCGGCTGAGAGCCGCTCGGCGAGAACTGATCCGGCACTTCCCGCGCCGACAATCAGGACGTCGGTCACGTGAGCATCCCGTCGGGACGCGGACCCCACCGTCGCACTCGAGCACAGCAGTCGGCGACCATATCGGAGAAGATGCGCTCCCCCGCAGCCGCAGTGGCTGTCGTCGGATCGCCGAGTACACCCGACTCGCTCACCGCGGCCACGCCGCCCTCGCGTATCCGGGGCATCAGGTCAGCAAGCGGCTCGGTGTTTCCCGGTGCCAATTCCTGGGTCAGCACGATCTCGGGAGAAAGATGCAGCAGCACTGAGGTTTCCATGTGGCCGGCGTGGGCGTCGGCACCGGTGGCCGAGCAGCTGCACCACGCCACATCCCGATTCTCGCTCCGCAGCGCTGCAACTGCGGACCGCAGCGCATCGGTGTTGCCGCCGTGTCCGTTGACGAACACGATCCGGTGCGCCCAGTCGCATGCCGAGCGGCCGTACTCGATGAGCACTCTGTTAAGGACCTCGGTGCCGAGGGAGATCGTTCCGGCGAAACCCTGATGTTCGCCGGAGGCGCCATAGCAAATGGCGGGTGCCACCAGAAAGTTCCCACCGAGCTGTGCAGCTGACGCGGCGGCGACCGCGACTGCAATGCGGGTGTCGGTATCCAGCGGCAGATGCGGACCGTGCTGCTCGGTCGAGCCAACGGGAACGATTAAGACCGGTTCGCTTGCGCCCAGATGTTTCGGCGTCAAGCTACCCAGCTGCCGCCGTTCACCCATGCTCCGTGAGCCTCAGAAGAAGCCCTGTGCTTTGTTGCTGTAGGAGACAAGCAGGTTCTTTGTCTGCTGATAGTGATCGAGCATCATCTTGTGGTTCTCGCGGCCGATACCGGACTGCTTGTAGCCGCCGAAGGCCGCATGCGCGGGATACATGTGGTAGCAGTTGGTCCACACCCGGCCGGCTTTGATATCACGTCCGGCGCGGTAGGCGACGTTACCGTCTCGGCTCCACACTCCGGCGCCGAGGCCGTACAGGGTGTCGTTGGCGATGCTGATGGCGTTGTCGTAGTCGGTGAACGAGGTCACCGACACCACCGGGCCGAAGATCTCCTCCTGGAAGATCCGCATTGAGTTGTCCCCGGCGAAGATCGTGGGCTGTACGTAGTAGCCGCCGGAGAGTTCGCCGCCCAGATCGGCGCGCTCGCCACCGGTGATCACCCGGGCGCCTTCGCTCTTGCCGATCTCGATATAGGACAGAATTTTCTCTAACTGGTCGTTGGAGGCCTGCGCACCGACCATGGTCTCGGTATCCAGGGGATGGCCCTGGCGTACCGCCTTGGTGCGAATCGCCGCCATCGCCAGGAACTCGTCGTAGATATCGGACTGGATCAGCGACCGCGACGGACAGGTGCACACCTCGCCCTGGTTGAGGGCGAACATGGTGAACCCCTCCAGTGCCTTGTCCTGGAAATCGTCATTGGCGGCCAGCACATCAGAGAAGAAGATGTTGGGACTCTTGCCGCCCAACTCCAACGTGACTGGGATCAGGTTCTGGGAGGCGTACTGCATGATCAGCCGGCCGGTGGTGGTCTCACCGGTGAACGCGATCTTGGCGATGCGATTACTGGACGCCAGCGGCTTACCGGCCTCCACACCGAAACCGTTGACCACGTTGATCACACCGTCGGGCAGCAGATCAGCGATCAACGACATGAGATACATGATCGAAGCCGGGGTCTGCTCAGCGGGCTTGAGCACCACCGCGTTACCGGCGGCCAACGCCGGTGCGAGCTTCCACACCGCCATCAGGATCGGGAAGTTCCACGGAATGATCTGGCCGACGACGCCGAGCGGCTCATGGAAGTGATAGGCCACGGTGTCATCATCGATCTCGCTCAACGAGCCCTCCTGGGCGCGGATCGCCCCGGCGAAATACCGGAAGTGATCCACCGCCAAGGGAATGTCGGCGTTGAGCGTCTCGCGTATCGGCTTGCCGTTATCCCACGACTCGGCGAGCGCGATCTTTTCCAGGTTCTCCTCGATACGGTCAGCGATCTTGTTCAGGATCACCGCCCGGGAGGCCACTGAGGACTTACCCCAGGCCGGGGCCGCGGCGTGGGCGGCATCCAATGCCAACTCGATATCGGCCGCCGTGGACCGGGCCACCTCGCAGAACGACAGCCCCGTCACCGGCGAAGGAACCTCGAAGTACTGACCATCGACCGGCGGGACCCACTGACCACCGATGAAATTGTCATACCGGCTCTGGAAAGACATCAACGAACCGGGCGATCCCGGGGTTGCGTACACGGCCATGGTGTTCTCCTTGGAATGGGACCCAGCTTTTACGCCGACGATAACCCAGATTCCGCAGGCCCGGCGCGATACCGCGGATTAGCAGGAGCCACCCATACCCCGGGAAAATCCCGGTTGCATCAGCACGTCTTCACGGCTCAGGTCGTGTACCGATGACTTGCCCAAACCACGCAGGGCTGAGTCGATTCCGCCGTGCAGGATGTCAAGGACGTTCTCCACGCCCGCCTGCCCGTTGGCGGCCAGGCCCCACAGATAGGCGCGCCCGATCATCACGGCGCGCGCTCCCAGGGCGAGCGCCTTGACAACGTCACTCCCGCGCCGGATACCGCCGTCGAGTAGCACCTCGATTTGACTACCCACGGCGTCGGCAATTGCGGGCAGCGCCCGGATGGTGGCCGGGGTGCCGTCCAGATTGTTGCCACCGTGGTTGGAGACCGAGATGGCCGTGACGCCGGCGTCTACTGCGCGTTTGGCGTCGTCGACCCGCATCACTCCCTTGAGCATGAACGGCCCACCCCAGAATTCACGCAACCAGGCGATGTCCTCCCAGGTGGGCGGTGGCGTACCCATCCACTCGCCGTAGGCCGCGAAGAATGGCGGACCATTCTCACCACGGGGACCCTGGTTGGGCGCGGTCAGTGTCGGCGGCCGGAAGGTCTTGGCCCATTCCAGGAACCATGAGGGACGGACCATGCCCTGCGGCGACATCTTGACCGCGGTCAGCATGTCCATCTTCTCGGGGATCTTCGGGCTACCCCAGTCCCGTCCGTGCGAGAAGCTCCAATCGGTGGTCGCGATCAGGCCCACCGCACCGGCGGCACGGGCACGCTCGGCGCGCTCGGCGATCGCGTCGCGGCCACCGAGCCAGTAGATCTGGAAGAAGGTCTTGGGATTAACCGCGACGACCTCTTCGATCGGCTTGCTCGCAAAAGACGACAGTCCCATCGCGGTGCCCCGCGCCGCGGCAGCGCGCGCAACGGCCACCTCGCCATCGGGGTGAACCGCCTGAACACCGGTCGGGGAAATCACCACCGGCAGTGAGATCTCCTGGCCCATAACGGTCGTCGACAGATCACGGGACTCAGTAGCGCCGATGACATGGGGCTGGAAACCGAGTTCGGCGAACGCCTCGACGTTGTCGGAGTAGGTCAGGCCCTTTTCGCTACCGGCCAGCAGGGCCGAGTAGACGGCTTTGGGCAGACGTTTCTGCGCGCGCTCCTGGGCGATGGCTACGGTTTCGAACCACCTATCACGTGCCATGACTACACCGGGCTTTCATTGCAGGGTTTGGCCGGCGGCCGCTCCAGGGTCAACATGACCGGCTTACCGCGCGAGTGATCGTCGCGGGGGCGCGGCTTGTCCCGGTCGCCAGCCAGTCCGAGTGCACCGTAGCCTTCCACACACTCCGGATCCGGGCCATCGAGAGGCAGACCGGTGAAGAACTTCGCCGCCATACAACCGCCGCGGCAGGCGTCATAGTGTCCGCAACTGCCGCAGGCTCCGGCTGACTGCGGCTTGCGCAGTTCGGTGAACAACGCCGAGTTCTTCCAGACGTTGTCAAAGCCCTGCGCACTACCAGAGCCGGAGTCGGACAGTATATTTCCGGCCAGGAAGCGGTCATGAATCGCGAACGGGCACGCGTACACATCGCCGATGGGGTCGATCAGGCAGACCACCCGGCCGGCACCGCACATGTTCAGCCCGGCCAGTGCACCGGGCTCCCCCAAACCAGAAAGATGAAAGAAGGAATCGCCGGTCAACACGCGATCTCCCTTGGCCACCAGCCAGTTGTAGAGCTCCACCTGTTGTTCAGCAGTCGGGTGCAACTCATCCCAGACGTCCGCGCCCCGGCCCGACGGGCGCAGCCGGGTGATCCGCAGTGTGGCACCGTATTGATCGGCAAGGGCTTTGAAGTCGTCGAGTTGTCCGACGTTGTGGCGGGTCACCACTTCCCAAATCTTGGCATCGGTAAAGCCAGCCTCGGCGAGGGTCTCCAGCGCGCGGATCGCCATAACGAACGAACCGGCACCCCGCACCGCATCGTTGACCTCGGCGGTCGCGCCATCCAGCGAGATCTGCACGTCGACGTAGTCGCTGGCCGCGAGACGTTCGGCGACCTCGGCGGTGATGCGGACCCCATTGGTGGAGAACTTCACTCCAACGTGGTGCTCGGTGGCGTAGTCGACGAGTTCCCAGAAGTCCGGCCGCACGGTGGGTTCCCCGCCACCGATGTTGACGTAGAACACCTGCATGCGCTCGAGTTCGTCGATGATCGCCTTGCACTGTTCTGTCGACAGCTCGCGGGGATCGCGCTTTCCCGATGAGGACAGACAGTGCACACAGGCCAGGTTGCACGCATAGGTGAGTTCCCAGGTGAGACAGATCGGCGCGTCGAGACCCTGCTCGAACTGT
The DNA here is from genome assembly GCA_037138615.1 of Mycobacteriaceae bacterium. Classification (GTDB taxonomy): domain Bacteria; phylum Actinomycetota; class Actinomycetes; order Mycobacteriales; family Mycobacteriaceae; genus Mycobacterium. Next base: position 7,933 of record JBAXIA010000066.1, on the reverse strand, counting down.
TCGATGAGCCGCGGGACCGGCGCGACAGATGTCATGAGGATTCCTTACGGACCAACATATTCGAGGCCGCAAGCACGCTCAGGGCGTGCAGATACGGTGCCTCCTGGTCGTGGTCCACACCGGCGGCCACAAGTGCCGAGGAAACATCTGGGTGATCGTCGAGCGACTCGACGACGGCCAGGATAGTTCGGTTTTTGAGGAACGACAGCTTGCGGGTGCCGAAGTGGTAGAGCAGCGCCCCGAACGGCTCGGGGCGCACCGCCACCTGGGGGTGCAGCCGCCAGCTCAGCGAGGAGTCGAAAGCTGGCGGACTCGCAGGGTTGTCGCCCACTGCGTGGGCGGGCACGGTCAGTAGACCCCGCACATCCCGTCGATGGACACCTCTTCGACGAGGGCCTCGGTTACCAGCTCGGTCTCGGTTCCGATTTCGTTGCTACTCGGCTCCATAGGGGGACCTTCCTCGTCTGTTCTCAGCCCGATTCGTCGACATTCCGGCGACTTGTCCGACAGAATATGGCATCAAGTGCCGAAACGGAAGGGGGTTAGCTGATGGAGAACAGCCAGGCCCCGGTTCGGGTGGGACGCCGCCGCTCAACCACGCCGGGCCGCATCGCCGATATCGCGGTAGACCTGTTCGACACCTACGGTTTCAGCGAGGTCAGCGTCGAAGACGTGGCACTGGCCTCCGGGATCGCGCGGCGCACACTGTTCCGGTACTACTCCTCCAAGAATGCGATCCCGTGGGGCGACTTCGACGCCTATCTCGAGCATTTTGCGGCACTGCTGGATGCTACGGATCCGGCCGCCCCGATCGGTTCGACACTGCGCGCGGCACTGCTGGACTTCAACACCTTCGATGAGTCCGGGACCGCGCATCACCGCCAACGCATGCGGGTGATCCTGCAGAGCGCAGAACTTCAGGCCTACTCGATGACCATGTATGCGGGATGGCGGGCCGTGGTCGCCGACTTCGTGGCCCGACGGACCGGTGCCCGGCCGCAGGACCTGAAACCGCAGACCGTGGCCTGGCTCATGCTTGGAGTTGCCCTGTCGGCGCATGAGTACTGGCTCGCCCATGAATCTGTGTCACTGCGACAGGCGCTCGGCGACGCCTTCGATGCCGTCGCCGCCGGGCTGCCCTAGATCGGAACTCAGTCGAGAACGTCACTGATCGGCACGCCAGCGGCGATCTTGGCCCGGGATTTCATCACCTTGCCTGGCATACCGCCACCAACCACACCCGCCAGCACGCCATCGCGCTCGTAGTACGCCAGGAACTTGCGTCCGTCGTCGGCGACGATATGCACGATGTCGTTCGCTTCGGGTTCGCCAAGGCACTGGATCTTCACGTCGTACTGGTCGCTCCAGAAATACGGCACCACTGTCACGGTCGGCGGCTCGAGTCCGAGCATGCACGGCACCAGGATGCGGGCCTGCTCGGCGACATTGCTCCAGTGCTCCACACGGGCGTGGTGGCCGGTGGCGTCGCGCCACGAGGAGAGATCGCCCAGTGCCCACACGTGTGGCGCGCTGGTGCGGCCCACCTCGTCGCAGAGCACTGCCTTGTCGGAGTCGGCGAGGTTGATCCCGCTGCCTGCAAGCCAGTCGGTGGCCGGCCTGGAACCGATGCCGATCACCACCAGGTCCGCCTGCAGGACGGTGCCGTCGCTCAGCTCGACCGTGCTCACATGGCCGGCATCGCCACGAACCTCGGCCACGCCAACGCCGGTGCGAACGTCGACACCTTCGCCGCGGTGCAACCGGGCCACCAACTGCCCCACCTGTTCACCGAGGACCGCGGCCAGCGGTGTCGGTTGCGGCTCGACGAGCACCACCGCAACACCGAGCTTGCGCAGGCTCGCGGCGACCTCGCAGCCGATGAAACCGGCCCCGATGATCACCGCCCGCCGGGCTGTGCCGGCGTAGTGCCGCAGCGCCAGCGCCTCATCGAAGGTTCGCAACACCCAGATACCGTGCAGCTCCGGAATCGAGGGGATGCGTTTGGGAACCAGTCCGGTGGCGATGACGAGTTCGTCATAGCCCAGTGAGGCACCATCGGCCAGGGTGACAGTTTTACCGGCGATATCAACCGACTGCGCAGGGCTGCCCAGCCGCAGGGTGATGTCGTTCTCGGTGTAGTACTCAGCCGGCTTGAGCGCCACATCCGCAAAACCTTTGAGCTGGTCCTGCAGCACGTCCTTGGACAGCGGCGGCCGGTCATAGGGCAGATGCACTTCATCACTGACGATGGTGATCGGGCCGTCGTACTCCGACTTGCGCAACTGCTCGGCGGTCCGGGCCGCCGCCAGTCCGCCCCCGACGATGACGATGCCGCTATTGCCCACAGCGTGTTTGTACACGATGACTACCCTGCGCGAATTGACCAGGGCAGGCATAATCGGCGAATTCGCCTACCCAGGAGGCACCTATGACGGCACCACCGATATCTCTCGTGGAGCAGATGCTGCGCCGACGGCCGCTGATCAACGCGCCCGTGGCACACGGCGCTTCCGAGAACCTCAAACGTTCCATCGGCACCTTCCAGCTCGCGATGTTCGGCATAGGCTCCACGGTCGGCACCGGCATCTTCTTCGTGCTGTCCGAAGCCGTCCCACAGGCCGGGCCGGGCGTCATCGTGTCGTTCATCATCGCCGGTATCGCCGCCGGGCTGGCGGCGATCTGTTACGCCGAATTGGCCTCCGCGGTTCCGGTTTCAGGGTCGACGTACTCCTACGCCTACACCACCTTGGGCGAAGTCGTGGCAATGGGTGTGGCCGCATGCCTACTTCTCGAATACGTGGTCTCCACTGCCGCAGTAGCAGTCGGGTGGAGTCAATATGTCAATAAACTCCTGGACAACTTTTTCGGATACTCACTGCCGCAAGCACTTTCAGCGGCACCATGGGACTCCTCGCCAGGCATCTTCAACATCCCCGCAGCTATTCTCGTGACCTTGTGCGCGCTATTACTCATCCGCGGGGCGAGCGAGTCGGCGACGGTGAACACCGTCATGGTGATCATCAAACTCGGCGTTCTGGTGATGTTCGCCGTCATTGCCTTCACGGCCTTCGACGCTGACCATTTCGCAAACTTCGCACCCTTCGGTGTCGCCGGTATCGGCTCGGCTGCAGGCACGATCTTCTTCTCCTATATCGGCCTGGATGCGGTGTCCACCGCCGGCGATGAAGTCAAGGATCCGCAGCGGACCATGCCGCGCGCGCTCATCGCCGCACTGCTGACCGTCAGTGCGGTGTACATCCTGGTCACGTTTGCCGCTCTCGGGGCGCAACAGTGGGACGAGTTCGGCGGCCAAAAGGCCGGCCTGGCCACCATCCTCGATAACGTCACCGGGACGAACTACTGGGGAACCGTGCTGGCGGCCGGTGCGGTCATCTCGATATTCTCGGTGACCCTGGTGACGTTGTACGGGTCGACTCGGATCCTGTTCGCGATCGGCCGCGACGGCCTGCTGCCATCGATGTTCGCCAAGGTCAACCCGCGCCGTATGACGCCGGTGAACAATACCGTAATCGTCGCGACGGTGGTCGGCCTGCTGGCCGGTCTGGTACCGCTGGACAACCTCGCCGATATGGTTTCGATCGGCACACTGGTCGCTTTCATCACGGTTTCAGTAGCGGTGATCATCCTCCGCCGCCGCGAACCCGACCTGCCGCGCGGGTTCAAGGTTCCCGGCTATCCGGTCACCCCGGTGCTGTCCGTACTGGCCTGCTTCTACATCCTGGCCAGCCTGCACTGGTACACCTGGTTGGCCTTCGCGGCCTGGGTGTCGGTGGTGCTGGCGTTCTATTTCCTCTGGGGCCGTCATCACAGTGCACTGAACCAGGGCAGCGTCGGTGCGATTGCCGAACTGCCCGGGAACACACAGTGACGGTCGTCGTCGGCTACCTGGCCGGCAAGAGTGGCACCGCACCGTTGAACCTTGCGGTGGGTGCGGCGAGAACATTGGACACCTCACTGACCGTGACGACCATCGTGCCCAAACCGTGGACGACGCCGTCGCCGGCCCGGGTGGACGCCGAGTACGCCGCGTGGGCGGATCAACTCGCGGCCGACTCGGCTAGAGAAGCCAGTCGCTATCTGGACGCGCTGCGGTATCGGGTGGACGTGCGCTACCACAGCCATGCCCATCGATCGGTATCCGGCGGCCTGGTCGAAGTGGTCACCGAACTCGACGCAGATCTGCTGGTGCTGGGGTCATCAGCGAACGGGCAACTTGGTCAGGTCGTGGTCGGATCCACCGCCGATCGCCTGCTGCATTCCTCACCCATCCCGGTCGCGATCGCACCGCGGGGCTACCGTGAGCCCCGCACCGGCAAGCTGACCCGCATCACGTGCGGCTACCCCGGAACGCCCGGATCGGTAGACGTGGTGAAGCGCACCCATGCGCTTGCCGAACTTCTCAAGGTGCCACTGCGGATCATCACCTTCGCCGTCCGCGGCCGGACCATGTATCCGCCGGAGGTCGGCCTGCACGCCGAGGACTCGATCCTGGCGGCCTGGGAGGAGCAGGCGAACACGATGTTGACCGAGTTGCGCACCGATGGTGTGGTGGGCGATGACGTCGAGTTGGCCGTGGTCAGCGGCAACGGCTGGGATCAGGCACTCGATGACGCCGAGTGGCAGGAAGGCGAAATCCTGGTGCTGGGAACGTCACCCCGCGGCGAGGTCGCGCGAGTGTTCCTCGGATCGCGCGGAACCAAGATCCTGCGGCACAGCCCGGTTCCGGTGCTGGTGCTGCCCGGTTAGCTCAGTACTTCATAACGCTCAGTACTTCATAACGCTCAGTACTTCATAACCCCGCGGTCCACCACGATCTGCGAGCCCGACAGCACACCAGAGTTGTCGCCGGCAAGCCACGCCACCACCTCGGCGGACTCCTCAGCCGACATGAAGTCCTGGCGCTTGGCCTTCTTGGAATCCTTGGCCAGCGGCTGATACGGCATCGGAGCAAAGGCGTTGAGGTAGCTCGGGTGTGCGGCGAAGATTTTCATCATCGCGTCGTTCTGGATCATCGGGGTCGCGATCGAGTACGGGTGAATGGAATTCACCCGAATGCTGTACTCCCCCAATTCCATTGCGAGCGTATTCGTCAACGCGGTGAGGCCGTGTTTGGACGCCGCGTAATGGCCATTACCCGGAGTCGCCTTCACGCCGGCCGCCGAGCTGACGATGATGATCGAGCCTCCGTTGCCGGCCGCGATCATCGCCGGAATGACTGCCCGCAGCGTCCGCCAGGTGCCGGTCAGGTTGGTGTCGATGACGGAGTTCCACTGCTCGTCGGTCAGCTCCCAGACCCTGCCCCAACTCAGGACGCCGGCATTGGCTACCAGGATGTCCAGGCGGCCGAACTGTTCAACGCCGTCGGCGACCAACTGTCGCACCGCCGCGTCATCACGAATGTCGACCGTTCGCGCCAGTGCTTTGCGGCCTTCGGACTCAATGAGTCTTACGGTCTCGGCCAGATCCTCGGGTGTGGCGCCGACATAGGGAATCGTGTCGGAGACCGGCGCGCAGATATCGCTGATGATAACGTCGGCGCCCTCGCTGGCAAGTCGCACGGCGTAGGCGCGGCCCTGGCCGCGGGCGGCCCCGGTCACGAATGCGACGCGTCCATCCAAAGCGCCCTGCGATGCGGCCACCAACAATCCTCTCCGTTACCCCGGATCAGGCTAGCAAGGGCGGTCTTGAGTTCCTGCAACCGCTGCGAGATGGTGATGCTCGCCTCTTGGCGCACAACGGGATTGGGTCTCGTGCAGCCGGATCAGGACGGCGTAAGCCGGATCAGAAGGGCAGACCGAGCATCCTGGTGATACTCGGCAGGCCGATCGACGGCAGGCCTATCGACGGGAAGCCGATCGACGGCAGCCCGATCGGAGGCAGGAAGAATAGGAAAGACAGATCCGGTGGCGGCGGCAGCTGTGGCAGACCGATCGGAGGCAGAGCCGGAAGCGCGGGCAACCCGAGGGCGGGCAGCGAGGCAAGACCCAATACCTGCTCCGGCGTCGGCAGCGGCGGCAGGCCTGCCGGTAACTGGATGGCGGGTAGTTGCGGAACGCCGGGCAGAGCCAGCGACGGCAGAACCGGCGCCGCGGCGAACGCCGCGGCCAATCCGGTGAAGTCGGGCGGCGGCGGGAGTTGCGGAAGATTCGCCACCGCGGACTGTAGCGCCGCGGCCGCGGCGGGCGCCGCCGGCAAGGACGCCGCAAGCTGGGTCAGGATGGCCGGTCCGTTGTTGTTCGTGTACGCCGCGAACAGGATCAGGTCACCCAGGACAAGCGCTGCGGAGTTCACCAGGCCTACGGCCGCGCCCACCGACCAGCCGGCAACGGAACTGGCGATATTGGCCGATTGCGCGTTGACCTGAGCTTCAATAAAGGGGTTGATCAGCGAAGCCCAATCAATGGGCGCGGCTGCGGGGAAGGCCGGCACCGCAGGAAGCTGGAGGGCCGGTCCCGGCGCTGAAAAACCACCGGCCGAGCTGCTGCCGGTGTCGTAGCTGGCGCTGGTCGCCGAATTGCTGCCCAACAACCCACCTGAGAGGCTCTCGGGCGCCGCCGACGCCGTGCTGGGCGGCGGGGCCTCGTATGACGGTTCAATGCGGGGTTTGATCGCGGCCTGCTGCTTGTTCGAGGTGCCGGAGAACGCCAGCACCAGTGCCCCGATCATCGCCAGGGTGGCGACGAGTGCGGATCCGGCAAGCACGGCCTTGCGCCGCCACCAGGGCACCGCGGGTGCCGCTACCTGGGTTTGATCTTCGGACTCCGGCAGTTCCACCGGCTGATAGAACTCGGCGGGCTCGTAGGAGTCAGTCACATTCGTGTCCACGCGAGCCTCCCGTTCAGTGTCCGAATTTAGCTTAAAAAAACTGCGGGCAATCGCCGCGCGAATACCCGATTCTAGCACGTCAGCAAATGAAAGCGGCGCCCGTCTTTTCGACGGGCGCCGCTTCGTAGCAGGTCAGATCACTTGGTGATTTTGGTAACCCGTCCGGCTCCGACGGTGCGGCCGCCTTCGCGGATAGCGAAACGCAGACCCTCATCCATGGCGACCGGCTGGATCAGCTTCACCGAGATATCGGTGTTGTCACCGGGCATGACCATCTCCGTACCCTCCGGAAGCGTGACCACACCGGTCACGTCGGTGGTACGGAAGTAGAACTGCGGACGGTAGTTGTTGAAGAACGGCGTGTGCCGCCCGCCCTCATCCTTGCTCAAGATGTAGACGCTTCCATCGAACTCGGTGTGCGGAGTGGTGGTGCCAGGCTTAACAACAACCTGACCGCGCTCGACGTCCTCGCGCTTGATGCCGCGGACCAGAAGACCGACGTTGTCGCCGGCCTGACCCTGATCGAGCAGCTTGCGGAACATCTCCACACCGGTGACCGTGGTCTTGGTGGTGGTCGGCTTGATGCCGACGATCTCCACTTCCTCGTTGACGTTGATCACGCCGCGCTCGACACGACCGGTCACCACGGTGCCGCGACCGGTGATCGTGAAGACGTCTTCGACGGGCATCAGGAAGGGCTTGTCGGTGTCGCGGACCGGGTCCGGAACGGACTCGTCAACCGCATCCATGAGGTCCTCGACGCTCTTGACCCACTTCGCGTCACCCTCGAGTGCCTTCAGGGCCGACACCCGGATCACCGGGGCGTCCTCGTCGAACTCCTGGGCGGCCAGCAGTTCGCGGACCTCCAGCTCGACTAGCTCCAGCAGCTCTTCGTCGTCGACCATGTCAGCCTTGTTCAGCGCCACCAGGATGTAGGGCACACCGACCTGACGAGCCAGCAGCACGTGCTCACGCGTCTGCGGCATCGGGCCGTCGGTCGCGGCGACCACCAGGATCGCGCCGTCCATCTGGGCGGCACCGGTGATCATGTTCTTGATGTAGTCCGCGTGACCGGGGGCGTCGACGT
>JBAXIA010000065.1:0-16727 GCA_037138615.1 Mycobacteriaceae bacterium | reverse complement strand
GATCTCGCCGGCAGCGCGGTTGCTCTCCGCTAGACCTTTCGGATGACGGTGACGACCTTGCCCAGGATGGCGGCTTCGTTACCGGGGATCGGGTCGAATGCCGGGTTGTGCGGCATCAGCCACACCTGGCCGGCAGTCCGCTTGAAGGTTTTGACGGTGGCTTCGCCGTCGATCATCGCAGCGACGATATCGCCGTTATCGGCGACGTTCTGCTGCCGGATCACAACCCAGTCGCCGTCACAGATCGCGGCGTCAATCATCGACTCACCGACCACCTTGAGCAGGAACAGCGAGCCTTCTCCGACGAGTTCACGGGGCAACGGGAAGACGTCCTCGACGGCTTCCTCGGCCAGGATCGGCCCGCCGGCCGCGATACGGCCGAGCACCGGCACATAGGTGGGTTCCGGCAGCACGTCGGAACCGGCCATATCCGTGGTCACCTGGGGAGCGGAGTCTTCGCCGCCTCTGACGTCGACGGCGCGCGGACGGTTGGGATCCCGTCGTAGGTAGCCCTTGCGCTCCAGGGTGCGCAGCTGGTGGGCGACCGATGAGGTGGACGTGAGCCCGACGGCGTCGCCAATCTCCCGGATGCTGGGCGGGTAGCCCCGACTGGTGACCGACGTCCGGATGACGTCGAGAATGGTCCGCTGACGTTCGGTCAGACCTGTTGCGCCGCGTCGCACGGGGGCGGCGTCCGGTGTTTCAGTGGTGTCTTTCATGGCCGCCAATCTAGCCCGAATCCCACCGGTTATCAAACATGTGTTCGAGCGTGTCGCGCGAGACGTTCGAATCTTCTGTTCGAACGGATCACACCGCCGTCGAGGTGCCCGACGCCGGGATCCGAACTTGTCGGTGCCCTGTTCTATCGTTCGACACGCTCGCTCAAATGTTCGGAAATCGAACACATGATCGAGTATAGTTCGAACATCAGAGCGAATAATTGCGGAAGGGGTCAGCATGACAGTCATCGATGATCGGCAGTTGGTGGAGTGGTTCGCGGAGTGCCCGCGGCCCGGCCCGAGCGTGCGGCGAACTTCCGCCGCGCCGGTGCGTCCCCGCTCCTACCGGCCCACGCCGGCCCGGCCTTCGGTGGCCCCGCTGCGCTATCGAGGTACCGGTGTCGCAGTCTCACATGCATCCCATACCCGTCGGCCGGTGAGCACCGCCGTCACCATCTCCCTGGCCGGCGTTGCCGCATTGATCACCCTCTGGCTGGGTTCCCTGGCTCACCTCAGTGGTGACCGTTCAGCGGCATCGGCGCCCACTCCGGACCAGTTGGCCGTGGTTCAGGTTCAAGCTGGCGAAACTCTGCAGCAACTGGCTGCGCGGGTGGCACCGGGGGCATCGGCCGTGCAGATCGCCGAACGCATCCGGGATCTGAACAAGCTTGATTCGGCTGCGGTTGATGCCGGTCAGACGCTCATCGCTCCGATTGGGTGACCGCCACGGGAGTACGCTCATGCTCGACTCGTGTGTCGGCGTATTGCGGAAGGAGAGGAGCGGTCATGCACTGTCCGTTCTGTCGCCATCCCGATTCCCGGGTGGTGGACTCCCGCGAGGCCGACGAAGGGCAGGCGATCCGCCGCCGCCGTTCGTGCCCGGAATGCGGTCGAAGGTTCACCACCGTTGAAACCGCCGTGCTGGCCGTGGTCAAGCGCAGCGGGGTAACCGAACCGTTTAGTCGCGAGAAGGTGATCAGCGGTGTCCGGCGGGCCTGCCAGGGCCGAGACGTCGACGATGACGCACTCAATCTCCTGGCCCAGCAGGTCGAGGACGCCGTTCGCGCCGCCGGGTCTCCCGAGGTTCCCAGCAATGAGGTCGGATTGGCCATCCTGGGTCCACTTCGCGAGCTTGATGAGGTGGCCTATCTGAGGTTCGCCTCGGTGTACCGCTCGTTCACCTCAGCCGATGACTTTGAGCGGGAAATCGAGGCACTGCGCGCCCACCGTGAGGTCGACAACGCCCACTAGGCCCAGGCCAGTGGACCGGCGGCGCCTCAGTTGCCGTCGTCGGTCAAACCGTCCCTGAGGTCCTCATCGCGCTGAGCCAGGAAACGCTCGAACTCCGCGCCCAGTTCATCTCCGCTAGGCAGATCCTCATCGCGGGCCAATAGCGACCGGTTCTCCTGAGCCGCGACGAATGCGTCGTACTGATGCTCGAGGGCGTCGACCACCTGGGCGACCTCGGGGGAGGCCGCGACCTGGTCGTCGATCTTGGTGCGGACGGCTGTGCCAGCCTCGGTCAGGGCATCGAGTGGCAATTCCAGGGACGCGGATTTGGAGACCTGTTCGAGCAACGCCTCGGCTGCGGCCGGATAGTCGGTCTGGGCCAGGTAGTGCGGGACGTGGACGGTGAAGCCCACCGCGTCATGCCCATGCTGGGCCATCCGGTACTCGAGCAGGTTGGACGCGCTGCTGGGCACCTGAACCTCACCGATCCAGGGCTGGAAATCCGCGATCAGTTCGCGATTGGTGGAGTGTGCGGTCATCGTCACCGGCCGGGTGTGCGGCACCGCCATCGGGATGGTGCCCAGGCCGATCGTCTGGCGGACTCCGAGTCGTTCGGCGAGCAGTCGCACTGCGGCCACGAACCGCTCCCACTGCAGATCGGGCTCCAGACCGGCCAGCAGGAGAAACGGAGTACCGAGGCTGTCGCGGAGCGCATAGAGGTTGAGTTGCGGTTCCTCGTAGGCGGTGAAGTGATCGGTCTTGAAGGTCATCATCGGCCGACGCGACCGGTAGTCCAGCAGGTCATCGATGGCGAATGAGGCGACGAGTTCGGTGTCCAGCGCGTCCCTGAGGTGGGCCGCGGCCAGCCGAATGGCATGGCCGGCGTCGGAAAATCCTTCGAGAGCATGAATGAGCACCGGTCCCCGGCCATCGGAGGACGACAGCTGCGGGGCGGGGACTTCGAGTTCGTATATCCGTTCGGGACGGTAGTCGTTGCCGGGTTCATCAGCCATGGGTCGCTCCTCCCTTTGTCCGCCGCACCTCTTGGTATACAGCTTCTCCGTCACACCTACGCTGTCCAACGCGCCGGAGGCTCCGCGCGTTCCTCGCACACGAACCGGTCCCGCCAGGGGCTAATCCCGAAAGTGGGACAGCGCCCGCATTTTATTCATCACGTCGAGTGCGGCCACCTTGTAGGCCTCGGAGAACGTGGGGTAATTGAACACCGCGTCGACCAGGTATTCCACTGTGCCGCCACAGCCCATCACGGCTTGTCCGATGTGCACCAGCTCGGTGGCGTTGGTGCCGAAAATGTGCACCCCGAGCAGGGTGAGGTCCTCGGTGGATACCAGCAGCTTGAGCATCCCGTAGGAGTCGCCGACGATCTGACCCCGGGCCAGTTCACGGTAGCGCGACACGCCCACCTCGTAGGGGATGGAGTCCTTGGTGAGTTCGACCTCGGTGGCACCGACGAACGAGATTTCGGGGATGGCGTAGATGCCGAATGGCTGCAGCGTCCGGATACCCGCCGTCGGCTCACCGAACGCGTGGTAGGCGGCCAGCCGGCCCTGCTCCATGGAGGTGGCCGCCAGCGCCGGAAAGCCGATGACGTCACCCACCGCGTAGATGTGTTCCACCTTGGTCTGGTAGCTCTTGTCGTCGACGAAGATCCGCCCCCTGCCGTCGGCCTCCAGCCCGGCGTTGTCCAGTTCGAGGCCCTCGGTCTGGCCCTGCCGGCCGGCCGAGTACATCACGGTCTCCGCCGGGATCTGCTTGCCGCTGGCCAGGGTCGTGACGGTTCCGGCGGCGCCGACGTCAACGGCGGTGACCTCCTCGCCGAATCGGAACGTGACCGCCAGGTCGCGCAGGTGGAATCGCAGAGAGTCAACGATTTCCTGGTCGCAGAACTCCAGCATCGAATCGCGTCTCTCGACGACGGTGACCTTGGTGCCGAGAGCGGCGAACATCGAGGCGTATTCGATGCCGATCACGCCGGCCCCCACGACGACCATTGAGGACGGCAGGGACTTGAGCTCGAGGATCTGATCGGAGTCCAGGACGCGGTCATTGTCGAAATCCACCCCATCGGGTCGAGCGGGCGTGGTTCCGGTGGCGATGATGACGTAACGCCCGCTGACGGTGATCCGCTCGGCCCGGCTGGGATCTTCCACGCGGATGGTGTGCTCGTCGACGAAGCGGGCGTGGCCGGTATAGAGCTCGACCCCGTTGCGCATCAGTTGGCTGCGCACCACCTCGACCTCCTTGCCGATCACGTGCTGGGTGCGGGCCAGCAGATCGGCCGGGGTTATCCGGTCCTTGACCCGGTAGCTCGCGCCGTACATCTCCCGCTGATTCAGGCCGGTGAGGTAAAGGACGGCCTCACGCAACGTCTTGGACGGGATGGTGCCGGTGTTGACGCACACTCCGCCGAGCATGCGGCCCCGTTCGATGATGGCAACCGTTTTACCCAGCTTGGCCGCAGCGATCGCAGCCTTCTGACCGCCGGGACCTGAACCGATGACGACGAGGTCGTATTCCATACCCATCAAACCCATGAGGAAAAGAAATACGCCGCTTTGCGCGATCTCGCACGCGGACCGTGTCACAACTGGGTGAACATTCGATTCATGGTGCCGCTTTAAACCGATCCACAGTGGCGTTTTAGTCCACAGCGGGCCGCTTTTGGTGTGGTCGAGGTCACGGGGCTGACGGTCGCCCTTGACAGCGTCGGGGCATGACCAAAGCACACAAAAAGTTCCGTTTCGACCGTCCCGGCGCCTTGATCGCCGCACTGCCCGCCGTTCTCGGCTTCGTACCGGAGAAGTCCCTTGTCCTGGTATCCCTCGAAGCAGGCCGGATGGGGGCGGTGATGCGCGCTGACCTAGCCGCCGATCTCATGGACAATATCGACCGCCTTGCCGAGATCGCCGCGACCTCCGGCGCCGACACCGTGGTCGCGGTGATCGTGGATGCCGAGGGAGCCCTGTGTCCGATGTGCAACACCGATCACCGTCAGTTGTGTGACGCGTTGACCGATGCACTGGCCGACCACGGCATCGGTTTGTACGCCGCCCATGCGGTCGATCGGGTGGAAACCGGCGGGAGGTGGCGGTGTGTCGACGGCTGCGGAGTCCAGGGGGCAGTCGAGGATCCATCCGCCTCACCGCTTGCCGCCGCCGCGGTGCTCGACGGCCGTCGGCTTTACCGGTGCCGAGCCGACCTGCAGGCTGTCATCGCAATTACCGATCCGGTTCGCTCCGCCGGTCTCGTGGAGCCCATTCAGGCCAGGGCTGCCCTACGGCACACCGACTGGCAGGCCGATGCCGACGGGTGCGGCCGGCGCGATGTCGAGACCGTGATGGCGGTAGCGGCCCGCGTGGGCGAAGGCGTCGAACCGGGGGATGACGATCTTGCGGTACTGGCGTGTGGCCTCACCGACGTGGCGGTGCGGGACACGCTGTATGCCCTAGCCGTCGGCGCTGATGCCGGGATTGTCGAGGCGCTGTGGGCGGTGCTTGCGCGTATCCTGCCGGATCCGTGGAGAGTGGAAGTGCTTGTGCTGCTTGCTTTTTCGGCTTATGCCCGCGGCGATGGACCGTTGGCCGGGCTGTCGCTGGAAGCGGCGCTTCATAGCGACCCGGAACACCGGATGGCGGGCATGCTCGACACTGCGCTGCAGTCGGGCATGCGACCTGAGCAGATACGGGAACTTGCGGGCACCGGGTACCGGCTCGCGAAGCGGTTGGGTGTTCAGTTGCCGCCGCGGCGCGACTTCGGACGTCGTGCGGTGTAGCCGGCCGGCCACACCTGGGGGCTCAGACCTTCTCCACCTTCACGGCATGGGCCATCTCATGGGGGAGTTCGACATTCTCATGTCCACTGACCACGATGGTCACATCGCCGTCCGTGCTGGTCTGCACCAGCACCCGGGCGTCGGGAACGACACCGGCTTCCTTGAGTTGACCGATAAGCGCGACATCTCCCTGCACATGCTCGCTGAGTTGGCGGACCACCACCGCCACCGAGTCTCCGGCTGGGAGTTCGGTGAGGCGCACCAGGTTCTCACGACCACGGTGGGCTCGTTCGTGGCCGGCATGTTCGTGATCAGCACGGTCCTGCTCAAAACCCAGTGCGGTCAGGCCGGGGATCGGGTTGCCGAATGGTGAGACCGTGGGGTTGTCCAGTACCTGCACGAGGCGGCGTTCGACGTCCTCGCTCATCACGTGCTCCCAACGGCAGGCTTCGGCGTGCACCTCCTCCCAGGGCAGTCCGATGATGTCGACCAGTAGACGCTCGGCCAGTCGGTGTTTGCGCATCACCGATGTCGCGAGTTCCCGGCCCTTCTCGGTGAGTTCGAGATGCCGATCGCCGGCTACCCGCAACAGACCGTCGCGTTCCATCCGTGCGACGGTCTGGCTGACTGTCGGTCCGCTCTGCTCAAGACGTTCGGCGATCCGGGCGCGCAACGGCACCACGCCCTCTTCCTCGAGGTCATAAATCGTGCGCAGATACATCTCGGTGGTATCGACCAGATCGTTCATTAGGCCACCCTTCGTCCCATGGCGAGTCTAACCGCCCACCTGCGACGACGGGCCGGTCCCTAAAGCAGTGTGCCCGCCGGGGAGACCGGCGGGCACACTCGGGAAGGGACTACTAGCTGGCGTAGGACCGCAGCCGTTCGGCACTGGCGCCGTTGCGCAGCTTGATCATGACCTCACGCTCAATCTGGCGGACCCGCTCCCGGGACAGGTTGAACGACTTGCCGATCTGGTCAAGGGTGCGCGGCTGGCCGTCGTCGAGGCCGAAGCGCAACTGAATCACCTGGCGTTCGCGCTCATCGAGCGTGGCCAGCACGTGGCGGATATCGGTGTGCAGCAGTTCTGCGATCACCGTGTTCTCCGCCGACATCGCCTCGGAGTCCTCGATGAAGTCACCCAGCGAAGCCTCTTCGTCGGTCCCGACGGGCATATCCAGGCTTACCGGATCGCGGCTGTGCTTCAGCAGGTCGTTGATCTTCTCGGCTGGGATGCCCGATTCCTCGGCGAGTTCCTCATCGGTGGCCTCGCGGCCCAGGGTCTGGTGCATCTCCCGCTTGATTCGAGAGAGCTTGTTGACCTGCTCAACGAGGTGCACTGGCAGCCGAATGGTGCGACTCTGGTCGGCCATGCCGCGAGTGATGGCCTGACGGATCCACCACGTCGCGTACGTCGAAAACTTGAATCCCTTGGTGTAGTCGAATTTCTCCATCGCCCTGATCAGACCCAGGTTGCCCTCTTGGATCAGGTCAAGCAGCGGCATTCCGCGGCCGGTGTATCGCTTGGCCAGGGACACCACGAGACGCAGGTTGGCCTCCAAGAGGTGGCTGCGCGCCGCCTGTCCGTCACGCGCAATCGTCGCCAGATCGCGTTTGCGGGCATCGCTCATCCGCTTACGCGTCTCCAGCAGGTGCTGGGCGTACAGACCGGCCTCGATGCGCCTGGCGAGGTCCACCTCGTCCTCAGCGCTGAGCAGTGCGGTCTTGCCGATGCCGTTCAGATACACGCGCACAAGGTCAGCGGCTGGGCCCTGAGCGTCCAGGTCGCTGTCAAACCGGGTAGTGCTGGTGTTTGCCATAGTGGCCTCCTGATCGGATCCAACTGTCAGGACGTACAACGACCGGCAGAGGGGGAGAGTTCCCGTGCACCGTCGAATGTCAGCGCTCTGAGCTGGCCAAACAGAAGCCTGTTATGAGGGTTTACTAAGAATGCCCCCGCGACGGACCTACCGTGCACCGTCCTCGCGCGACCGCTCTGCCTGTGGTTGCGGAGTCGGCATGACCCCGGACTCCAATGCCGGCTGTTCGGCTCGCGGAAACAACGCCGTGCGCTGGGGTGCGTCCGGGAAGCGGCGCGGTTCCTCAGCCCGCCGAGGTGGCCGGTCATTGGCGATCAATACGGCCATCCACGGCAGTGGGATCGAGGCGGCCAGGATTGCCAGAGAGATCAGGCCGTTGTGCCAGATGCCGTAAGCGGCGGCGGCCGCGAGGAAGGCGGGGATGCGCCAGAACATGATCTTCAGGTATTTGCGTACCCGCTGGCGGTGTTGTTCCTCGTAGGACAGTGCCGCGCGGGTGATCAGCACGGGCTGGCCTTCGTCGTCGAAACCCAGCTCATGCTCCATGGGATCACTGTTCCACACCGGGGCCGGTTCAAACGAGGGGGTCTTTCTTACGGCTGTCTGACCGGGATCGCGGCCCAGGAGGCACAATGGAGGGCATGCGGACTGACACCATCGAGCGCACCGACAGCGAAGAACGCGTTGACGACGGAACCGACAGCGACACTCCCAAGGTCTTCCACTACGTCAAGAAGGACAAGATCGTCGAGAGTGCGGTGATGGGATCCCACGTCGTCGCACTCTGTGGCGAGGTGTTTCCGGTGACCAAATCGGCCAAGCCGGGATCTCCGGTGTGCCCGGATTGCAAGCGGATCTACGAGACCCTTAAACGGGGCTGACGGAGGCGTTTTCCGCTTCCGTCGAAGCGGCGGGGGCGCTTACCGGCTCTGTCGCAACGTCGGCGGGTACACCGGCCCCAGTCGTGAGTTGCTTTCTGCTCTGCATCCACGTTCGAAACCGCTGCCAATGGGGTGTCGGGGCGGGCCATTCATCTTCGATGGCGGCGTTGAGCTCGGCCCCCATCATGATCGCGAAACCGAGGAAGAACGCGAACAGAAGGAACGCGATCGGAGTGGCCAACGCCCCGTAGGTGTATCCGGTGCGGGTGATGTACTCGAGATAGATTCGCAGTCCGCCGGTCGCCACGACAAACACCGTTGTGGCCAGGATCGCGCCACCGATCAGTCGATGGGTCGGCAGCGGTTTCGGCAGTGACACCCGATAGAGGATCGTCACGGCCACCACCAAACCCAGGACCAGCATGGGGTAGTAACCGAACTGCAGCACGTTCTGCCAGCTGACCGGAACATACTCGCCGATCTTGCGCGGACCCAGCGCGAGCAGGGGGGCCGCCACCGTGACGAATACCAGCATCACCACATAGAGACCGAGGGCGAAGAACCGCTGCCGGACCGGATGACGCAGGGCGGTCTGATCATGTGCCTCGACCACAGAATCCACCAGCGCTGAGATCGCCGATGAGCCGGCCCACAGGCTGATCACGAAACCTAATGACACCACTTCGCCGCGGGCGCCCTGGACGATATCGCGGACCGTCGGCTCGATCAGTTCGGCGACGATGTTCTTGGAGAAGAAAGTGTTCGACGTGTTAATCAGCTGGCGCTGGATGGTGGCCAGGGTGTCCGGTCCGAAGAGTGGGGCAACGTAGGCCAGGCTGCCCAGCATCCCGAGGAGAAGGGGCGGTAGCGACAGTGCTGACCAGAAGCCGACCTGAGCCGACTCCGAGAAGATCGAGTCATCCCAGCTTTTCGACAATGTCCGCTTAGCGATGCGCCATACGTGATGACGCCTCGGGTTGGGCAGCGGCTGGTCCGTCATGACCTTCCAGCATTCCTCACGACCACGCACACGCCCGCGAGCCCGGGCGACGCGACGGCTCAGTCGTCGTCTGAACTGATTTCCAGCACGGCCGCCAATTCGATCAATTTGGACTCGTGCTCCTTGGCGTGATGCTGGCAGAACAACAATTCGGCGCCGGAAGGCAATTTGGCCCGAACCCGGGCGGCGGCACCGCAGCGGTCGCAGCGGTCAGCCCTCGTCAATTCGGGGCTGGTCAGCGTTGCGTTCATTGGGCTCCTCCCTAGGCACTCGGCACCCGTGACGGCGGCGGCCGCCGGTGGGCGATGGGTCTACTGTCTCAGACGTTTTATCCTGCGGGCTTGTTCCCACGCCCGAACGATGTGTCGTGTCTCACGGCCCAGTGTTGCAGCACTTGCCCGATGGTGCAGGGTTGCCCCATGCCCCAGGCCCCGGAGTTGCTGGTCCACCTGTGTTCGACCGACGGGTGGGACCAGGCACGTTCGGCGGGCGAACTGTGTCCGGACTCCCTTGCCGAGGTGGGGTTCGTTCATCTCTCGGCGCAACACCAGGTCCACCTGCCCGCCAATCGGCTCTTCGCCGGACGCGTTGATCTGGTGTTGCTCTACGTCGACCCGGACCGGCTCGGCGCGCCGGTCCGCTGGGAGCCCGGAGTTCCCAGCGATCCCGAATCGATGCTCTTCCCGCATCTGTACGGCCCACTGCCGGCCAGCGCGGTGGTTGCCGTTCGCCCGTATGTTCCGGGGCAGGACGGCCGGTTTGAGCCACTTATCCACAGAACGTCCGAGTGAACGCCTGGGACGTAAGCGCCTGCGCGCGTTAGTTGTTAACTTCCCCTCAGTGACCGGGCGCTGCGCACCGACGGATGGCCCCCCACTTCCGTGACGGTTGCGCAGCGCCCGGCCACCCCGACGGATCACTGACGGAAGCTACCGTCGGCCTACCGGCTCGCTCGGCGGGCCGCTGTCGCGGTTAAGCCATTGGGCTTGATAGATCGATACCGACGTTCGAGACATGATGAGGTACGCGATGCCGACGGTGATCATCGCCGCGGGAACCACCGAGAACGATCCGGTCATTTCAGCGACCATGATCATCACCGCAAGCGGGGCGTGCGCCACGCTGCCGAAGCAGGCCATCATCGCCACGATCACAAACACACCCGGGCCATCTGGAAGTGCCGGTGCGCCAACGAGATCAGCCAGTCGCCAGATCGCCGCACCCACGAAAGCGCCAATCACGATGCCGGGCCCGAAGATGCCGCCGGAGCCGCCGGTGCCGATCGACAGCGAGGTCGCCACGATTTTGGCGACCGGCAATACCACCACGATCCACAATGGAATCGTCAGCAGCCCATCTCTGGTCATAGCAATCTGGGCCCAGCCGTACCCGCTGGCGAGCACCTGCGGAATCACCAGGGCCAGTAAGCCGACCAGCAGGCCGCCGATCGCCGGTGTTATCACCACCCCGCCAGGCAGTCGGCGGGTCAACGCCACGGTCGCATAGAACGTCCGCGCGTACAGATAGCCGATGGCTGCCGCGGCAATGCCGATGACCACGAACCAGGGAGTCTGGGCGGGGTTGAACCGGTAATTGGGTTCGACGAAACCGAAGGTGGGTGCAAAACCAAGAATCGAGCCGTAGACGGTGTAGGCGGTGGCAGAGGTGATGAAGCCCGGAACGAGGGCTTTGTAATTGAAATCCTCCCGATAGATGATCGAGGCGGCCAGCACGGCCCCGCCGAGGGGTGCGCTGAAGATCGCACCGATTCCGGAGCCGATGCCCACCGACACAGCCAGTCGACCGTCGGCGTCGGACAGATTCAACCGGCGGGTGAGCAGTGATCCGAATCCGGCCGAGATCTGCGCGGTCGGGCCTTCTCGGCCGCCCGACCCTCCAGAGCCAATCGTCAGAGCACTGGCCACTAGCTTGACCACCACCGCGCGGCCACGGATCGAACGCGGGTCGGTGTGCACCGCTTGGATGGCGTTGTCGGTGCCGTGGCCCGTGGCTTCAGGTGCGAACTTAGCGACGATGAATGCCGACGCCAGGGCACCGCCGAATGCGATGGCTGGAATCGCCCAGGGTCTGCTGAAGCCCGGCGACCCGGACCCACCTCCGTCGCCGATGGCCTGTGGCTGCTGATAGTCCCCGAGGTAGCCGAGCAGAGATGCACCCGCGTACTTCAAGGCGAGAAAAAAGACCACCGCGCCCAGTCCGGCGATGATGCCGATCGCCACCCCGAGGATCAACCACTTGCGTAAGTAACCGGATTCTCGAATGAAGGTACCGAGGCGTCCACCGCGGGCGGCGGAGCCGTTCTGGCGGGGCTCGGCCATGGCGGGATGCTAGCAGTCAGAAGAGGTCACGGTGTCGCGCTCCGGGCAGGTAGTCGGAAGACGACCAGGCTTGCAGCTACAACGCAAGAGGCCAGCGCGATCACCGGCGCCACGAAGAACCTCGTCAGCGTCGCTCCCACGACAGCACCGGCCAACATTGTGAAAAGCGCGCCGTAGCGCAACTTTTCACGCTCACCACGACCGCCGGCCAGGCGGCTGTCAATGCCCAGACCGACGATCGTTGACGTCAGCACCGTGGTGCTGAGCTCTTGGATGCCGAATTGACGGGCAGTGGCTGCCTGGGCGCCGAAGGCCAGCGCCAAGCCTGCGATGAGGATTAACCTGCCATTGTCGTGGTACTGCAGCACGCCGGTGCCGGCCAGTAGTGACAGCGCCGCCAACAGCGCGGCTTCAGTGCCCATCGCCGCGGTGAGCCATTGCCGCACGTCGCGGTCGAGGTGGCGGGCGAACCGGCCACCGATGATGGTTCCGGCGAAGAAACTCGCGAAGGCGACCACAGCAGCGGCCATATCGACTCCGGAGTGCGGCACGAACCAGAACCCGAGGAAGATCACGTTGCCGGTCATATTGGCGACGAAGACGTGTCCGAGGAACAACACGCTGACCGCGTCCACCAGTCCGGTGGCAAACGTCAGCAACAGCAGAGCGATGAAGGTGCGTCGGTCCGAGACCGGCGAGACGGCAACCACGTAATGAGTATGGCCCTTAGGATTCGGCTTGTGACTGACCCATTCGCATGGGACCTGCCTTACGCGTGGCCGAGAAAACCGATATTGGCACGTAATGTCGTCTGCACCTCCCAACCCCTTGCCGCGCAGGCGGGTCTGGAGATACTGGCGGCCGGGGGTAACGCCGTCGATGCGATTGTGGCGACCGCGATCACGCTCTCATTGGTCGAACCGGTCTCCAATGGAATCGGATCCGATGCCTTCGCCATTGTCTGGGACGGCACCAAGTTGCACGGCCTCAATGGCTCCGGACGCTCGCCCGAGGCGTGGACGCCGGAGTACTTCCATGGCGGCGATGTACCGCTTCGCGGCTGGAATTCCGTGACGGTGCCCGGTGCCGTGTCGGCCTGGGCCGCCCTGCACGCCAGATTCGGCCGGCTCGGGTTCCCCCGGCTCTTCGAGCGCGCCATCCGCTATGGCCGCGATGGCTTCCTGGTTTCTCCGACTGTTGCCCGGCAGTGGGCGGCGCAGGTGACGGAACTCAAATCCCAACCCGGATTCGCCGATGCGTTCCTGCCTGGCGGCCGGGCGCCACTGCCCGGTGAACTGTTTCGCTTCCCCGCGCATGCCGAGACTCTCGAAGTGATCGCGGACTCCAATGGGGAGTCTTTCTACCGCGGGGAACTCGCGGAACGGATGGCCGCGGACGCGATGTCACACGGCGGTGCGATGACGATCGCGGATCTCGGCGCACACCGCGCCGACTGGGTCGGTGTGATCAGCCACGACTACCGGGGCTACACGGTGCATGAGATACCGCCCAACGGCCAGGGAATCATCGCGTTAATCGCCCTGGGCATTCTCGAGAATTTCGAGATGGGTTCGTTCGCCGTCGATTCCGCCGACAGCGTGCACCTACAGATCGAGGCGTGCAAGCTGGCCTTCGCTGACGCACTCGATTACGTCGCAGACATCGACGCGCTGCCGTTCATCCCGGACCGACTGCTGGACAAGGCCTACCTGGCCCAGCGCGCTGCCTTGATCGATCGCAAGCGCGCTCAGACGTTCGGCGCCGGCAGACCGCCCACCGGCGGCACGGTCTACCTCACCGCCGCCGATGCCTCGGGGATGATGGTGTCGATGATCCAGTCGAACTATGAGGGTTTCGGTTCTGGTGTGGTGGCAGCCGGAACCGGCATCGCGTTACAGAACCGAGGCGCCGGTTTTGTCGCGACGTCCGGACACCCCAATCAGGTGAGTCCGCGAAAACGCCCGCGCCACACCATCCTTCCGGCCTTTGTCACCAAGGATGGCCAGCCGGTGATGAGCTTCGGCGTGATGGGCACGACCATGCAACCCCAGGGCCATGTGCAGGTGTTGGCGAGAATCGCTGACCACGGTCAAAATCCGCAGGCGGCCTGCGACGGTCCGCGCTTCCGCTGGGTAGAGGGTTTGCAGGTGGGCCTCGAGGACAACTTCCCGTCTGCCACCGTCGATGAGTTACGCGGACGGGGCCATGACGTCGTCAGCGTCGGCGATTACTCCGCTTTCGGGGCCTGCCAGGCGATCTGGAAGCTCGCAGACGGTTATCTGTCCGTGAGCGATCCACGCAGGGACGGTCAGGCGGTCGGCTTCTAGATAACTACGAGGGTGCCCGGAATGTGTACGTCGTCCCCACCGCTGATTGACTCACTACCTCACCGTAGGCATCGGCGAGCGCATGCACGGCCCGCCATCCGGTGCAGTGCCCGGCAATCAGGTAGCGGATGTTGAAGGGCGCAAGCCCCGCCACCGTCTGGTCGATGATGCGCTCCATGACGCCGCCTAGATGCAGGCCACCCATCACCGCATGAATGGGAATGTCCGGGAACAGACGGGTGACCTCGGTGCATACGTTGACGATCCCGGCGTGCGAGCAGGCACTGAAGACGATCAGCCCCAGTCCGCGTACATGGACGACCAGCATCCGCTCGTCCAGCAGCAGCGGGTCCGGTTCCCATGCATCGCCGTCGTGATCACGGCACAGGTGATCGGCTCGACCGGTCTCGAAAGGGGTCACCCGCGGGATCGGCCCGCTGTAGTAGAAGTGGTTGTCCAACAGCAGTCGCTCATCAGGGTCGTTGATCACCACCGCCCCCTGGGCCCTCAACTGCTCGGGTGTGGGCACGTTTTCGGTCGGGATCACCTGCTCCGCGGTCAGTGCTAGGCCGCGCTGACGGAACATGAGCGGGTTGACGTGAACCGTGACGCTGCCGCGGCGCGCGATAATGGCATCGACTGCATTGGTCAATGCACCCATGTGATCCCAGTGCCCGTGAGTGATGGCGATCTCTTCGACCTCGCCGAAATCAACTCCCAGGTTCCTGCAGTTGCGGATAAACGCCGCGCCCTCGGTGCCCGTATCGAACAGCAGAACGTGTTCGGCCGAGACGGTCGTTGAACGCAACCGAAGCCCGTACCCGAGGTTGGCCACCAGCAATGTCTCACCTGAAACCACTGATGCACCGGCACTGACAACGTTGGTCAGTTCGGATCGGGCGAACGGTGTCTTGCTCACGTACGTGTCACTGACATTGTCGCTGAGCACGTCGATGGTGAGGGAATCGATCGGAGTCAGCGACGCTGTGAAACCCGCCATCTCGGCACCCTTCCGGAGTTCGGCCCGCCCGCGATGATTGCACCATGGCGGCGCGTCGAGCGTTGAGGGTCACCGTGTGTGTGCGTGGCACCGGGGGGTGGCTGCAGAACGGCCGCTCAGAGCGGTTCGCGTGACTGAGGCTTAGTCCAGGTAGTCGCGCAAGACCTGCGAGCGGCTCGGGTGACGCAACTTCGACATGGTCTTGGATTCGATCTGCCGAATGCGCTCGCGGGTGACCCCGTACACCTGGCCGATCTCATCGAGGGTGCGGGGCTGGCCGTCGGTCAGGCCGAAGCGCAGCCGGACCACGCCGGCCTCGCGCTCGGACAACGTCTCCAGCACCGACTGCAGCTGATCCTGAAGCAGGGTGAACGAGACGGCGTCGACGGCAACGACGGCCTCGGAGTCCTCGATGAAGTCACCGAGTTGGCTGTCGCCTTCGTCGCCAATCGTCTGGTCCAGCGAGATCGGTTCGCGGGCGTACTGCTGGATCTCCAGCACCTTCTCCGGGGTGATGTCCATTTCCTTGGCCAGCTCCTCCGGAGTGGCCTCGCGGCCCAGATCCTGGAGTAGCTCGCGCTGGATGCGGCCGAGCTTGTTGATCACCTCGACCATGTGCACCGGGATGCGGATGGTGCGGGCCTGGTCGGCCATCGCGCGGGTGATGGCCTGGCGGATCCACCAGGTGGCGTAAGTGGAGAACTTGTAGCCCTTGGTGTAGTCGAACTTCTCCACCGCGCGGATCAGGCCCAGGTTGCCCTCCTGAATCAAGTCCAGGAACGCCATGCCGCGACCGGTGTAGCGCTTGGCCAAGGAGACCACCAGACGCAGATTCGCTTCCAGCAGATGGTTTTTCGCCCGATCGCCGTCGCGGCAGATCCACGTCATATCGCGACGCTGCTGCACCGGCAGCTTCTTACCGCGCTCGGCGACCTCGGTCATCTTCTGGGTGGCGTACAGGCCCGCCTCGATACGCTTGGCCAGTTCCACCTCTTCCTCGGCGTTGAGGAGGGCGACCTTGCCGATCTGCTTGAGGTAGGCGCGTACCGAGTCGGCAGATGCGGTGAGTTCGGCATCCTTGCGCGCCTGGCGCAGGGCTTCGGATTCCTCTTCGTCCCAGACGAAGTCACCGGAAGCTTTGTCCTTATCGGACGGTTCGGGGATGTCCTCATCGTCGCCATCAGTCGCCGGGGCAGGCGTCACTACGGCGACAATGACGCCGTCGACCCCATCTTCCTCAACGGTGACCGCTTCAAGTTCTGCGAGTTCGATTTCCTCGGCGACGTCGAGATCGGGCTCGGCGGTCAGATCGAGGTCATCGACAAGTAGTTCAGGTGTGTTCTCGGCCGATGTGGTCGCCTTCTTGGTGCCGCCGCGAGTGGGCTTTGCCGGCTCCGTTTTCGCAGCCGCTTTGGCGGGAGCTACTTTCGCGGCAGATTTAGCGCTGACAGCCTTAGCGGGAGCGGCTTTTGCGGCCTTGACGGGCGCGGCCTTGACAGGCGCGGCCTTGGTCTTGGCCGGTGGGGCTTTGACAGCCTTGGCCTTCGCCGGTGTGGTTTTGACGGCTTTGGCAGCTCGCAGAGGTGCGGCCTTGGTGGCTTTGGTGGCTTTGGTGGCT
>JBAXIA010000064.1:0-17017 GCA_037138615.1 Mycobacteriaceae bacterium | reverse complement strand
TCCATCGCGGCAGCCAACGGATCCGGAACACCCTCGGGGCCTTCGGGATTGACGTAGATCAAGCCCATCGTGGTGGCGCCCAACGGGTTCTCCAAGACTCGATCGCCGGTATAGCGGGCATCGGTGCCCAACCAGGTGTCCTCGGAGCCCCAGTAGATGTCCTCGTCGGGCTGCCAGCGGTCTTCGCGGCCGAACGCGAACCCGAACGTCTCAAAGCCCATCGCGTCCATGGCGTGGTTGCCGGCGAAGATCATCAGATCCGCCCAGGAGAGACTCTTTCCGTACTTCTTCTTGATCGGCCACAGCAACCGGCGCGCCTTATCCAGGCTGGTGTTATCCGGCCAGCTGTTGATCGGCGCGAAGCGCTGCATACCCGAGCCGGCGCCACCGCGGCCGTCCTGCACCCGGTAGGTGCCTGCCGAGTGCCACGCCATCCGCACGAAGAACGGGCCGTAGTTGCCGTAGTCGGCGGGCCACCAGTCCTTTGAATCAGTCATGACCGCTTCGACATCAGCCTTGAGTTCGTCGACGTCGATGGTCGCCACCGCCGCGGCGTAATCGAAATCGGGGTCCATCGGATTGTTCTCGGCGGGGTACTTCAGCAGCATCTTCAGGTTGATCTGGTCGGGCCACCAATCGCGGTTGCTGCCCCCCTCGACGGGTGGCCTGATCCGCATGGGGCAGCCTTCTGTGTTTTCCTCAGCCATTGAATTTCCTTTCGGGGGTGGGGAAGTAAGCCGGGATCACGGTTGTGATCGCGAAGGTTCTCTTGTCGAGCAGTCCGAACACAGACCCCAGTAGATGACCTCGGCTTCGTCAAGAACAAAGCCGTGATCCACCGCCGCAGTCAGGCACGGGGCCTCGCCGACTGCGCAGTCGACGTCTGCGATGACCCCGCAGGACCGGCAGACGACATGGTGGTGGTTATCGCTGACCCGCGACTCGTAGCGGGCGACCGAGCCCGAAGGCTGAATGCGCCGCAGCAGACCGGCGTCTGTCAATGCAGCCAGGATGTCGTAGACGGCCTGCCTGGACACTTCGGGAAGATCGGTGCGTACCGCACCAAAGATGGTGTCGGTATCGGCGTGGGGGTGGGAGTGCACCGCATCGAGAACTGCGACGCGCGGACGGGTTACCCGAAGGTCGGAGTCTCGCAACTGATCAGCGAAATCCGACGGGGATGGCACATCTCGATACTGTCGCGTTTTCTGGAATGAGTCAAGTGTTGATCCGCCGGGTTCTGTCGTCGGTATGGTTACCCACCGTGCCACTCAGTACGGTCGCGCTCGAAATGGTGGCGCCCAACACCGGTAGCAGCCTGCCCGAACAACTCGAGGAGGCGCGCAAGGTCGCGAGGCTCTCGGCCGAGGCCGGCATCGCCGAGCTGATCGGCCACGTCATGATCCCGGGGATGATCGACGAGGATGACGATCGCCCGGTGGCGATGACTCCGAGACTCGACGTCCTTGACTACTGGCAGCTCATCTCCCCGGAGCTTCCCGGGGTCAGGGGTCTGTGCACACAGGTGACCGCATTCTCGGATGAGACGACACTGCGTCGACGGCTTACGGATCTGATCGCATCGGGTATGGAGGGCATCGCCTTCGTCGGTGTGCCCCGCACCATGAGCGATGGCGAGGGAGCCGGAGTGGCACCCACCGACGCATTGGCCATCTACCGCGACGTGGTGCCCAACCGCGGTGCGATCCTGATTCCGACGCGAGCAGGTGAAGCCGAGCGGTTCGGTTTCAAATGTCAGCAGGGCGCGACCTATGGCATGACGCAATTGCTCTACTCCGACACCATCGTGGAGTTTCTGACGGATTTCGCCATGATCAGCGATCAGCGCCCGGAGATCCTGCTGTCTTTCGGCTTCGTTCCGAAGGCGGAAAGCCGGGTGCGACTGATTGATTGGCTTATCAAGGATCCCGGCAACAAGGCTGTGGCGGCCGAACAGGATTTCGTCAGAACGCTAGCCGCCACCGAGCCCACCGACAGAAGGCGACTCATCGTCGATCTCTACAAGCGGGTGATCGACGGCGTTGTCGACCTCGGCTATCCGCTGAGCATCCACTTCGAGGCCACCTACGGATATTCCGCACCTGCCTTCGATACCTTCGCCGAGATGCTGGCCTACTGGTCGCCGCCGCACGCGTGATGAGTAGCGAGTGAAGACGTGGATTGACTTCGACGAAGCGCCAGTCTTCGCGATACCGCTCACTGACGAGGTCGATGGTCTGCGGGTCTACGAGGCAATGTTGATCGAAGGCCCGCAGGGGTGGGGGGAGTTCAGCGCGCCGAGCGACTGCACCGAGGAGCGCGCCGGCCGCTGGCTTACCGCCTCCATCGAGGCGGGCACCGTCGGCTGGCCGGACCCGGTCCGTGGCCGGGTGCCGGTCGCAGTGACAGTGCCGGCGGTGGACTCGGTCCGCGCCCGAGAGATGGTTGCGAAAGCGGCCTGCCAGACCGCGGCGGTTCGCGTCGGTGGAGAGCTTGCCGAGGACGTAGCCCGAGTGGAGGCCGTTCGTGACGCCTTGGGCCCGGCGGGTGCCATCCGGTGCCACGCCGGCGGCAACTGGGATGTCGACGCGGCGGTGACCGCGATCGAGACATTGGATCGGGCTGCCGGTGGGCTTCAGTTCGTCGAGCAGCCGTGCCGAACTCTGGGCGAAACCGCCAGTCTACGACGAAGGGTCAGCACCCCGATCGCTGTCCCAATCGACGCTGACATGGCTCCTGCGGAACTGAGCGCAAGCGCCGATATCGCCATGTTGAATGTCGGCGCGCTGGGCGGTGTGCGACGTGCGCTGCGGGTGGCCGAAACCTGCGGGCTGCCCTGCGTAGTAGTGACCGCGATGCAGAGCAGCATCGGGATCGCCGCCGGACTCGCGCTGGCCGGAGTATTGCCTGATATCGGATTCGCCAGCGAATTGGCCACCGTGGGATTGCTGACCGGGGATCTGGTCAGCGCGGGTCGAACCCTGATACCGGTGGACGGTTACCTTCCGGTCGCGCCGATGCCGGCAGGTCCCGACGCGGGCGGGCTCGCGCGTTTCGCGGTGACAGACCCTGTGACTATCGACCGGTGGCGCAAACGGCTCAGGTCTGCGCGACGGCATATCTAACAAGTTCGTAGCAGTGCCATCAGCTGGTCGTGCGGAAGCGCAGGAGACCGGTGTCCGTCGCGGCCAACCATCTCGGAATTGACGATCAGAGCATTGAGGACCGCTTCCTCGACCGATTGCACCACCGCCGTGTAGAGCTCATCCATCCGGCCCCATGGGATGAATGTCAGCTGGCCGAGTTCATCATCGTCGGCCGCACCGGTCGGGAATGAACTGAGCAGCCCGGGGGCTGGCGCGGTCGAGAACGCCAGGAAGATATCACCGGAGAAGTGGCTGCCGGTGGTCCCGGTTCTGGCAAGCCCCAGGGGAACTCGCCGGGCGAGCGCCTTACATTGACCGGGCAGCAGTGGGGCATCGGTGGCGATGATTGCGATCACCGAACCGGCACCGGGCGGCGCCGTTCGAAGATCGTCGGCGAACCAACTGCCGGCCAACGGATTGTCGCCAGACAGCCGCGCACCAACTCGATGACCGGCGACCGTAAGTTCCTCTCGTGTGCCGAAATTAGCCTGAACGAAGGCCGCGACAGTGAAGGTATGTGACCCGTGGCGTACCAGACGGGACGATGTACCGTTCCCGCCCTTGAACTCGTAGCAATTCATTCCCGTGCCGCCGCCGACCGAGCCTTCCTCGACTGGTCCGCCGGTGGCGGCGTCAAGGGCCTGCTCGGCATGCTCGGGGCGAACGTGGCCGCCGTTGATGTCGTTGAGATAGCCGTCCCAGGTTTCGGCGCACACCGGCAGAAGCCACTGCCGACCCAGCAGCGGATTCACCCGATTGACCCACGAGATCACCCCGGTGTGGCAGGCGCCTATGGCGTGGGTGTTGGACAGCAGGATCGGCAGATTGAATGCACCGGACTCCTCGATCCAGGTGGTGCCGGTCATTTCGCCGTTGCCGTTGAGCGAGTACCAGCCGGCCGCACAGGGCTGGCCGATACCTCCTCGGCCGCGCGGCAGGATGGCCGTCACGCCGGTGCGTACCGGTCCGTGTCCGACCGTCAACGCACCCTGTCCGGATATCAGTGTCGCCACCCCCACCTCCAGACCGCCGATATCGGTGATCGCGTTGAGCAGCCCCGGCTCACCGCCCGGCGCAATGCCCAGGGCTCGCGCGCGCGGCCGTCCGTCCGCGGTGTGCGACTGTGCAGACACCATCGTCTAGCTCAGCGACGACGCCAGCCGGCGATGGCGAGTCCGAGGCCGGCCAGCGCGATGATGGGTCCGAGCACCGTCCACGTTGTGGTGTTACTCATGAAGCTGCCCTGCACCTTGCCTACCCCCTGCAGGGTGAACAGCACACCGAACAACACCATTAGGACACCGAGGACACGCATTGCATTCCGCATGGCTCTAGATCTTGCCCTAACGATCGCGCCTCAGCGCGGCAGCGCTGCCGAGACCGCCCGCATCAGGGTGCGCTTGAACCCACCGACCGCGGAATTCACTGAGGAGGTGAACGCGGAACGGCTCGGCGGCGCGAGGGTGAGGATGTCGCCTTCGGCGATGCGTCCAGGCGTGACCACGGTTCCGTAAACCCCCAGGCACCGCCGGGCGTTTGCGGCGATGGTGCGGGTGATCTCGGGATCGCGAGCGATGTCGGGCTGCTCGTGGGATGGCATCACACAACGGATAGTGGGAATGAGCGGAGCGAAACCGGCATGCGGTGCGTGCAGTACGCCACCGCACCAGTCCAATTCCGGATGAGCAGCCGAACTCGGCGCATCCACGACTATCGTCGGCCGGAACCGTCGAACGTCGAAGACGGAATCCGGGGCCAGAGCTGCCATCGTCTGCAACGCCTGCTCGGTCAGGATGTGGATCGGGTAGGCATCGACATAACTGCCGACGGGGGTGGCGTACCGGGTGATCTCCGCCAGCTTGCGCACCGGGAACATCGACAGGTCCGGAAGCGGTTCGTCGGCGCTGAGTCCGAAGATGGTCCGCAAGTCGCTCTGCGTGGCGGCGGCTGCGCGGTACTGCTCGCGATCGGTCATCGGGGGCAGGGGACGCAGTTCGACATCGGCATCGACATAGGCGGACAGCGTTCGGTGGATGGCAGGGTCCGCGCTGGACATCTCCTGGCCATCGGGGAAGCCGATAATCACTTCCGGCGCATTGCCCGGCCCGGCATCGGGCTGCGGATCGGTGGCGTAGCGCGCGGTGCACCAGAGCAAACCCGGCAGCCGTTTGGCTCCGGTGGTGGAGTTCAGTTCAAGGTCACGGACCGCCCAGGTCCGGTCGGCGTGCAGGCCTGGCATGCCGATGCGCGCCGTGGAAACCCGGGCGCCCGCCATCGACTTGACCGGATATCGCCAGATCCCCGTGATACGACCGGCTTGCCCCATAATCACCAGACAGTACCGAACCCGGCTGTCGTGGGCGCGGAAGCTGGTTTTGGCAGTCACCGTCTCAGGTGCAACTATGGAGCGGCAACTCAGCAGCGGCTAGCAGCACGGAAGGCACCGGGACTAGAGAGATGTACGACCAAGTCAGCGAATCCGACACCAGCGCAGAGCCTCAGGATCCGGGATACCGTCTCGACCCCGTACTGGCCCGCAGCTGGCTGCTGGTCAACGGGGCCCAGTACGACAAGTTCGCTCCGGCCGCCCGCTCTAAAGCTGACATCGTGGTGCTGGATATCGAGGACGCGGTAGCCCCGACAGGCAAGGACGCCGCCCGAGACAACGTGGTTCGCTGGCTGGCCGCCGGCAATAGCGACTGGGTGCGAGTGAACGGATTCGGCACCCAGTTCTGGGCCGACGATCTAGCCATGCTGGCTAAAACCTCGGTCGGCGGAGTGATGCTGGCAATGGTGGAGTCGGTCGACCACGTGACCGAGACCGCCAAACTGCTGCCCGACATCCCAATCGTGGCACTCGTCGAGACGGCGCGCGGACTGGAACGGATCACCGAGATCGCCGCTACCAAGGGCACCTTCCGGTTGGCGTTCGGCATCGGCGACTTCCGCCGCGACACCGGTTTCGGTGAGCATCCGACCACCCTGGCCTACGCGCGGTCACGGTTTACCATCGCGGCAAAAGCCGCCAGCCTGCCGGGTGCGATCGACGGGCCGACGGTGGGCTCGAGCGCCCTCAAGCTCAGCGAGGCCGCCGCGGTGTCGACGGAGTTCGGGATGACCGGGAAGATCTGCCTGACTCCGGATCAGTGCGCAACCGTGAACGAAGGATTGTCGCCCTCCCAGGAGGAGATCACCTGGGCGCTGGAGTTCTTCGCCGAGTACGAACGCGATGGCGGCGAGATCCGCAACGGCTCAGACCTGCCGCGCATCGCCCGCGGCCATAAGATTCTCAATCTGGCCCGCGCGTATGGAATCAAGGTGTCGGAGTTCGACGACCAGGACGTACACGCATCCGCCCCTTCGGACACCTACCACTACTGAGTTAAACAGCTCAGTAGTTCAGCCCCCGGCCGCGATCAGCTCCGCTGCCTTCTCACCGATTACCACGACGGGTGCGTGGGTGTGCCCGCGGATGATGCTGGGCATCACCGACGCATCGGCGATGCGAAGACCGTGCACCCCACGCACCTTCAATTCTGGATCGACGACGCTGCGATCATCGCGACCCATCCGTGCCGTGCCCACCGGGTGGTAGAGCGTGTGCGAACAGGTATCCAGCGTGCGTTCGAACGTCTCGTCGTCGAGCGCGGTGGCGTGAAGCGGGCGGGCGATCTTTCCCACGACGCCCTTGAGCGCCGATGCCTGCGCGATGGTGGCGGTCACCCGTAAACCAGCCATCATCGCTTCCCGGTCGACGCCATCCGGGTCGGATAGGTAGCACGGGTCGATGATTGGTTTGGCCGATGGATCCGCAGAACGCAGAGTCACCGAACCGCTGCTGCGGGGTTTGAGCAGAACCGGACCGGTGGCAATGGCGTGCCCGTAGGGATCGCCGAGAGCTTCTTCGAAGAATGGCGCCGGTGCCCAGATCAGTTCCAGATCCGGCAGTTCTAGGTCAGGACGGCTGCGCACGAACCCGTACGCCTCGCCGACGTTGGACGTCAGCATGCCGCGCCTTCGCAGCAGATAGTTGAGCAACTGCTTGGGCTTCTCGGCATCGAACAGGCTGTCGGCGGGCACGTCAAAACCTAACGTCGCGACGAGATGGTCGAGGAGGTTCTTGCCGACTTCCGGTGCATGATGGGTGACGCCGATTCCAAACTCCGCCAACTCCTTTTCGTCGCCGATCCCCGACAGCATCAGAAGTTGCGGTGTGTTCACAGCGCCCGCGCACAGCACAACTTCGCGCGCGGCTCGCACCGTCTGCCGGCGCCCCGTGCCGTCGTCGAACTCAACACCGACCGCACGGGTGCCCTCGAAGATCACCCGCCGCACCGTCGAGTTGGTCAGTAGCGTCAGGTTCGAGCGATACAGCACCGGCTTGAGATACGCATCGGCGCAACTCCACCGCGCGCCGCGGCGCTGAGTCACGGCAGTCTCGCAGAATCCGTCAAGGGTTGGCCGGTCCGGGGCGCTCACCCGATAGCCGGACTGCTCGGCAGCCCGCAACCATGCTGCTGTCGACGATCGGGGGCTGCGCTGAGGTGAGATCACCAACGCCGAATTCTCAACCCTGTCGAAGTACGTCCGCAGATGCGCATAATCCCAGCCGTCGCCGGCATGCTGGGCCCATTCGTCATAGTCCTCGGGGAACCCAGGAACCCACATCATCGCGTTCATCGACGACGATCCGCCGAGCACCTTGCCCCGCGGCCAGTAGATTTCGCGCCCGCCGACCTCTTTCTGTGGCTCGGTCAGGTAGTCCCAGTCCAAGGGGCTGCGGAACAACTTGGAGAATGCGGCCGGTATGTGGATGAATTTTTCTTTGTCCATCGGACCCGCCTCGAGCACTACGACGTTGTTGCCCGAGTCGGCGCTGAGTCTGTTGGCGACCACGGATCCGGCCGATCCGGTGCCCACCACGACATAGTCACACTGCATCGGCGCAGTATAGGCAGGACAACACTGGACCACATCAAGGAGTGCCATGCGCGCTGTAAGGGCTGTCGGCGGCGAGCCCACCGTCATTGAGGTCGATGAACCGGACGGCGACTGGGCATTGCTGGACGTCGGCGCGGTCGGCATCTGCGGTAGCGACCTGACGCTGCTCAAGTGGAACCTACCGGTGACACTGGGCCACGAGATCGCCGGCACGGTCGGGGGCCGAGCCTACTGCGTGGAGCCGACGGTGCGATGTGGCGACTGCGACCAGTGCATCAGGGGCCAACCGCAACGGTGCCGGGGATCGGCGGCGCACGGAATCATCGGCGCGGCATTCGACGGCGGACTGGCCGACCGGGTGCGAGTACCGCAGGAATGTCTGGTGCCACTGCCGGATGGACTAGCGGTGTCCGATGCCTCGCTCGTCGAACCGCTAGCCGTGAGTTGGCATGCACTGCAGAAGGTTTCAGCTGTACCGGGGGAGCGAGTCCTGGTTGTCGGTGGAGGCAGTATCGGACTGCTCGCGGTGGCAGCAGCACGCGCACTCGGACTTGATGTCGATCTGGAGTCCCGACATGATCACCAACGCGCGGCCGGGGAGCGGCTCGGCGCGGGAGCGCCGCACGGGGAGTACGAGGTGCTGGTCGAGGCCGCCGGAACAGATTCGGCATTGGCCAGCTGTGTGCGGCAGGCCGCACCTGGTGCGCGAATCGCGATGGCCGGGTTCGCCCAGGGTGACCGGCGAATTCCGGGCATGGGGTTTTTGTTGAACGAACTGACGATAGTCGGCTGCAGTTGCTACGACAACGCCTCTGGCGGCCACGAGTTCACCCGGGCAGCCGCGGTGCTGGCCGCCGATCCGGACATCGCGGCTGCGGTCATCACCCACCGGTTCCCGCTGTCGGATGCACCGGAGGCATTCCGGGTGGCCGCCGACCGGGCCAGCGGTGCAATCAAGGTGGTGCTCGAGCCCTAACGCCGGACCGGCTAGCCGGCCACCGCGAGTTGATCCTCGGTGTGGAACTGCTCCTCGAGGGTCTCCGGGGAGGCGTCGCGGTCGATCAGCCTCAGGTCGGCGCCGCGGGCCGATTCGATGGCGCCAAGCCGACGGGTCAGCTTGTCCGCGGCATAGGCAGCCAATTCCTCGGGGTCGATACCGAATGGCGGACTGTCGCCGAACTGCTCGGTGCCGGAGTCGACACTGCCCAATGCCAGCGGCATCAATTCGCCCATCCGGTCAGTAACAACCTGCCAGTTGCGGTCGTCGGCGGCGACGTGGCGGCGGCAGGTGAACGTTCCCCAGGCCATGTGTCGGCGCTCGTCGTCACCGATGTGCTTGATGATCTTCTGCATACCCGGCAGGATGCCGCGGCTGTTGCATACCTTGTTCCAGCCGTAGTAACCGGTCAGGGCCAGGCACCCCTCAACCACGTGGTTGTAGGTGACCGAGGCCCGGATCTGGTTCGCCGGGCCGGGATCCAGCGTCAGTGCGTAGAGGCTGTCGGGCAGTTCCTTGGTGAAGATCTGGGACAGGGGCTCGTTGGACTCGACGAACTCATGAAGGTCGGTCGATATACCCACGGCGTCGAACCACAGCCGAAACGCCAGAGCATGTTTGGCCTCCTCGTAGACGAACTGGGTCAGGTACATCTCGTCGGCGAATCGGCCCTCAGCGGCCATCGCGGCCACGAACGGCTGCATATCCTGGGTCACCGACTCCTCGCCGGCCAGGAACTGCGCGGCCAACATGGTGGTGTACTCGCGCTCGTTGTCGGTCATGGCCGCGAAATCCTTCGCGTCCTGGCGGAAGTCGATGTCCGAGGGGTTCCAGTGTTTGGCATTGCCCTTGAGGAACAGCCGCATCGGGAAGGATTCCTGGCTCAGCCCTCCGGCGCCCAGTGAGGCGTAGCCGGTCCGCTTGCCGTGTTCGATAGTCCGCGTCATGCTCCGATCATAGAACCGGTGTCCCGGACACGAACAGAGATCCGGTTTCCCGGACAGGTCAGGCTGACGGGAACTAAAGTCCGGAAGCTATGACGCCCCGACCAAGTCCCGTGCGCCTGCGCGATGAGCCGGTCAGCCTGCGCCGGCTCAGTCGGCGGTTCGCCGCGGTGGGTGTCGAAATCTCGGCCGGGCGCCTACGCGAGATTGCCGCCGGTGATCCGACCAGTGACGACGAACTGGTCGATGTGAGCTTTGCCCTCGTGGCTACTGCATCCCTGGCGGAGGACCGCCGCGCACGGCGTGGTCGGTCGCGTCGGCGTGTTGTTCGTTGGCTCATGGTGTCGGGCGCGATCCTGGTGGCCCTGAACCTGCTGGCATGCCTGGGATTCGTGCTGTTCCTGCTCGCTCAGCATCCGCCCACGTACTGACCGCACAGAACTGAAGCCGACGATACTGAAGCCGACGATCACACGGCCACGTGCTCGTCTGCCACACTCAGGGCGGCATCCAGAATCACCAGACCTTCAGCGATCTCCGCATCGCTGACATTGCATGGCGGGCACGCGTGAATGCGGTTGAAATTCGCAAACGGCAGCAGCCCGCCCGACTTGCACTCCGCAATGACGGCATTCATGGCCGGACTCGAGCCACCGTAGGGTGCCAGCGGTTCTCGGGTCTCGGGGTTCGAGACGAGCTCGAGAGCCCAGAACACCCCCAGACCACGGACCTCGCCGACCGACGGGTGCCGTTTCGCTAACTCGTGCAGACCGGGTCCGAGAACCTTCGCGCCGATGCGCGCGGCGTTGGTCACCATGCCCTCATCCTCCATGGCGGTGATTGTCGCCACTGCGGCCGCACAGGCCAGTGGATGCCCGGAATAGGTGAGCCCGCCCGGATAGACGCGGTCGGCGAAGGTGTTGTAGATCGCGTCATTGATCGCCACACCACCGAGCGGCACGTAACCGGAGGTGACGCCCTTGGCGAATGTGATCAGATCCGGGACCACGTCGAAGTTGTCGATGGCGAACCATTTCCCGGTGCGGCCGAAGCCGGCCATCACCTCATCGGCGATCATGACGATGCCGTGGCGGTCGCAGATCTCGCGCACGCCGGCCATGTAGCCGGGCGGGGGCACCATGATGCCGGCAGTGCCCGGAACGGATTCCAGGATGATCGCGGCGATCGTCGCCGGGCCCTCGTGGGCGATGAGTCGCTCGAGATAGTCCAATGCGCGCTCGGACTCCTGGTGCTCGTTGTCGGAGTAGAACGAGGAGCGATACAGGAACGGGCCGTTGAAGTGCACAACGCCAGCGCTGCCGTAGTCGTTCGGGTAGCGCCTCGGGTCACCGGTGAGATTGATCGCGGTGTCGGTACCACCGTGGTAGGAGCGATACCGGGACAGCACCTTGCGTCGGCCGGTGTGCAGGCGCGCCATCCGCACCGCGTGCTCGACGGCGTCGGCACCCGCGTTGGTGAAGAACACATGATTGAGGTCACCGGGTGTGCGCTCGGCAATGAGCCGGGCGGCCTCGGAACGAGCGGCGTTCGCATGCTGCGGCGCTATCGTGCACAGCTTGGCGGCCTGTTCAGCGATCGCCGCAATGACTTTCGGATGCTGGTGGCCGATGTTGGTGAAGACCAGTTGCCCGGAGAAGTCCAGCAGCCTGTTGCCCTCGCCGTCCCATATGTAGGAACCCTCCGCGGCCAGGACCGTCATCGGCTTGATCTGAGCCTGCGCCGACCACGAGTGGAAGACGTGCTGGCGGTCGAGTTCGTAGGTTCGCCGTCCCTCTGCGATCGCGGAGTCGATGTTCTGTCCGTTGGGCAGCGCGGTCTCGGTCGTCGTCATGAGAGGGCAGTTTACCGGTGAACTCAAGGGCTGCGACCAGGCCTGCGACGGCCACTATTCGGCCACGGTTGAGACCGCTTACGACACCGTTGGGTCACGGTTCGACAAAGTGACCTGGGCGGAAGGAATAGCGGCTAGTCGCACGCCGCTGGGTGTTGTAGAAGTGATGGATGTGACTGGTGTGAAATAGCTCGGGCAAGCTGCCCGTGGAGTTCACACCCGCAACGAACAGGGACTGACAGCCGGCGATGTAGCCGGACGCGTCCCAGAAAGGGGATTGGAGAAAATGAAGCGCATCAGTGTCGCACTCATGAGCCTGTTACTGCTGATCCTTGCGCCCGCCCTGGTTTCGGTCGAGGCCACCGCCGCCCCGGTGTCCCGGGATCAGGCCGTCAATTACGTGATCACGCGCGGGCTTGCCCAGCGTGGCGTGCCCTACTCGTGGGGAGGCGGGACCATCGACGGTCCCAGCCTGGGCAACGGCCCCGGCGCCACCACGGTCGGCTTCGACTCCTCGGGTCTGATGCAGTACGTCTTCGCCGGCGTGGGCGCCAAAATCCCTCGCTCGTCGGGCGCGATGTACAACGTCGGCCAGAAGGTCACCGCGGATCAGGCTCTGCCCGCCGATCTGATCTTCTACGGCCCGGACGGCACCACGACCGTCACGCTGTTCCTGGGGAACAACCAGATGCTGGAGGTCACTGACGCCGGTGTCGTGGTCTCACCGGTGCGCACCACTGATATGGCGCCCTATCTGATCAGGATCATCGCCTAACGGACGGTCAACACCGCCACAACGACTCCTGGGCAACGCTGGCCACCAGCGTGCCCAGGTTGTCGTGTATGGATCCGAATGCCAAACCGCGGGCATCGCTGTGGCTGATCGCCACAGCGTCATAGCAGTGCCACTGATGCGGGTCGACCGGTCGATGGAGCCAGAGCGCGTGGTCGAGGCTTGCCGCGCCGCCGGGCCCGGGCTCGTCATGGCCGGGCGGGCGGGCGGTGGAGACCATGCCCAGATCCGACACGAAAGTCAGCGCACACGCCCGCAGGACCGGGTCGTCCTCGATCGGCTCGCGGGAACGGAACCAGAACGGCTGCTGTGGCCATTCGGTATTCGCATCGGCTGCTACGCGCGTCTCGTAGTAGTCGGCCCAGCGCTCCGGAGGAGTCACCACCGTAGTGGCCTGTGCCAGTGGCAGGCGCGGCGTCATGGGGCGCTGCCAGTCGAGAGTCTCCTCGGGGCAGTGGAACGACGCCAGCATCTCGAAGATGGGCACACCGTCCTGGCTTGCGGTGACCCGGCGGGTATTGAAGGACCGGCCGTCGCGGGTGGGTTCCACGACATACTCGACATCAACTCCGACTCGGCCGCCTTTGATGAAGTACGCGTGCAGCGACTGCGGTAACCGGTCAGCGTCTACTGTAGCGGCGGCAGCCGCCAGCGCCTGCGCCGCGATGAGTCCGCCGAAAAGCCGCGGCCCAGCACCAAGGGCCATGGACGTACGAAATGTGTGACCGTCGCCGTCGAGCCGCACCAGGTCGGCGATCCAGCTCGGCATGGCCCTCCAACGGTCATCGAGACCGGGCTCACGATAGCCGCCCGGCCTAGACTGCCCCCATGGAGCGGGGGCGTCAGCAAGATTTCGACGCTCCAGAAGGCCTGCTCACCATCGAGGACTGCCTGGATGCCCGAGGCGACATCTCCTTTCCGTCCGGCACCACGTTGATCTCGCTCATCGACCGCAATATCGCCAATATCGGTGCCACCACTGCGTACCGCTATCTGGACTTCGGCCACTCGGCGGACGGCGAGGTCACCGAGATCACCTGGGCGAAGTTCGGTATCAGGCTTGCCGCCATTGCGGCACGGATTCAGCAGGCCACCACACGGGGTGAGCGGGTCGCGATACTGGCGCCACAGGGCCTGGAGTACGTGGCCGCGTTTTATGCCGCCGTCAAAGCAGGCACCATCGCGGTTCCGTTGTTCGCACCCGAACTTCCCGGGCACGCCGCGCGACTCGACACCGCACTCGCCGATGCCCGCCCGTCGCTCGTCTTGACCACCGCGGCCGCCGCGGCCGCCGTTCAAGGATTCCTGGACCGGCGGCCCGATACCAGACCGTCGGTGTTGGTGGTGGACGAGATCCCCGATTCGGTTGCGGACGAATTCATCGGTGTCGAGATCGGCGAGGACGACGTCTCGCATCTGCAGTACACCTCGGGTGCGACCCGCCCGCCGGTCGGTGTAGAGATCACCCACCGCGCGTTCAGCACGAACCTGGTACAGATGATCCTTTCCATCGACCTGCTGAACCGAAATACCCACGGCGTTAGTTGGTTACCTCTCTACCACGACATGGGACTGTCGATGATCGGGTTCCCGGCGGTCTACGGCGGGTATTCCACCCTGATGTCGCCTGCCGCATTCGTGCGTCGGCCCTTTCGGTGGATTCAGATCCTGTCTGCCGAATCACGACTGGGACGGGTTGTCACTGCCGCACCGAATTTCGCCTACGAGTGGGCGGCTCAACGGGGACTACCGCCGCCGGGGGAGGACGTCGATCTCAGCAACGTCGTCATGATCATCGGCTCCGAACCGGTCAGCATCGGTGCTATCGGAGCGTTTACCGAAGCCTTTGCGGCCCATGGGCTTCCACTCACCGCGATCAAACCCTCCTATGGAATCGCGGAAGCCACGCTGATGGTGGCGACGACCGCACCGGATTCGTGTCCGGTAGTGCGATTCTTCGACGCGCAGCAGCTGTCGGCCGGGCTTGCGGTCACGGTGCCGGCCGACACGCCCAACGCGGTCGGCCAGGTCTCCTGCG
This sequence comes from Mycobacteriaceae bacterium, assembly GCA_037138615.1. Taxonomy (GTDB): domain Bacteria; phylum Actinomycetota; class Actinomycetes; order Mycobacteriales; family Mycobacteriaceae; genus Mycobacterium. Next base: position 2,306 of record JBAXIA010000064.1, on the reverse strand, counting down.
GCCAGGCGGCCCGCAGCCTGTCGGTCATCATCGTCAACCCCGATACGTGCGAGGAACTGTCCGATGACGCGGTAGGGGAAATCTGGCTGCATGGTGACAACGTGGGCCGCGGCTACTGGGGTAAACCCGAGGACACAGAGTTCGTGTTCGGCGCGCGGCTCGCATCTCGACTGTCGGTCGGCAGCCGGGCCGAGCGGGTCTCCCCAGGTGCCGCCTGGCTGCGCAGCACCGATTTGGGGATGTTCGTCGACGGCGAGCTTTATGTGACCGGGCGGATCGCAGACGTGCTCACCATCGGCGGCCGGAACCTCTACCCACAGGAGATCGAATCGACCGTCGCCGACGCGTCAGCAATGGTGCGCCGCGGCTACGTCGCGGCCTTCACCGCACCGGACCTGGTGATCATTGCCGAGCGCGCACCCGGCACCGGTCGAACCGATCCGGCATCGGCGATCGCGGCGATCCAGGAGGCGGTATCGGCACGTCACGGCGTGACAGTCGTCGACATCCGACTGGTGCCTGCCGGCGCGATACCCCGGACCACCAGTGGCAAGCTGGCCCGCCGGGCCTGCCGGGGGGAGTACCTCAGCGGAGATTTGCGGGCAGCCGGCAATTAGGCCCGGCAGGATATGTTGGGACAATGCTTCAACGTCTGACCAACGCCTACCGCCGTACCGGCGCTGACGTCCCGTACGGAAACCCGTTGCCGTCGCACGGCACCGAGATGGAAGGCTGGTTCTGGCGAGTCACCGACGCGACCACCGGCCGGGCTCTGATCGCACTGTGCAGTGTCAATCGGCAACCGGCAGGGGACTGGTCCACTGCCGCAGTCGGAGTGCATCCGGGCCTGATAGTGCGCTCCGGGGCACTGGAGGGCGCACGGGCCACCGAGTCGCCGTTTTCGGTGAGCGCGGGCGATGGGTCGGGCAACTTCACCGTCGGCACCGACCGGGTCCGGTTCGAACTCGGCGATTTGAAACTGAACATGACAGTCACTGATCCGGTCACCTGGCCCAAGGCATTCGGCGGGGGCGGCATTTTCTCAGCCATCCCATTCCTCAATCAGTACTGGCATCCGTACTACCTGGGCGGAAAAGCCAGCGGGACAGTCGAGTACGGAAACGAAAGCTGGACATTCGCCGACGCCAAGGTCTACGCCGAACGCAACTGGGGTAAGGGATTTCCATTGCGGTGGTGGTGGGGTCAGGCACACGATTTCGGTGATGCCGATGTATGCGTGGCGTTCTCCGGGGGACTGCTGTCACTGGGACCGATCGCCCGCGAAGTCAGCGGGATCGTGGTCAGGCTGGGCGAGAAGGTCATCCGCATGACCCCGCCGGTGCTGGTGCGCTCCGAGGTGGGCGATAACCAGTGGTTCATCAGGGGAAAGTCGCTGCGCTATGAGATTGAACTGGAGGGGGACGGCAGACATCTACCGCCGCACGTCCTACCGGTCCCATTGCCTGCCGAGCGGCGCAATATCGACACCGACTTCGAACACCTCGGTGGCCGGTTACGCCTTAAAGTTCGCGAGTCGGGGCAAGTGCTGTTCGATGGCACCTCGGAACTGGCCGCACTCGAGGTCGGCAGCAGGCCGAAATGACAGACTCGACGCGAGTAGGTATCGCGTGACCTTCAACACCCCCGCTGGTAGTCGCGGCGTTTCCCAGCCGGGTATTGCCAAACAATTCCTCAAACTGTTCAACAAGTTCTCGGCCGGACGTATCCGCAAGACCGGAAAATTCGGCGAACTACCGTCCCTGGTTCTGACAACAGTGGGGAGCAAGAGTGGGCAGGAGCGGAAGTCACCGTTGGCCTATTTTCCGGCCGACGGTGGCGGCTGGTTGATCGTTGCCTCATTCGCCGGAGCCGCGAAGAATCCGAGTTGGTACTACAACCTGGCTGCGCACCCCGACAGGGTATCCATCGAATTCAACGGGCGCACCGAATCAGTTGTCGCGGAACAACTTCACGGCCCTGAACGCGAGGCTGCGTGGCGGACGATCACCTCGGCCTCACAGCGCTTCATCGAGTACCAAGAGAAGACCGATCGCGAGTTACCGATTATCCGACTGAGGGCGCGCTAGGGGTCAGCGGCCTCGCCACTGGGGCTTGCGTTTCTCCCGCCAAGCCGTCATTCCTTCAGCGACGTCCTCCGTTGCGCCGGCAACCTTGCGCACGACCTCGCCGAACCGGACCGACTCGATCCATCCCATATCGGCTGTTCGCCAGGCGACCTCTTTTGTCGCCCGCTGGGCCTACTGAGCGGCTTCGGCCAGAACGCGCGCTCACGCGTGAGCCTGTTC
>JBAXIA010000063.1:0-17087 GCA_037138615.1 Mycobacteriaceae bacterium | reverse complement strand
GCAGCGCTGCGCGGGCGGGATACCCGGGGATGGTTCCTGGCATCCGGCGGCGCCGATGCAGCCGACCTGCTGGGCGGGCTGGGTGTGCATCACCAGATGAAGCGCTCTCAGCGCGTGATCGGCCTCGGCGGTGCGGTCATAGGCATGGGTGTCGGACTCTGGGGAGCGACGCGTCGCCCGGTCGTCACCGCGCGACTATCACCGGCATCCGCGCCGCATTGATCACCGCGTTGCTCACCGAACCCAGCACCATCCCGGCGAATCCGCCCCGGCCATGGCTGCCAATCACCAGAAGCTGAGCCGACTCAGCCTGCTCGAGCAGTTGATGGGCCGGCCGGTCAGCCACGACGACGCGGCGCACCAACACATCCGGGTAACGCTCTCCCCAGCCCGCCAGACGCTCACTGAGGGTCTCCTCGGCGCCCGACTGCAGTACCGACCAGTCCACGCCGGGAAACTCGAACACCCCGGTATCGCTCCAGGCGTGCACAGCCACCAGATCCACACCCCGAAAAGATGCCTCCTGGAAAGCGATCTCCAGGGCGCGTTCGGATGCCGGTGAGCCGTCCACGCCCACCACTACCGGTGTCATCGACGGATGCGGTATCAGCGGGTCCTCATCGTGGATGATCGCGACCGGACACCGCGAGTGATGAACCAGACCGGTGCTGACTGAACCGAGCAGTCCGCGGGCCAACGCACTGCGACCGCGGCAGCCCACCACGATCAGCTGCGCCTGACTCGACTCTTCGACCAGGGACGGGACCGAATTCCCGCATATCGTCTCGCTGGTGACCTTGATCGGGTTAGACGACGTAGCTTCGTGTGCGGTCGCGACACCCGCAGCGAGCACCTTGCGGCCCTCGTCCTCCTGCCACTGCAGATATCCCGACGGCATCGGCACCTCCGGAAAAGCCATGACCACCGGCGGGTTGAGCACATGAACCAATTTCAGCGGAGCGCCCCGGAAAGCGGCGGTCCGCGCGGCCCAGTCGACGGCCACCTTGGACACCGGCGAGCCGTCGACACCGACGACGATCGGCTGAGTGCTTGCCGCGGTTGCCATTTCGCTCCTCTTTCACAGGGATCGGTAATCATCCTAATGCCGGATGTTTTCGAAGGTCAGAGGGCATTGGTCACCTCATGTCTGGTCGTAAGGCCCTGATCGGGTCCGCTTCGGCGCAGCAGCCTGATTGACGTGGCCTATCGTCAAACCCATGCCGGAGGTGGGTGCACGGGTACGGATCGACCCGCGGTACCACGACGCCGTGCTGTTCGACCTCGATGGAGTCATTACCGATACCGCTTCGCTGCACCGGGCCGCCTGGAAGGAACTCTTCGACGACTATCTCGGTCGGCGTCAGCCGTCAGTAGATGAGGACCACGCCCCGTTCACCCCGGCGGACTATCGCCACTTCATCGACGGCAAGTCACGCTATGACGGGGTGCGTGACTTCCTGGCCTCCCGCGGCATCTCGCTGCCCTGGGGCACGCCGTCGGACTCGGTCGACGAGGACACCATCTGCGGACTCGGCGCCCGCAAACAGCAGCGCTTCGCGCTACAGATCGCCGCCGGCGTACCCGTCTTCGAGTCCACGGTCGCGTTGGTGCGGCGACTGTCCGACGCCGGTGTGGCCGTCGCGGTGTTTTCGGCCAGTCGCAATTGTGCTGCCGTACTCACCTCGGCAGGTATCGACGACCTTTTCGGTGTCCAGGTCGACGGTGTCGTCGCCGAGGAACTCCACCTGCCGGGTAAGCCCGACCCGGCCATGTTGTTGGAGGCCGCTCGTCGTCTGGGAATACGGCCGGCCCGCGCCGTCGTCGTGGAGGATGCCGAAGCCGGTGTCACCGCCGCCCGCGCGGGTGGGTTTGGCTTCGTGATCGGCGTTGACCGCACCGGCGAATCCGGTGCCGCGCTGTCCGAGTGCGGGGCGGACGCGGTGATCGGCGATCTGGCCGAGGTAACGGTGCGCGATATCGACCGCCGGATGTCCGCCCTACCTAATGCACTGGCATCCTTCGGCCAACTCGCCGTGGTGGTGGGGGCGCGACGCCCGGCCGTCTTCTTCGACTTCGATGGCACCCTGTCGGAGATCGTCGACCAACCATCCGCCGCAACACTCGTGCCAGGGGCTGCCAAGGCACTTCACGCGCTTGCCGCGCTCTACCCGGTGGCGGTGCTGTCCGGCCGAGACCTCGCCGATATCCGCGACCGGATCGGTATACCGGGTCTGTGGTACGCCGGCAGTCACGGCTTCGAGATGATCGGTCCTGACGGTACCCATCACAGCAATGAGGCTGCTGCGCAGGCGATCCCGGTACTCGAACGCGCGGCTGCCGAACTCACTGCACGACTGTCCACTATCGACGGAGTGTCAGTGGAACACAAGCGGTACGCCGTCGCGGTGCACTACCGCAATGCAGCACCGGAAGCGGCCGGCACCGTGACCGCAGCCGTGCATGACATCGGCCGCAGCAGTGGGCTCAAGGTGACCTCGGGTCGTAAAGTCGTCGAACTTCGACCGGATGTGGATTGGGACAAGGGCAAGACACTGGAGTGGATCGCCGCCCGGGTAGCCGGCCAGGAACCACTGTTGCCGATCTTCATCGGCGATGATCTGACCGATGAGGACGGGTTTGATTCCGTCCTGCACGACGGTGTCGGAATTGTGGTCCGTCATACCGAGGACGGTGACCGTGCGACAGCCGCGCGGTACTGCCTGGAGGACCCGCACCAGGTGCGGGAGTTCGTCGAGCGGTTGGTGGATCAATCCCAGATCGACCGCCAGTTACTCTCCAGCCCGTGGTCTTTCACCTTCGGTGGCTACATCCCCGAACAGGAAAGGCTGCGGGAGGCCCTGTGCACGGTCGGCAACGGCTACCGGGCTGCCCGAGGCTGTGCGCCGGAGGCTGATGCCGGAGAGTTCCACTACCCCGGAAGTTACGCGGCGGGTCTGTACAACCGGCTCACCGACCAGGTAGCCGGAGTTGATATCGAGAACGAGAGTCTGGTCAACCTGCCGAATTGGCTGTCGCTGAAATTTCGCATCGACGGCGGTGACTGGTTCGATATCGACTCGGCCGACCTGCTGTCCTACCGCCAGATTTTCGATCTGCGACAGGCCGAACTGATCCGCGAGTTCCGCTTCCGGGATCCGGCAGGGCGCACCAGCACCGTCACGCAACGGCGTATCGCGGCCATGCACGTTCCGCACGCCTGTGCGTTGGAGACAACCCTGTGGGCCGAAGACTGGTCGGGCACAGTCGAATTTCTCTCAATTATCGACGGCGATATTCGTAACTGCGGTGTCGAGCGCTATCGCGACTTCTCCGACGACCATCTCGTCGCCACCACCGTTAGCGAGTTGAGCCCGAACTCGGCGCTGCTGGTCTGCGAGACGGTGCAGTCCCGCATACCGATCGCGGTGGCGGCCCGCACCACGGTGTGGCGCGGCGACGCCCCACTGGTCGCCGATGTCCGCTTCGTGGACGAACCCCGCCGTACCGGACACGATCTGGTGGTCCAGGTCGACGCCGGACAGTCGGTGACGGTGGAGAAGATGGTCGCCCTCTTCACGGGCCTCGACCCCGCCATCTCCGAGCCCGGCGACGCCGCCGCCCGCCTGCTTGCCCGGCTGGGTCGCTATGCCGAGTTGCGCGAGGGCCACACCCGGGAGTGGGCGCACCTGTGGGAACGATTCGACATCGCCTTCGATGACGGCCCCGACGCCCTTCGGGTGGTCCGGCTTCATCTGTTGCACCTGCTACAAACGGTGCCCGACCACGGCGAGGACGTCGACGCCGGGATCCCGGCCCGTGGTCTGCACGGCGAGGCCTACCGCGGCCACATCTTCTGGGACGAGCTGTTCGTCTTCCCGGTGCTCAACCTGCGTTCGCCGGACACCGCTCGCTCACTGCTTCGCTACCGCGAGCGCAGGTTGCCGGCGGCCCGGCGCGCCGCCCGCGATGCCGGATACGCGGGAGCGATGTTCCCGTGGCAGTCCGGCAGCGACGGCCGTGAGGAAAGTCAGAAGCTGCACCTCAATCCGAACTCCGGACGTTGGAACCCCGATGCCAGCGCGCGGGCCCACCACATTGGAATCGCGGTGGCCTACAACGTTTGGCAGTACTACCAGGTGACCGGCGATCTGCAGTACCTCATCTCCAACGGCGCCGAGATGCTCGCCGAGATAGCCCGGTTCTGGGTGAGCCGGTCGGAGTTTGACGAGACGCTGGGGCGCTACGTCATCCGCGGTGTGATCGGACCCGATGAGTTCCACTCCGGTTACCCCGATCGCCCCTATGACGGTATCGACAACAACGCCTATACGAATGTGATGGCGGTGTGGGTGATCGTGCGCGCCCTCGACGCGCTTGACGCCCTGCCACTGCGCGACCGGTTGGACCTGTTGGACTCCCTCGGTATCAGCGGTCACGAACTGGAACGGTGGGACGAGGTCAGCCGTCTGATGTTTGTGCCATTCCACTCAGCCAGTGGTACCGGGCCGGGCCCGGATTGTGACGTCATCAGTCAGTTCGAAGGTTACGGCGACCTGAAGGAACTTGACTGGCATGGCCTTCGCGAGCGCTATGGCAACATCCAGCGACTCGACCGGATCCTGGAAGCCGACAACGACAGCGTCAACCGGTACAAGGCTTCCAAGCAGGCCGATGTACTCATGCTGTTCTATCTGCTGTCGTCCGACGAGTTGCGCGAGTTGTTCGCCAGGATGGGATACCGGTTCACCCCCGAGCAGATTCCGGCGACGGTGGACTATTACCGGCACCGGACGTCGCACGGCTCAACGCTGTCCGGTGTCGTTCACGGGTGGGTGCTGGCTCGCGGAGACCGCGCCCGGGCGATGCACTATTTCCAGCAGGTGCTTGCCTCAGATGTCGCCGATATCCAGGGCGGTACCACCGCCGAGGGAATTCATATCGCCGCGATGGCCGGCAGCATCGACCTGCTGCAGCGTTGTTTCACCGGGTTGGAGACTCGCGCGGACCGCCTCATCCTCAATCCGATGTGGCCGGAAAGCCTTGGGACGCTGAGGATGCCGATTTATTACCGCGGGTACCGGTTACACCTGACGATCATCGGACGCAGCGTCGAACTCAGCATCGACCCCACTGACCATCCGCCGATCGATATCGAATGCCGTGGCCGGGTGCAGACGCTGACCCCGGGCACCTCACTACGATTCGGCTGACGAAGTCGTCAGCCGATTCTGCTCACGCCCCCGATCAGGTCCGGGCCGGCGATGACTGCGCCGTCATTCGACCAGTCGGCAACCTCCGGCAACGGACGTCGCGGGGTTGCCGGTAGAGGATCGGCATTGACCGGAGCCCATCCGACCCGCAAAAGTATCTGCGGGTAGCCGCTGTTGCCGAATGTGTCCGCGCGCACCGCCTCACGAGTCTCGTCCATCTCCAACGGTTCGGTCACCAGACAGGAGGCCAGACCCATCGCCGTGGCCGATAGCAGCACCAGGCTGGTGGCCTCACCGGCACGGAGCCTGGCGAGGTCGTCATCGTTCTCGGTGCCCAGAGCCACCATGACTGCGTTGTCCTCACCGGGCGGCGAATCGGGGTTGTTGCGGCCCGGATCGACGACGAGATCGAGACACCGTGGCAGCAGGTCGATCTGGCGCAGCATCACACCGGCACGAGCCGCGCGGGCGCCCATCAGGGCGATATCCCCCCACGGCACCGGCCAGGAGTGGTAGTTGCGGCGATCAGTTCGGCGCCTGCCGATCGCGGCGGCCAGCATGACGTCCAGTTCGCCGGGAGGCTGTCGAACCATCTCGATGGCGGCGAAATGGTCCGGGTCGGCCGGATCAGGCAGCCGGTCGATGGTGGCGAGCCAGCCCATCGCGGCCAGTCCCACCGTGCAGTGATGTAACGCGCTCCCACAGCTGAGCAACAGATCTCGCCGATCGGGGTCGGCTCGCGGCAGGTGGTGGCCGGCGTCGGCGTAGAGATGCAGGCTGTTGGGGCCGACGCGCCAGCGCCAGGGCTGTGAATTGTTGACCGTCGGGGCCTTGGTGGCCAGGGTGAGGACAGCGCGAAGTGTCTCCGGGTCGGGAAAGTTCGCGCCCATAGTCCGTCACATGCCCTGTCGTCTCTGGCCCCTGGTGATCACTGTCACCGATGCGGGCTGTCTCGCGTAGAGACGTAAGTCCTCTTCTGCGGAGGCTTCAGGCGTGCCTGCTGGTCACTCCGCCGTCAATGACCAGGTGCGCGCCGGTGATGAACGACGCGCGATCAGACATCAGGAAGGCGACCGCGGACGCGACCTCCTCCGGGTGGCCCAGCCGGCCCAGCGGCGCGGCCTGCTCGAAACCCTGCCTGACCTCGTCGATGTCAATCGCCACCTGCAGCATCGGGGTGCGGATGAAGCCCGGGCAGACGGCGTTGACCCGAATACCCTCCGGACCCAACTGAGCGGCCATCGATCTGGTCAGTCCCAGCAGGCCGGCCTTGGACGCGCAGTAGGCCGGGATGAACGGATTGGCGGTCAGGCCCTCGATACTGGAGATTCCGACAACCGCCGGTCCCACTGAGCCTCCCCCGGAGCCTGCCCGGGTAGCCGCCGCCCGCAAATGCGGCAGCAGCAGTTGCACCAGCATTGCCTGGGCCCGCAGGTTGACGTCAAGAACGGCATCCCAGGACTCTTCGGTAAAGGTGCCCACCGGTTCGGGGATCACTCGTCCGGCCGCATGCACCAGCCCATCGACCCCATCGAGGGCGGCGACCGCGGCATCGACGGCCGCGGCCATCGCGGTGGCGTCGCACACGTCGACCACCGCGTGGGGCATGCCGAGCGAGTCGGCGACGTCAGCCACCCCGGGCGAAATATCCCACAGTGCGATCCGGCGGCCCTCAGCGGCCAGCGCCTCGGAGCAGGCCCGGCCGATTCCCGATGCGGCACCGGTGACGATCACTCCGCTCACGAGTTCCTCCTACCGGTTGCTGAATCGGTGTGAAGCTGAGTGGGTGTGAAGCTGAGTGGGTGTGAAGCTGAGTGGGTTTGAACCTAGATGGGTGTGAACTCAGAGATCAGCCACCGCCCACCGGTTTTGACCATCGTCACCATGACGGTGCTGGTTGCCAGAGCCGGGGACGGTCGATCCCTGCTGGTGGTCACTTGATTGACGAAAACAAGCACCGCAGCATTGTCCGGGTGCATCTGGGACACCGCAGCGCGGACAACGTTGGCTTCGGTCTTCACGCCTTTCTGGGCGACTGCCGGCCGGACCACCTCATCGGTGAACTTGCTGTAGTGGTCGAGGAATTCACCGGTCAGATGGGACTTGGCATCGGCCAGACTCTTGTCGAGATTGTCCGGGGAATAGGACAGCACCGCCTCGGAGCCTTCCTTGGCGGCGGTGAGCACCTGCTGTTGCGCGGCGTCATTAGTCAGCTGGTCGGGCCGGAACAGGAATAGATAAACCGAGCCACAGGCCACCACTGATGCGACTAACAGGGCCACCGGCAGTACGACCGCCCACCGCAGGCGACGCCCGGCTGCCGCCGGCAGAGGCTCCTGCTCGGCCTCGTCGGTGTCGAGTACGGCGGTCTCATCCGTTAGCTCAAGTTCCTCCGTCAGCCCAGGCTCCTCCGTCAGCTCAGGCTCCTCCGTCAGCTCAGGCACGGTGTGATCCGCATCCGGCTGCTCACTGTTGCTCATGGCACGAACTCCACATTCGACATCTTCCACTTGTCTTCATCACGGCTCATCGTCACACTCATTCGCCACGGCCGGGGATCGGCGCGCGCCCCGTTGGAATTGGTCACTTCCGATGTGGCCGCCAGCAGCACCACCGCGGTATCGGCACCGACCTTGTCGAGCGCCGCCGCTGTGACCGAACCCTTGGTGACGGCGTTCGAATCCTGCGCAGTCTTGACGAAATCTTCTGCACGACTGGCGAAATCATCGTGGAACGCACCGATTGACAAATCCAGGACTCGCTTCACGTCGGCGTCGGCTCGACCGTGGTCAATGGACAGCAATGCCACCACGGCGTTGCTGGCAGCCTCGACGACCTCGCGATCCTGCCCGCGGTGGGCCGCGACGCGGCTGTGCTCGGACAGCATGAGCCAGGTCAACGCCAGCAGGCCCCCGGCCAGCAGGGCACCGACCGCCAGAGCGACTGCCCGCAGCCACAGTGGTCGGCGGGGGGGCGATGCCGCCTCCGGGGAGTCTTCGGCGACAACTTCGGCGGTTTCGGGGTTTCGCAGTCGCTCAGCCCTGGCCGTGGCGAGCACGGCTTCAGTTCGGGCCTCGGCTTCAGCGGCCTCGGCCGCAGCGAGTTCGGCCATCACGTCCGTCACCCGATCGCCGCCGGACTGGGAGCCGATCCAGCCGTCCGGACGTTCGGAGGTCATGCCGTAATACCTCCCAAACATCGAAGTCACCGATCCTAGACGGCCCAAACCCCCTTCCCCGCCGCAGGTGTCGTGACAAACTCTCACATCATGTGGCTGATCCGAATTGGCGCCCCGTTCGCACTCCTGGCCGCCGGTCTGGGCGTCAGCGCGGGTCCGGCCGCGGCCGACGATCCGGTGATGCACGAGGTCACCTACACCGTGTACACCGATGCGCCGTTCTTCTCCGAAATCTATTACCGCGACTTCGAGCCGGCGAACTTCGCCGACTACAGCCACAACCCGTACCTGTTCAGTCCCAATGCCGAGGCCGATCTGGGACCCGATAAACCGTGGGTGCTGACAGTCCGGCTGGCCAACCCGGAGTACTGGGCGATGGTGTTGGGCAGCAGCGGGCGCTCGCCGAACCCACCGAACTTCCACTGCACACTCGCGGTCGACGGAGCGGTAGTGATCACGAACTCCGGCGCCAAGGGCGCGCTGTGCTCAATTCGCACCTGGTAGGCGAATCAGGCGTCGCCTCGAACCCAGATCGCCTGGTTGTTCTCGAAGGAGCAGGTGAGGAATAGTCCGTCCGGAGCCTGCGCGACGGCGTTCTCGTTGGCCGAGCAGCTGGAGTTGAGATCCCTGACGCCCATCATGGGCGGCGATCGAAAGTACCGCGGATCGTAGCGCCGGGGCGAACCACAGAACACCAACCTGCCCCATGACGTCGTCCCGAACACATAGAACGAGGTGTCTCCGCACGGCGCGCCCAGCACCACCCCGCCGGTGATCCCGGGTGTGCAAAATGCGTCATTGCACTCGTCGGCCTGCGCCGGGGCGGACGAAACGAATCCGGCAACCATCAGGACGGCGGCAGCGGCTACGGTCAATCGCACGCGTTTACTGTTGCATATCCAGTCCCCCGCAGTCCTGAGGTCAGGAAAGATTCCCGCGCTGCAGTGATAGCGTCGCTCACCGTCTGCCGACTCGAAAGATCCGACGATGAGGAGGTTCCATGACGACAAGCGAGCCTGACCCGTCGGGAAGCGCTGATGAGCTTGCCCGGGCTGCTGAAGCCGAAGCCGAGGCCGCCCAGGCCCGCGCCGAAGCCGCCCGCGCCCGGGCCGCCGAGTTGCGCGGCAAACTCAAGGCGGCAACGGAGGCCGGCGGAACCACCGTAGAAGAGCCGGCGGGGCTGACCCAGTCGGCGGAGCCGACAGATCCGAACCAGTCGGCGGAGCCGCCGCCGCGGCCGCCGTCTGTTCTGCTGCAGACGGTTGCCGTCGCCGCCACCACACTGGTGACCGCCGGACTACTGGGCGCGACCGGGTACATGGCCTGGCAGCACCACAGGGCGGCCCAACAACGCCAAAGTGCCGCCGAGTTCGCCGCAGCGGCGCGTCAGGACGTGGTGAACCTGATGTCGATGGACTACACCAAGGCCGAAGAAAGTGTGCAGCGCGTTCTGGACGGCTCCACCGGGAAGTTCAGAGCCAATTTCGACGACACCTCGGATGAGTTCATCAAGGCCCTGCAGAACGAGAAGATCCTCACCACCGCAACGGTCAACGATGCCGCAGTGGATTCCATGACCGCCGATTCCGCCGTGGTGCTGGTTTCGGCGACCTCTCAGCGCCAAGGCAAGCAGGCACCCAAGGAACAACAACAACCGAGGGTCTGGCGGTTGGTCCTGACCCTGCAACGCGAGGGCGGTCAGATCAAGATGTCCGGCGTCGAATTCATCTGATAGCGGCCGTCGACGATGGTGGCTCCGACAGATCGCGGTGAACCCCAGTGGCGCACATTCGCCGCCGCGATGGCCAGTGCCCACGGGGCACCCACGGGACACTACGACGCGCTGTGGCAGTGGTCGGTGGACAACCCTGCGCAGTTCTGGCGGGCGCTGTGGGAGTTCTTCGATATTCAGGCCGCGGTCGGTCCCGGTGACGGGGACCGCGCCGTGCTGGCCGAGGCCACAATGCCTGCTGCGCGGTGGTTTCCCGGCGTCGCCCTGAACTATGTCAACCAGGTGCTGCGGCACTGCGGCCGCGACGGGCCGGCCATTATCGGAATCGACGAGGACGGCACCCGAACCCAGATCGACTGGCCCGAGCTGCCCGGGCGCATCGGGGCGGTGGCCGCCGAGTTGCGCCGACTCGGGGTGGCCACCGGCGATTGCGTCGGTGCCTACCTGCCGGATGTCGCCGACGCGATGGTGGCCTTTCTGGCAACAGCCGCCCTGGGAGCGGTGTGGTCGGGATGCGGTCAGGACTACGCACCACAGGGTGCGGCGGCGCGGTTGGGTCAGCTCGAGCCGAAGGTCGTGTTCAGCTGCAGCGGCTACCACCTGAACGGGCGCTGGATCGACAAGCGTTCGGACACAGCCGAACTCATGGATCTGCTACCCGGTCAGCCCCATGTGCTCCTCCTCGACAGCGAGCACTACCGCGAGTTGATCGCCAAGCCCGTCGCCCCGGACGTGACACCGGTAGCGTTCGACCATCCGCTATGGGTCCTGTTCACCTCGGGCACCACCGGCGCACCCAAGGGAATCGTGCACGGCCACGGCGGCGTGGTCCTGGAGCACCTGAAGGCCGCGGTGCTGCACGCCGATCTCGGCGCGGACGATGTGTTTTTCTGGCAGACCGCGTTGAGCTGGATGATGTGGAACTTCCGGATCGCAGGCCTGCTGTGCGGCAGCACCGTCGTCTGCTACAGCGGACATCCCATGCATCCCGACCCCGATCGGCTCTGGGACGTGATCGAGACAGAGGGGGTCACCTACTTCGGCACCAGCCCCGGCCATCTGCTGGCCTCCCGTAAGGCTGGGCTGCACCCCGGCGCCGAGCACGACCTGAGTCGGCTGCGGGCCCTGGGCAGCACCGGATCGCCACTGCCGGGCGAACTGTTCGAGTGGGTGAAGACCGAAGTCGGCGACTCCGTCGAGGTGTCCTCGATCAGCGGCGGAACCGATGTGGTGACCGCCTTCGCCGGTGGCACCACCGGCATCCGGGCGACGCCAGGTGAATTGACCACCCGCTATCTGGGTGTGGCCCTGCACAGCTGGTCGCCGAACCGGACGGCGCTCACCGGCGAGGTCGGTGAGATGGTCATCACCGCCCCGATGCCCTCGATGCCGGTCGGCTTCACCAATGATCCAGACGGATCTCGTTATCGCGCAGCTTATTTCGATCACCAGTGGGCAGACGGTGCGGCACCGAATGTATGGCGTCACGGCGACTGGGTAACCGTAACCGACCGCGGGTCGCTCGTCATCCACGGTCGCAGCGACGCCACCCTCAACCGACACGGCATACGGATGGGCTCGGCTGACATCTACGAAGTTGTCGAAGCGATCGAAGCCGTCACCGAAGCGTTCGTGCTGGGCATCGACGGTCCTGATGGTGCCTACTGGATGCCCCTGTTCGTGACCCTGGCCGACGGCAGAACACTCGACGGCGAACTCACCGACACGATTCGCACCCAGATCCGGACCAGGCTCTCACCACGACACGTACCCGATGACGTCATCGTGGCCCCGGGTATCCCCCATACCCGAACCGGAAAGAAATTGGAGGTGCCGGTCACCGCGATCATGGCCGGCCACGCGGGCGTGTCATTGGATCCCCGCTCAATCGACAACCCAGACCTGATCGACTGGTACCGGGAGCAGGGTCGCACGCACCGCTGGTGATCCGGTTAGGTTGGAATGATGGATTCACCCACGGTCTTCATCTCAGGAGCAGCCGCCGGCATCGGTCGCGCCACCGCACTGGCCTTCGCCCGGCGGGGGTATCGCGTCGGCGCCTATGACATCGATTCCGCCGGACTGGACACGCTGCGCGAGGAGATCGCCGGTCTCGGCGGCGACGTCACGGTCGGAGCGCTCGATGTCACCGACGCCGCCACATGGGCCGGGCAACTCGAGGCATTCACCGGAATCTCCCGGCGGCTGGACATCCTGGTGAACAACGCCGGAGTGCTCAGTTCCGGCCGCTTCGAAGAGATTTCGCTCGCCGAACAGCGGCGCATGGTCGACATCAACGTCTACGGCACCATGGCCGGCCTGCATACGGCGTTCGGTTACCTGCGGAACACCCCGGGCGCCCAGGTCGTCAACCTGTGTTCGGCGTCGGCGATCTACGGCCAGCCCGAGTTGGCCATTTATTCGGCCACAAAATTCGCCGTGCGCGGGCTTACCGAAGCCCTCGAACTCGAATGGCGGCGCTACGGGATCCGGGTGATGGCGATGTGGCCGCTGTTCGTGGCCACCGCGATGGTCGACGGACTCGAGACCGGCAGCACGAAATCTCTCGGTGTGCACCTGAACGCCAACGACGTCGCTGAGGCCATCTACTCGGCCACCCACCCGGACCGAACCTGGCTACCGCGGGTGCACTACCCGGTCGGCCGCCAAACCAAGGTGCTGGCCGCGCTGTCGCAGGTGTCGCCGAATTGGGTTCAGCGGTTACTGAATAAGACGGTCTCGCATACCTAACCCACTTCAGGACTAACTAGCCACCGAAGACTGGGGGCGCCGGGGCGGCTGCTGGTTCTGCAGGAACGAACTGCAGATCCCGATATTGGAGGCCACGCAGGGAATACCACTGATGACCGGGGTGCTGACCGGCGCCAGGCATTGAGCGGTGTACGGGTTGGCGATGAAGCCTGACGCGCAGGTTTGCGCGCCCACGGAGGGGGCAAGCGCAATACCTGCTAGCGCGAGTGTGCCACCGCACACCGCGTTAATCAGAAGTTGCTGCAGTCTGGTTGTCGTCATCATTTTCTTTCCGAAATAAGCGTACGCGTAGCATCGTCGCCATGCCTGAGCCGACGACTTACCCACCTGCGCCCGCGGTTTCCCGCCCCCGGACGGCAGGCTGGATCGCGCCGCTGGCCCTGGTGATCTCGCTGCTGGCTGCAGGTGCAGCGGGCTGGGCGGCGTTCAAACCCGCGCCCGCCAACGGACCCGTACCCTCCGCCGAAACCGCACCCTCCGCTGAACCCACACCCGCCGCCGATACGTCGGCTGCCGGCGCGGACCCCAAGGGACAGATCTGCGATGCGTTCAGCACGGTCAGCGCCGCGGTATTCCGCTACACCCACGCCAATCCGACCGGCGATCCCGGTGTCGCGCTGGCTGCCGCTCAGGAGGCGATCGCCGCCAACGCCCGCCTGGCCATGTCCGGTGGTTCGACGTATCTACTGCGGAACCTGTCAGCTAACACACCGGCAGAGCTGGCGGACAACGTCAGAAGTTTCGCCAGCACGCTCGACACAATCGCGATGAGACTGCTCGCCGGCGTCCCCGATGACAACCCCGACCTCGTGAATTTGCTGAAAGCGGCGGACGAGTCAAACAAGAAAATCAGCGGGCTCTGCAAGTAACCCGGCCAGGCCTACCGGCCCTAATTCCCACCCGCCCCGGGGCAGTTGATGGTGACGTATGCCAATAGCTGGCTGCCGGCCGAACCCACGGTGTTGATATTCGTGACCGCGCACTGCGACAGCGGAACTTCCGGCGTACCGCTCTCGTACTGAATCTGAACGTCGTATCCGGCATCGTCGAGGTCCCCGATGGTGGCGGCCGCCGATTCCGATCCAGCCTCAGGAATGATCGGATCCGCGAGGGCCTGTGCGGAGAGCGCGACCGGCAGTACGACGGCCAACCCGAGTATCGGCAGTGCGAAGCGGCGGGAGATGGGCAGCATGGCAAACCTTTCTAGCGCCTCGAATTCGACGCGGCGCGCGTCAAATACTAGTCGGACTGCCGGCCTGGTTCGCAAGATTCGCTGGTGAGTGCCGCGACCTGGCTACTCACGTCGGTTTGTTCACTCGCCGTTTGCTTCCTCTTCTTCCCCCGGCCAGTTGCAGGCCTGTCGCACGCAACGCGGTAACAGTTCAATCATGTTTGCTAGATAGCGTTAGATCGCGTTTGCACGATGTGGGCCGCCCAGGCCTGACAACCGTCCGAAGGGAAGCCAACGTCCGTGGCCAAGCACCGCACAATCTCCATCCGAGCACTCCTTCCTATCCTCGGCAGCAGCATCGCCGGAGCAGCGATGGTGAGTACGGGACTGCTCGTCACAGTCACGGGAACGATGGACCGCCCCGAATTCACGCTCACGACGGTCCAGTGTTCGATCGGCGATCCGCTGTGCTTGGGCACCGACAGCCTGATCGGCGCCGCCGCCTCCGGAAGCAAGCCGATGGCTGCAGCGTCGGTCTCGGCGAACGCAGCAGGAGACTTCATCTCGATCTTTATCGGCAACGGCACCGCAGAACACCCCAATGCCGGCCTGCTGATCGGCGATGGCTTCACCTTCACCGCCGATGACGTGGGCGGCCCCAACTGCGCCGCGGGCAGCCCGTGCAACGGCGGTAATGCCGGACTGCTGTTCGGCAACGGTGGTGGCGGATATGACGGCGGCAGTGGCGGCAACGCCTACCTCTACGGCAAGGGCGGCAACGGCGGCAACGCGGTCGACTTCGGCATTGCGGGCGAGGACAACTTCGGCGGCAACGGCGGAGTCGGCGGATTCCTCGGCGGCACTGACGCCCTGGGCAACTTCTTCACCGCCGGCGGCGGCACCGGAGGAAACGGCATCAACGGCGGAAACGGCGGCAACGGCGGCAGCGCGGGCTTCTTCGGAATCGCCGTGGCCGGCAATGGCGGCAAGGGCGGCAACGGCGGCGCCGGGAATGCGGCCAACCCCAATGGCGGCAATGGCGGAAACGGCGGAGCCGAATCCCAGTTCCCGCTCCTCTACTCCGGTGACACCAGCCACAGCGGTGGTAACGGCGGCGACGGCTACGGGGGCGGCGCAGTAGGCGGCAACGGCGGCAACGGCGGCAACGGCGGCGATGGCGGGCTGTGGGGCTCCGAGCCCGGTGGCCCCGGCGGCAATGGCGGAGCCGCAGGTGCCGGCACGACGACCGCGGGCGTTGCGGGCAACGGCGGCGACGGCGGGCGTGGTTCCTACGTCGCGGGCAACGGCGGCCTCGCGGGCAACGGCGGCGCCGGCGGCAAAGCCCCCATCGGTACGGCCGGCGGCAACGGCGGCAACGGCGGCCTCGCCGGCCTCATCGCCCCCTCCAGGGCCGGTAAGGGCGGTGGCGGTGGCGCGGGTGGCGAGTCCACCGCCGGTATCGGTGCCAACGGCGGCAACGGCGGCAACGGCGGCAGGTCCCTGGGCAATATCGGCGGCGGCGGTGGCAACGGTGGCGCCGCCGGCAAGGGCAGCGCTGGCAACGCCGGCGGTACCGGCGGCATAGGTGGAATCGGCGGCGACGGCGCCTTCGAGGGCGGCTTCGGCGGTACCGGTGGTGTCGGTGGCCAGGGTGGCACCGCTGCCACCGGCGGCACGGGTGGCACCGGCGGCAACGGCGGAGCGGCCTTGTTGATCAGCGGCAACGGCGGCAATGGCGGCAACGGCGGCAGGGGTAACGGCGGAGCCACTGCGGGCGCCGACGGAAAACCCGGCACCAGTGGCGGTTTCGTACGGGGCGGTAAGGGCGGCGCCGGCGGCTCTGGCGGCCCCGCGAGCTGACGCTTAGCCACTACAACAGAAATGGCCCCCCGCTACGGCGGAGGGCCATTTCTGTTGTGCATCAAGCAAATTCAGGCATGTCCGCCATTAAGCGCGCACGCCATCTGCACATTCTGAGCATCGGTATTGAGATCGGTGGCGGTTGCATTCAGCGAGTCGCCCCCGCCGTGTAGGCCCATGATCACCAACAGTTTGGTGGCACGCACGGACCACGATTGCATGGGGTCGGAGACCTGTGGCGGCAGTCCCGGCGTCTTGGCGGCGTCCATGGCGGTGCCGGCCGCTGCGCGAAGCGCTGCTCGTCCGATGGAATTCGCCTGGATCACCAGCGGATCCTGGTAGTTCACATTGTTGCCGTTTCCTGCGATGGCGTAGGCGAAGTCCTCGTACTTTGTCGCAGCGAGATTCAAAGCCGCTCCGAACTGCCTGCAGGCATCAGACACCGCAGTCCCGGGGTCCTGGGAAGCCACCAATTCCGGCATCGCATCCGGCGCCGCCGCGACATCAGCGGGCGCTGCCACGTCAGTCGGCGCCGGGGGGACAGCCGGGTCTGCCCACACCGCGGGCGCCACGACCCAGGCAACCAGGTGGGCTGAAAGCACAGCGCTCACCACTCTGCTCCGGTGAAGTGTCATGTGATGTCCTCTAAATAAGGCCGCAGTAACGCGCTGAGGTTACCGCGAAAATCGGACACGGGTCACGGCCGGAGTCAGCGACGCACACTAGACCTCAGACCAGAACCTGACGTTTGCAATGCGTTTGCTTTTTGGAAACCTTGAGTCTCGAATATGTTTCGGGAACGACACGGATCTATCTCGGCAGAGAGGCCACGACGAGACATGCTGCATCGAATCGCCACCTTCATTGGCGTCTGCCTGCTGATCGCAACGGCGACGGCACCGCAGGTACTCGCTGATCCGCCTGCTGACCCCTCGGTGGCCCCAGTCGCCAATGCCGGGCCGGTGCCGGAACCACCGAACGCACCGATGCCGTCCGGAACGCCCGGCACCCTCACCACACCTGACGGCTGGGTGCTGGCCGTATCTGCCAAGGATGAATCCATCGAGCCGGTGGCCTCGCTGACGAACTCGCCGTGGTCGCGCGAGTATCTCGTCGACGGCACCTTCCTCGGCACGGTGACCGGTGGGGGCAAGACCAAGCTGT
>JBAXIA010000062.1:0-17094 GCA_037138615.1 Mycobacteriaceae bacterium | reverse complement strand
GGCAGGGTG
Organism: Mycobacteriaceae bacterium; assembly: GCA_037138615.1. Classification (GTDB taxonomy): domain Bacteria; phylum Actinomycetota; class Actinomycetes; order Mycobacteriales; family Mycobacteriaceae; genus Mycobacterium. Next base: position 17,085 of record JBAXIA010000062.1, on the reverse strand, counting down.
TTGGCGGGCAGGGTGTTGGCGGGCAGGGCGTCCGCAACAGGTCCCGCCGCGTGCGCGGGATCGATGCCGGTGGGCAGGTGGGCATCGGTGCCGGGAATTGCGCCTGCGGCGGGCACATGCTGTTGCAGCGGGAGTGGCCCATTGCCGGGGCCGGGTGTCATGAGCGGTGTGGTGCCATGGGCGGGACCGATCGCCGCCTGCTGGTTGACGGCGGCTGACGGCAGGGTGCCCGAAGGTAGAGCCGATGCCAGCCCGGCCGGTCCACCGTCCTGGACGAACCGGGTGACCGCGTCGGCAAGTGCCGCCGACCCGGCCGGGGTGGCGGCATTACCGGCGAGTTGGGAGGCGGCGGCCAGCAGCAGTTGCTGTGCCGATGATGGAACCGAAGCGGCCTGCTGGATCACCGGGCTGAGGTTCTGCACCGCCTCCATGCCGGGCAGTTGACCCGGATCCAACGGGATCGTCGGGTCAGCAGCCGCGGCCGGACTGACAACCACCGCGGTCATGGCGAACGCGGCGGCGGTCAGGCCGGTGGCAAGCTTGGCGATCTGCAGCACAGTGTTCCCCGTCAGGTGGTTGTTGGTGGTCAGAGCAAAACGGATCAGGGCAGAGCGGCAAGCAGCGGCAGCGGGTTCAGCACCCCACCAACCGGCGGTGCAGGGGCGATCGGCGCGACCGCGCCGGCCACCGGCATGGTCACCGGGTCGGTGACCGCTGCGGGTGAGACGCCCGCGGTGTTGCCGATCTGGATCGGGAACGGCATCTGCGACGGAGCCAGGTTGACCAGGTTGCCCGGGATTCCGATTTGGTTCAGCAGCGGGAGGTATTCGGCTATCGGGCTGGTCGAGGCCGCAGTCGGCGCAACCGGAGCAGCACCCGCAACGTTGATGGGCGAGACCGGCAGTGTCGAGCCGGCGGGCGCACCCACGATCGACGAGGCACCGCTGAGGGCAGTGGCTGCGGTCTGCAGCACCGCGCCGATTCCGGCGGGGTTGGAGGCGAGCTGCTGGAGCATGCCCAGTGCCGGCACATCCGGGATCACCGGCGGCAGGGCGGGATCAGCAGCCGCGATTGGGCTGAGGGCGACAGCGGCCGAGCAGAGCCCGGCAGCTGCAATCGCATTGGCGGTGAACAGTTTTACAAAACGTGACATTTTGATCCCACTCCCTTGATTGCAGGTCCTGGAACCCGAAGGTAGCCCGATACACGAGTTACTCAAGTGACACGAGTGGCGGTTATTCAACCGTTACGGGAGCGATGGACATCGGTGACATCGCCCCGTCGCTACAGTCACACGGTGCGCACCGCCTCACCGGGATGGCTCGCGGACGGTCGCCTGATCAGGCTGGCGCCGGTAGTGCTGATCGCCAGTGTGGCGGCCCGGCTGGCCTGGACCTACCTGGTTCCCAATGGTGCCAACTTCGTGGACCTGCACGTCTACGTCGGTGGCGCGGCGGCACTCGATGAGCCGGGAACGCTGTACTCCTACGTATATGCCGACCAGACGCCGGACTTCCCGCTGCCGTTCACCTACCCGCCGTTCGCGGCATTGCTGTTCTATCCGCTGAGCCGGCTGCCCTTCGCCCTGGTAGCGCTGTGCTGGCAACTCGGGACCATTGCCGCCCTCTACGGAGTGGTCCGGTGCAGTCAACGGCTGCTCGGAGTTGGGGACGGTTCCGCGCGCATGGCGATGCTGTGGACGGCCATTGCGATCTGGACCGAACCGCTGCGCAGTACCTTCGACTACGGGCAGATCAATGTGATCCTGGTACTCGCAGTGTTGTGGGCGGTGTACAGCACCCGGTGGTGGTTATCGGGACTTCTGGTGGGGCTGGCGGCCGGAGTGAAGCTCACACCAGCGATCACTGTTCTGTACTTCGTGGGCGTACGACGCTGGGGCACAGCACTTTTCATGGTTCTGGTTTTCGCCGGCACAGTCGGACTGTCCGTCATCGCCATCGGTTCTCAGGCACGCTACTACTTCACCGACCTGCTGGGCGACGCGAGCCGGGTCGGACCGATTGGGACCTCCTTCAACCAGTCATGGCGTGGCGGTCTCTCCCGTGTCCTTGGCCACGATGCGGGCTACGGTCCGCTGGTGCTAAGCGCCATCGCGGCGACGGCGGTGCTGGCAGCGCTGGCCTGGCGTGCCCTTGGCGCTGACGCCGGTGCGGAGCGCGACCGACTCGGCTCGCTGCTGGTTATCCAACTCTTCGGCCTGCTGATCTCACCGATCTCCTGGACGCATCACTGGATCTGGTTGGTGCCGTTGATGATCTGGCTGCTTGATGGGCCGTGGCGGAGTCGTCCTGGCGCGCAAGTCCTCGGCTGGGGATGGCTGGCGCTGACCCTCATCGGTGTCCCGTGGCTACTCAGTTTCGCTCAGCCGACCATCTGGCAGATCGGCAGACCGTGGTACCTGGCCTGGGCCGGCCTGGTGTACCTCGTCGCTGCGCTCGGCACCCTGGCGTGGATCGCGGCTACCGGGAATCGAGGCCGGATACGATCCCGTCGATCTCCCGTGCCATCTGCACATCCCGGTCGGTAATCCCTCCCTCGGAATGCGTGACGAGGACGAAAGTCACTGTGCGCCAGCGGATATCGATATCAGGATGATGGTCGACGAACTCGGCGTGCTCAGCCACCCGGTCTACCGCTGCAATCCCGTCGAGGAAGCCGGGGAAGGTCACCGACCGACGCAGCGCACCGTCGATGCGCTGCCATCCATTCAGATCCGCCGCGGCGGCGTCCACTTCGTCATCGCTCAGCACAGCCATGGGCCAACGGTATACCGTCACACGCCATGCAGGTTGTCGTTGCCGGGGCACTGATCTCCGGTTCTGCGCTGCTGGTCGCGCAGCGGCAGCGGCCGCCTGAACTGGCCGGGCTGTGGGAGCTGCCGGGTGGCAAGGTGGCGCCGGGTGAGACTGATGCTGAAGCCCTGGCACGCGAACTACGCGAAGAGCTCGGCGTGGAGGTGGTGGTGGGTGAGCGGATTGGCGCGGACGTGGCGATCGGCGATGCGCTGATCTTGCGGGCCTACCAGGTGAGCCAGACCGGCGGGACGCTGGCGGCACTCGACCACGGCGCGCTGCGGTGGGTCGAGGCGAGTGATCTGCTCGAGTTGGCATGGGTGCCCGCCGACCGGGCCTGGCTACCAGCGTTGCGCAGCCGTCTTGCCCGCTGATCAGCGCACACGTTTTCGCGAACCGGCCCCCACACTGCGACAATCACAGCTGTGACTAGCCCCGACTCCCAGCACGAATTCCGAAACGTCGCCATCGTCGCGCACGTCGACCACGGAAAAACGACCCTGGTCGATGCGATGCTGCGACAGTCCGGGGCGCTGAGCCACCGCGGCGACGACGCCGTGGAGCGACTGATGGACTCCGGTGATCTGGAGAAGGAAAAGGGCATCACGATCCTGGCCAAGAACACCGCCGTGCATCGCCGTAACCCCGACGGCAGCAAGACCGTGATCAATGTCATCGACACCCCGGGCCACGCCGACTTCGGTGGTGAGGTGGAACGCGGACTGTCCATGGTTGACGGGGTCCTATTGCTGGTCGATGCCTCCGAAGGCCCGCTGCCGCAGACTCGGTTCGTGTTGCGCAAGGCGCTGACCGCACACCTGCCGGTGATCCTGGTGGTCAACAAGACCGATCGTCCGGATGCCCGCATCGCAGAGGTCGTCTCGGAAAGTCACGATCTGCTCCTCGATGTCGCCACCGATCTGGATGCCGAGGCGCAGAAGGCCGCCGAGCATGCCCTCGGCCTGCCCACGCTGTACGCATCGGGTCGGGCCGGCGTGGCGAGCACGGTGGAGCCGGCCAACGGCGAGAACCCCGAAGGCGAGAACCTCGATCCACTCTTCGATGTGCTTCTCGAGCACATCCCGCCACCAAAGGGGAACCCGGAGGCGCCACTGCAGGCCCTGGTCACCAACCTGGACGCATCGGCGTTCCTCGGCCGTCTGGCGCTCATCCGGATCTACAACGGCAGGCTGCGCAAGGGCCAGCAGGTGGCGTGGATGCGTGAGGTCGACGGGCTTCCCGTCATCACCAGCGCCAAGATCACCGAACTCCTGGCCACCGAAGGAGTGGACCGCAGGCCCACTGATGAGGCGGTCGCCGGGGATATCGTCGCCGTCGCGGGTATGCCCGAGATCATGATCGGCGATACCCTCGCCGATCCCGAGCACGCGCACGCACTGCCGCGGATCACCGTGGATGAGCCGGCGATCTCGGTGACCATCGGCACGAACTCCTCGCCCTTGGCGGGCAAGGTGTCGGGACACAAGCTGACCGCGCGGATGGTCAAGTCCCGGCTGGACACCGAACTGGTCGGCAACGTCTCCATCCGGGTGGTCGATATTGGCCGCCCAGACGCCTGGGAGGTGCAGGGCCGCGGTGAACTGGCGCTGGCGGTGCTCGTCGAGCAGATGCGCCGCGAGGGTTTTGAGCTGACGGTCGGCAAGCCTCAGGTGGTTACCCGCACCATCGACGGCAAACTGCACGAGCCGTTCGAGGCAATGACCATCGACTGCCCCGAGGAGTTCGTGGGCGCGGTCACCCAGCTGATGGCGGCCCGCAAAGGCCGGATGGAGGAGATGGCCAACCACGCGGCCGGGTGGGTGCGAATGGACTTCATCGTTCCCAGCCGCGGACTGATCGGCTTTCGGACCGATTTCCTCACGCTGACCCGCGGCACCGGTATTGCCAACGCGGTGTTCGACGGTTACCGGCCGTGGGCCGGCGAGATCCGGGCGCGGCACACCGGATCTCTGGTCAGTGACCGCTCCGGTTCGGTGACGCCGTTCGCAATGATCCAGCTCTCGGATCGTGGCCAGTTCTTCGTCGAACCCGGCGACGATACCTATGAGGGTCAGGTTGTCGGCATCAACCCTCGCGCAGAGGACCTCGACGTCAACGTCACCCGCGAGAAGAAGCTGACCAATATGCGGCAGTCAACGTCCGACGTCATGGAGACGCTGGCTCGTCCGCTGGAGCTTGGCCTCGAACAAGCCATGGAGTTCTGCGCCGAGGACGAATGCGTGGAGGTCACACCGGAGATCGTGCGAGTGCGTAAGGCCGAATTGGACGCCACCACCCGGGGCCGTACCCGGTCGAGGGCCAAGGCACAGAAAGCGTGACCTCGCAGACCGACGGCCGGTCGATACGCTGAACCTCGTGCTGAACAGAACGCGCCGGCTGCGAACCGCCGGCGCGCTGCTGGGGGTGTTGTTGACCGTTCTGTCCTCATCGGCATGCACCGTCGACGCGCCGCCGGCCCCGCAGAGCACCGAAACCTCTCAAGCTGTCGCGCCGGCGCCCAAGGTCGCCCAAATCATCATGGCGATCGACTCAATTGGCGCCGGCTTCAATCCGCACCTGTTGTCGGACCAGTCGCCGGTCAACGCAGCCGTCGGTGCGCTCGTACTGCCCAGTGCGTTCCGGCCGGTGGCTGACCCGGCCACGCCGACAGGTTCACGATGGGAGTTGGATCCTGCGCTGCTGGTTTCGGCAGCGGTGACCAGTGAGCGCCCGTTCACTGTCACCTACAAGATCCAGCCCGAGGCCGCGTGGACCGATAACGCACCCATCGCGGCCGACGACTTCTGGTACCTGTGGCGCCAGATGGCCAGTCAGCCCGGTGTCGTGGATCCGGCCGGCTACGACCTCATCACCGGCGTCCAGTCCGTCGACGGAGGCAAGACCGCGGTCGTCACTTTCTCACAGCCCTACCCGGCCTGGCGGGAACTGTTCAATGACCTGTTGCCGGCCCATATCGTCAAGGATGTGCCCGGTGGATTCGCGGCAGGTTTGGCGCGGGCTCTCCCGGTGACCGGCGGCCAGTTTCGGGTCGACTCCATCGATCCGCAACGGGACGAGATCCTGCTGGCTCGCAACGACCGGTTCTGGCGTCAGCCGGCCACGCCCGACCAGATCCTGTTCCGTCGGGCCGGTGTACCTGCCGCCCTGGCCGACTCGATCCGCAACGGTGACACCCAGGTGGCTCAGGTGCACGGCGGGGCAGCGGCTTTCGCCCAACTATCGGCGATCCCCGATGTGCGTACCGCGCGGGTGATCACGCCGCGCGTCATGCAACTGACATTGCGAGCCCAGCAGCCCCAGTTGACGGATCCCCTTGTGCGGAAAGCGATTCTGGGCCTGATTGACGTCGATCTGCTCGCGGCGGTCGCTGCCGGCAGCGACAACTCAGTCGTCTTGGATCAGGCCCTCATCCGCGCTCCAAGTGATCCCGGCTATCTGGCCACAGCGCCGGCACCACTGGGCACCGAACGCGCGTTGGCGTTGTTCGCTCAGGCCGGCTACCAGGTTGACCGCAGCCCGACAACGTCACCCCCGTCGCCGCCGGATACGCCGGGCAGTGCCGCGCCGCTGCCGCCGGAGACCACTCGCGGACGCATCAGCCGCGGCGGCGAGACTCTGGCGCTGGTGATCGGGGCGGCCGCTAATGATCCGACCTCAGTCGCGGTCGCCAATACCGCGGCAGACCAGTTGCGCGGCAGCGGCATCGCAGCCACGGTCCTGCCACTCGACCCACCGGTGCTCTACGGCGCCGCGCTGATCAACAATCAGGTCGATGCCATCGTCGGCTGGTACGGCGCCGGCGGCGATCTCGCGACGGTGCTGGCTTCTCGTTACGGTTGCCCGGCATTGGAAGCGATTCCGCTGGAGACCTCTCCACCGGAGACACCGCCGACGGCGCCGTCGTCTGCATCTCAACCGGCTAATGCCCCTCAGACGGGTGCCGCTCGACCGTCCGAGCCCACCCCGCTGGTGCGCGCCCAATCCAACCTCACCGGCATCTGCGACCGCAGCATCCAACCGCTCATCGACGGCGCCCTCGACGGTTCGCGAGATATCAACGGGGTCATCGCCGCCGTCGAGCCGCGATTGTGGGCCATGGCGACGGTGCTGCCGATCATGCAGGACACCACGATCGTCGCGGCCGGTCCGAGTGTTCAGAACGTCAGCCTCACCGGCGCGGTGCCGGTAGGGATCGTCGGCGATGCCGGCGCGTGGACTAAGACAAACCGCTAGCTAGCCCGTCGACCGGATCCGTGCGGCCCGGTTTCGTGATGAGCCGGAATCACCGACGCTCTTGGCCGCCGTCGCGAGCGGTCGGCGGTCAGTAGCGTGCCGCGGTGCGGCGACCCGGGCTGCGGCGGTGACCGCGCCGGCTGCGGCAGAGACCGTCGGAATGGGGGAGGCGGTTACCCCCGGGCCGCCGGTGAGGTCGGTGTAGACCGCTTCGCGGAGAGTCTGAATCGCGCCGATGGTGTTGACCACCGCGGTCTGGATGCTCGCGCTGACCGGTGCCAGGCCGGCCTGCAGTGCGGTGATGACATCGCTCCCGGCGGCCAGAGTCTGGCCGAAGGCCGTGATACCCACCAGGCCGGAGACGAAGATGGACCGCACTCCGGTCAGGACCTGTTCGCCGACACCGAGGGTGCCCACGATCGCGTCGGTGACGGCCTGGCGCGCCCGGGCCCGGCTGGCATCGAACTCATACCCGCCGAAGGGCTCGCGGGGGGCCGCGAGGAGGGCGAAGGTGTTGTCGGCCGGAATCTGGAAGGCGAGCACGCCCACGCCCAACGCCTGGGTGACGCTCAGGCCCGACTGCAACGCGCCCACGATGGCAAACGGGCTCGACAGCAGCCCCGCCGCGAACCCGATGGCGCCCCACCCGGTGAACGGCGATACTTCCACCGACGGCGGACTGACCGGTCCGATGCAGACCACGCACTGCGCGGTGTTGCCGAGCACAATCGGGGCGAGAGCCAGACCGTCGGCCAGGAGATTGATCAAGATCTGGAAGGGGATGGCGCCCAGTGCGGGCGCTGCGGTGAGTTCTATGCCGGGGATCTGCACCGTCGGAATATGCACCCCGCGAGGCGGGGCCGGGGGGCTGACCGCGATCACACCGACGCTGGCCATTGCGACACCGGCGCACAAGAAAGAACGGATGGCACCTGACATTTTCCACACCCCTTCGCCCAGGACTGCCCCGATAGCTGAACCATAGCCCGAGGACAGGCTCAGCAAAGGAATTTTCGGGGTTAAGGTCGGACTGGGGCCAGCAGGGCAAAGTGGCCGGGCGTGGCCAGCTTAGGTGTGACCCGCCAGGTACCCTCCGACATGGACACCTGACAGCTGTCTTGAGTCGGTAACAGTGTCGCGTCAGCCCACAGGCTGAGAACCGGAGGTAGCAATGTCAGGGGACGCCGGCACCGCAGCTGCCGAGTATCCACCCAGCCGGGTTGAATTGCCGGCCGGGGATATCGGGCGCCTGTTGTTGCGTTGCGCAGACCGACCCGGCCTGGTTGCCGCCGTCAGCACGTTCCTTGCCGACGCCGGTGCGAATATCGTCTCGCTGGCTCAGCATGCCACCAGCCAGTCGGGCGGGATGTTCATGCAGCGCACCGTCTTTCACCTACCCGGGTTGGCCGCGGCCCGTGCTGGATTGGAACGGGACTTCGCCGAGAAGGTCGCTGAGCCCTACGCGATCGACTTCCGGCTGACCGAGGCCGCCAAGCCCAAACGGGTGGCCATCATGGCGTCAAAGACGGACCACTGCCTGCTGGATCTGCTCTGGCGCAATCGCCGCGGCGAGCTGGACATGTCGGTGGTCATGGTGATCTCAAACCATCCGGATCTGGCCGAACAGGTGCGGCCGTTCGGAGTGCCCTTCTTCCATATCCCGGCCACCAAGGACACGCGTGAGCATGCCGAGCAGCGCCTGCTAGAACTCCTGCGCGGCAATGTCGATCTGGTGGTGCTGGCGCGCTACATGCAGATCATTACGCCTGATTTCCTTGCCGAGGTCGGCTGTCCGCTGATCAACATCCACCACTCGTTCCTGCCCGCCTTCATCGGGGCAGCACCGTACCGGCGGGCCCGGGAGCGTGGCGTCAAACTCGTTGGTGCAACAGCGCATTACGTCACTTCTGACCTTGACGAGGGACCGATCATCGAACAAGACGTTGTGCGCGTCGATCACCGCCACGATGTCGACGACCTGGTTCGTCTCGGCGCGGATGTCGAACGCGCTGTGTTGTCCCGCGCGGTGTCATGGCACTGCGAAGACCGCATCCTGCGCGACGGTAATCAGACCGTCGTCTTCTGACCGGAGCGGGCGCGCGCCAGCAGCCGGCCCAGACGGTGGGCGGTCACCGCAGCCGCGGTGAACACGATGAGTAGCCACCACGGTGGTTGGGCCAGTTCCCAGACGAATATCGCCGCCCAGACCGGGGTGTCCTGGGTGATCGCGAGCACCCCCGCCGCGCAGGCCAGTGACACTGCCGGGACGCTGAGGTGCGTGGGCGTGAACGTATTCACCGACAGCGCGATGAGCGATCCCATCGCCGCGCCGGTGGCCAGTGCCGGGGTGAGTAGGCCGCCGATTGCTCCAGCGCGCAGATAGATCGCGGTGAGAAGCGGCTTGAGAGCCAGCAGTGCGGCAGCAGGGACCAGCGTGAGGCTGCTGTTCAGGCTGATCTCGAGGATGCTCGATCCGTTTCCGGGAAGCTCCGGCCACCAGTGCGAGCAGATTCCGACCAGCAGGCCGGCCATCGCGATCCCCGGCATCAGCAGCCATGAGGTGTGCGTTGCACTCCGCGAACGGGCCCGGTTCATGATGCTGTTGAAGGCCAGGCCGACGCCGAGTGCCAGCGGCGCCAGCAGCACCGCGGCGGCGATTAGAAGATATGACAGCTGCGGATCAGGCCAGTCCAGGAGCCGCCGATCGTGGGTGACCGGCGCGGCCACCGCCACGGCCACGCTGGAGGTGATCAATGCGGTTCCGGCGGCGCGCAAATTCCAGGTCCGCAAGACGATGCGCAACGCGAACAGCGCACCGCCGATCGGCACGCTGTAGACGGCGGCCAGACCCGCGCCTGCGGCGCAGCCGAGCAGGATCTCGCGGTCCTTCGCGGTCAGTGCCCAGCGTCGGGTACCTAGGTCGCCGAGCGCGACGGCCAACTCGCGGGGCGCATTCTCGCGGCCGAGCGAGGCGCCCGAGCCGACCACCAACACCTGCAGGGCGGAATCGATCGTCATCGCCAGCCGGGGGAGGGGGCCGCGACGGGTGATCGCCTCGGACACCGTTGGTACGGGGCCGTGGCGCCGCAGCAGCCACCAACCGCAGCCGGCCAGCGCACCACCGATCATGGGCCCCACTGCCTGCCGGACCGGACCCGAAGCGGTGACGCCATCGAGCAGGCTGCCGAAGCTGTAGTGGTAGGTGATGTGTTCGATGAAATCCAGCAGAACGATCGTCGCTACGCCGGCCAGCCCGGCAAGTAGTCCGATCACCATTACCGCGCAGCCGAATTCGAGGTTGCGACGGTCCACGCGTTGAATTTAGCCGGTGGGGAATGTGGAGTCGGTAGGGTGACGCGAATGCGACGGCGCATGCAGAGGAGGGCCGATGCCTGCTGTTCCGCGGCTGTTGTTCGTCCACGCCCATCCCGATGACGAGACCATTAACAATGGCGTGACCATGGCGCGGTATGCCGCGCGCGGCGCCGCGGTCACCGTATTGACCTGCACCCTCGGCGAGGAGGGCGAGATCATCGAGGAGCCCTGGATGCAGCTGGGCTTCGCCGACGCCGATCAATTGGGCGGCTACCGGATCGGCGAACTGACCGTCGCGCTGCGACATCTCGGAGTCAGCGGTCCGCGCTACCTCGGCGGTGCCGGGTGCTGGCGGGATTCGGGTATGTCGGGCACACCGGCGCGTCGGCGCACCAGGTTCGTCGATGCCGACTTCGACAAGGTTGTCGGCCAACTCGCGGCCGTGATCGCCGAGCTGCGTCCACACGTCGTGGTGACCTACGACCCCGGCGGCGGTTACGGCCACCCCGACCACATTCAGGCGCACCGGATCACCACCGCCGCGCTGTCCGCTGTCGCCGATCGCTGGGCGGTGCCGAAGTTCTACTGGACGGTCACCTCCGCCAACACTTTTCGCGCTGGCCTCGATGCACTTGGTCCCGACGATGTCCTAGCGGATTGGATCTGGCTACCCGCCGATGCGTCATACGGATTCGCTGATGACCAGATCACCGCGGTTGTTGATGCTCCGGAGCACCTGCCGGCGAAGGTTGCGGCGATCGGCGCCCATGCCACCCAGATGGTGCTCGGACCGACGGGCCGTGCGTTCACGCTGTCGAACAAAATGATCCTGCCGGTGCTGAGTCAGGAGCACTACGTACTGGTATCGGGCCAATCGGGTGAGACAGACGAGAAGGGCTGGGAACACGACCTTCTGGCAGGCCTTGACCTCACCGCGGGGTAGTGCCCTGGAAAGCAGAGGCGCACTCATCGTTCTGGCACTGCTGGCCGTCGACGGAGTGGTGTCCGCTGTCCTGGGCGCGCTGCTGCTCCCGATGTATCTCGGCGCGATCCCGTTCCCGATCAGCGCCCTGCTGAGTGGACTTGTCAATGCGGCCCTGGTGTGGGCGGCGAGTTATTGGACGGACTCCAAAAGGCTTGCGGCCCTGCCGCTGTGGGCGTGGCTGGTGACGGTGGCGGGATTCACGCTCGGTGGCCCAGGTGGCGATATCGTCTTCGGTGGGCCGGGAATCATGGCCTACTCGGTGCTCATCCTGTTGGCCTTGGGCGCGCTGCCACCGGCGCTGATACTTCGCCGAATGCCCTGACGGGCTCGCGTCAACTGTTGCGGCAGACGGATCGCGCCCGCCGCCTGTGATGTGCTATCGGGCGCCGCAACTGATGATTGCGGTGCGGGATCGGTCACGTCGTGTTGCGCTCGAACGCCGCTGCGACTGGCGAGACGCGAGGCGCGAGACGCCTTGACGGCCACGGGGAGTGCCGAATCCAGGTGCTCGGAGATGTCCTCGACCGACGCGGGTGTGGTGGCCGCCGCCGGCGCGGAGCTGACCCGGGCGGCGGCGGAGGCAGTGGTAGTGGCGGCCCGGCCTGCCGCGGCCGCAGTCGGGAAGACAGGGAGCACCGGGCCCGGCGGCAGGGGCGGGAAGAAGCCCAAGACCCAGGCGATCTCACCCTGGACGAGGTTGGTGACGGCGGTGTTCACCCCGTTGGTGAGGGTGGGGCCGATCAGGTCCACTTGACCGTCGATCAGGAAGGCGAAGCTATACACCAGTGCCTGCACGATCGGTTCGCCGGTGTCGTAGGCGATATTGATTTGCTGGCCCAGCCAACCGAGCGGCCAGGGCAGATAACTCACGGCCCAGGCGGCGACCTCGAATCCCCACTGCACCCAGGGTTCCAGGGCGTTGTAGGCGTTGATGATCATGTCGCCGGCCGAACCTGTAGCTGCGGCCACCGGGTCCGCCGCCGCCGTTGCGGCTGCCGCCGCCGCCGTTGCGGCTGCCGCCGGTGTGGCTGCCGCCGGTGTGGCAGCGCCCAGCATCGCCCCGGCAGCAGCGGTGACCGGCTGGACGAGTGACCCCACGGCCGCGCTGAGTTCGATCGATGGCAGTGTCACTGCGTCGACCCTGGGCAGGGTGACCGGAATCACCGCCACGGCGCTCATGGTCGCGGCTGCCAAGCCAGCGGCAAGATAGGAACGCACGGACACCGTCATTCGGACTGCTCCCTGGTCAAGTTTTTCAAGGTCGTAGGTTTGCTGCAGGCCTACCTCACTACTTTACGTTTTCGGCCGTCCGGTGTTACATCTCGTCGCTGCCGCGCACCCCGAACTACCGGCCAACAGCTGGTACTACTGTGGGAGCCATGTCGGATGCTGATGATGCGTGCAGGTACCGATGACATCTGAGGGTTCGCTGCCGACCCCGGTGGTCCCGCCGAGGGCGGAATCTGTGTCCCCGGCTGCATTGCGCAGAGTGCTGCGACGGGCTCGTGACGGGGTGGCACTCAATGTCGATGAGGCCGCCATCGCGATGACCGCGCGCGGCGAGAATCTGCTCGACCTGTGCGCCAGCGCGGCCCGGGTGCGCGATGCCGGGCTTGAATCAGCCGCCCGTCGCGGCGAGCACGGTCGGCTACCGGTGTCGTACTCGCGCAAGGTGTTCATTCCGGTCACCCACCTCTGCCGCGACACCTGCCACTACTGCACATTCGTGACGGTGCCGGGCAAGCTGCGGGCCGCCGGCCGCGGCATGTACCTCGAGCCCGACGAGATCATCAGCATCGCCGGCCGCGGCGCCGAGCTCGGCTGTAAGGAGGCTTTGTTCACACTCGGTGATCGGCCTGAGGCGCGGTGGCCGCAGGCCCGGCAGTGGCTCGACGAACGGGGTTACGACTCAACGCTGGCGTACGTGCGGGCGATGTCGATCCGGGTGCTGGAGGAGACCGGTCTGCTGCCGCATCTGAACCCCGGTGTGATGACCTGGGCGGAACTTTCCCAACTCAAACCCGTTGCGCCGTCGATGGGCATGATGCTGGAGACCACATCGCGGCGGCTGTTCAAAACGCGCGGTCTGGCCCACTACGGCAGCCCGGACAAGGATCCGGTCGTGCGGCTCCGCACGTTGACCGACGCCGGGCGGTTGTCCATCCCGTTCACCACCGGACTGTTGGTCGGCATTGGGGAGACCCTTGCCGAACGCGCCGACACGCTGCACGCGATCCGCCGTCTGCACAAGGAGTTCGGGCACATCCAGGAAGTGATCGTGCAGAACTTCCGCGCCAAGGACGACACCGCGATGGCGGCCACGCCCGACGCCGGCTTCGACGACTTCGTTGCGTGTGTTGCGGTCGCTCGCCTGGTACTGGGTCCGGAAATGCGCATCCAGGCCCCGCCCAACCTGGTTTCGCGACAGGAGTGCCTGACGTTGTTGGGCGCGGGCGTCGACGACTGGGGCGGGGTCTCCCCGCTGACCCCGGATCACGTCAACCCGGAACGGCCCTGGCCCGCACTGGACGACTTGGCCGCGGTCACCGCCGAGGCCGGATTCGATTTGGTGCAACGACTCACCGCCCAGCCGAAGTACGTGCAAGCCGGCGCGGCCTGGATCGACCCGCGGGTGGCGGCACACGTTGCCGCGTTGGCCGACCCGGAGACCGGATTTGCCCTCGATGTCAATCCGGTAGGACGGCCGTGGCAGGAGCCCGACGATGTCACCGAGTCACTGGGCCGCACTGATCTGCACAGCGCGATTGATTCCGAGGGGCGGCGAACCGCGGTCCGTAGCGACCTCGGTAGTGCCTTCGGTGACTGGGAGTCGATCCGCGAGCGGGTCGGCGAGCTGGCGTCCCGCGCCCCCGCGCGCGTTGACACTGACGTGGCCGCCGCGCTGCGTGCCGCGGAACGTGATCCGGCCGGCTGCAGTGACGCCGAGTACCTGACACTAGCCACCGCCGATGGTCCCGCCCTGGATGCCGTTGCCGCACTGGCAGATTCGCTGAGGCGGGATGCCGTCGGTGATGACGTCACATTTGTGGTGAATCGGAATATCAACTTCACAAATATTTGCTACACGGGCTGCAGGTTCTGTGCGTTCGCGCAACGCAAGGGCGACGCGGATGCGTTCTCGCTGTCGGCGCGGGAGGTGGCGGACCGGGCTTGGGAGGCCCATGTCGCCGGAGCGACCGAGGTTTGTATGCAGGGTGGGATCGATCCGGAACTGCCCGTCACCGGCTACGCGGATCTGGTCCGCGCGGTGAAGGCGAGGGTGCCCTCGATGCATGTGCACGCGTTCTCTCCGATGGAAATCTCCAATGGAGTCACCAAGAGCGGTATGAGCATTCGTGAGTGGCTGATCAGCCTGCGGGAGGCAGGCTTGGACACCATTCCTGGAACTGCAGCCGAGATTCTCGACGACGAAGTGCGCTGGGTGCTCACCAAGGGCAAGCTGCCCACTTCGCAGTGGGTGGAGATCGTCAGCACCGCGCACGAAGTGGGATTGAGGTCGAGTTCGACAATGATGTACGGCCATGTCGACACCCCGTCGCATTGGGTGGCCCATCTCAATGTGCTGCGCGGAATCCAGGATCGCACCGGCGGATTCACCGAGTTCGTTCCGCTGCCGTTCGTACACCAGTCGTCACCGCTGTATCTGGCCGGCGCGGCCCGCCCCGGCCCCACCCATCGCGACAATCGCGCGGTGCACGCGCTCGCGAGAATCATGCTGCACGGCCGCATTCCGCAGATCCAGACCAGCTGGGTCAAGCTCGGTGTGGAGCGCAGTCAGGTGATGTTGACCGGCGGTGCCAACGATCTGGGCGGCACCCTGATGGAGGAGACCATCTCCCGTATGGCGGGTTCGCAGTACGGGTCTGCCAAGAGCATCGCCGAACTCGTCGCGATCGCTGAGGGCATCGGCCGACCGGCCCGCCAGCGGACGACCACCTACGTCAAGCGTGCGGCCTGAGATGGTGGGCAGATGGTGGCGACCGCCGCCAACACCGATTCCGGACCGGGGGTGAGGCGGGTGGCGAGTTCAACGCCTAAGATCACTCTCATCACCGGATTTAGGGCACAAAACCGATTTAGGGCACACTGAGTCGGCAATCCGGGAGCGGTCATCGGATAGTGTGGCGCTGCCCTGGCAGCAGACCGCTGGACCCTGCAGACAGATAGACGACGAAGAGCACATCGAGGAGAACCTTCGTGACCTACGTGATCGCCGAACCCTGCGTCGACATCAAAGACAAGGCATGTATCGAAGAGTGCCCGGTCGACTGCATCTACGAGGGCGAACGCATGCTCTACATCCACCCTGATGAGTGTGTGGACTGTGGCGCCTGCGAGCCGGTCTGCCCGGTGGAGTCGATCTACTACGAGGACGATGTTCCCGATCAGTGGTCGCAGTACACCCAGATCAACGCCGACTTCTTCGCCGAGTTGGGCTCGCCGGGTGGTGCGTCGAAGGTGGGGCTGACCGAGAACGATCCGCAGGTGGTCAAGGACCTCCCGCCCAAGGCCGAGGACGACTGACGGCTCACACCCCGCCGCAGGTGTGGCGCCGCGGTGTTTCGGCGTCGCTGCCGGTGTTCCCCTGGGACACCCTGGCCGACGCCGCCGCCGTGGCGCGCGCGCATTCTGACGGCATCGTCGACCTCTCGGTGGGCACCCCGGTGGACCCGGTTGCCCCGGTGATCCGCAACGCCCTCGCTGCGGCATCTGCGGCGCCCGGGTACCCGTTGACGGCAGGAACGCCCGAACTTCGGGCGGCTGCGGTGGCCGCACTGGGCCGCCGGTACGGCATCACCGGTGCGGCGGAACACGCCGTGCTGCCGGTGATCGGTACCAAGGAACTCATTGCCTGGTTGCCGACTCTGGTGGGCATTGGCACCGACGACACGGTTGTGATTCCTGAACTGGCCTACCCCACCTACGAGGTCGGCGCCCGACTTGCCGGCGCACAGGTCATCGCGGCCGACTCGCTGACCCAACTGGGACCACTGTCACCCGGTGTCGTATATCTCAATTCGCCGGGCAACCCCACCGGCAGGGTGCTTGGCATCGATCATCTGCGCAAGGTGGTCGAGTGGGCACGCGAGCGGGGCTCGCTGGTGGTCTCCGACGAGTGTTACCTCGGTCTCGGCTGGGAGCAGCAGCCGGTTTCCGTACTGCACCCCGATGTATGCGGCGGTGACCACACCGGCCTGCTGGCCGTGCACTCGTTGTCGAAGTCCTCGTCGATGGCGGGCTACCGGGCCGGTTTCGTGGTCGGTGATCCACATCTGGTGGCCGAGTTGCTCGCCGTACGCAAACACGCGGGGATGATGGTGCCCACGCCGGTGCAGGCGGCGATGGTGGCCGCCCTCGACGACGATGCGCACCAGGCTGAGCAGCGTGACCGTTACGCACGCCGGCGTGCGGTCCTGTTGGACGCCGTGCGATCGGCCGGATTCACCGTCGACCACTCCGAAGCCGGGCTGTACCTGTGGGCGACCCGTGGCGAACCCTGCCGCCAGACCGTGGACTGGCTGGCGAATCGCGGCATCCTGGTGGCTCCTGGCGACTTCTACGGTCCGGGCGGGGCCGAGTATGTCCGGATCGGACTCACGGCAACTGACGAGCGGATCGCCGCCGCCGTGAAGCGCCTGACGGAATAACGCTGTCGAGACGACGATGGCCCCCGGTGTGAGCCGGGGGCCATCGTCG
>JBAXIA010000061.1:0-17097 GCA_037138615.1 Mycobacteriaceae bacterium | reverse complement strand
CCCCCGGGGCCGCGCCGGTGGCACAATGAAGTAGTCATACGAACCCGGGGACCTGAGACAGGCCACGAGGATCGATCCGACAAACACTGGGGACAACCATGTCAGAGCAGACGCTCTACGGCGGGATAGCCACTGCACACACTGAACCTCGCACCAGGATCCGCACCCACCATCTTCAGCGGATGAAGGTCGAGGGCCACAAATGGGCGATGCTCACCGCCTACGACTTCTCCACCGCCCGGCTCCTCGACGAGGCCGGCATTCCCGTGCTGCTGGTTGGTGATTCCGCGGCCAATGTCGTCTATGGCTACGACACCACAGTGCCGATCACCGCAGACGAGCTCATTCCATTGGTGCGCGGGGTGGTGCGCGGTGCAGAGCACGCGCTAGTGGTGGCTGATCTACCGTTCGGAAGTTATGAGGGCGGCCCGGCCCAGGCGCTGGCCACCGCCACCCGGTTCCTCAAGGAAGCCGGGGCGCACGCGGTCAAATTGGAGGGCGGCGAACGGGTCGCTGATCAGATCGCCACCCTGACCGCCGCCGGCATCCCGGTGATGGCCCATATCGGGTTCACCCCGCAGAGCATCAACAGCCTGGGCGGATTCCGGGTGCAGGGCCGCGGCGACGCCGCCGAGCAGACCATCGCCGATGCGATCGCCGTGGCCGAGGCCGGTGCGTTCGCCGTGGTGATGGAGATGGTGCCAGCCGAACTGGCGACGCAGATCACCGGCAAGCTGACCATTCCGACGATTGGTATCGGCGCGGGCCGCAACTGCGACGCCCAGGTACTGGTGTGGCAGGACATGGCCGGGTTCACCAGCGGCAAGACGGCCAAGTTCGTCAAGCGTTTCGGCGACGTCGGTAGCGAACTGCGCCGTGCGGCAACGCAGTACGCAAACGAGGTCGCCAGCGGAGCATTTCCCGCCGAGGAGCACAGCTTCTAGCCGCTCGGCGGGCCGGTCCGACTATTCACTTTCCTGTGCGACGATAACGGGCCCTGCTCAGACCCGTGTCGCGAGCGGGTGGACGTGAAGGGTGGAAATGGCGAAGTCCAGCGGCTCATCCCGGCATCTTGAGGTCGAGCGCAAGTTCGACGTCGACGATGCTGCAGTGACACCGTCGTTCGACGGCCTGGCGTTGGTCACCCGGGCCGATCGGCTGCCCGCGCAAATCCTGGAGGCGGTGTACTTCGACACCGTGGGCCATGACCTTTCCGCACGGCGGGTGACGCTGCGCCGCCGCACCGGCGGGCCCGATGCCGGCTGGCATCTCAAGCTGCCCGCCGGGGCCGAGGCGCGAACCGAGGTCCACGCGCCGCTGGGCCCTGACACCGGTGTCGCCGATGTGCCCGGCGAATTGATCGACATCGTCGCAGCCATCGTGCGCGGCCGCGCGCTGGTGCCGGTAGCTCGTATATCCACGGCCCGCGACGTCACGCTGCTATACGGACCCGACGGGGCGGCGCTGGCTGAGTTCTGCGATGACCGGGTACACGCCTGGAGCATCGATTCGCAGAACGGCACCAGCGGTATCGAACAGCAGTGGCGGGAATGGGAACTGGAACTCACCGATGGCGGCATCGATGACGCCGAGGACATTCTGGGCCGGTTGTGCAATCGCCTCCTTGATGCCGGGGCAGCGACGGCCGGACACGGATCCAAGCTGGCGAAGGTGCTCGACGACGTCACCCGGGCGGATACTGAGCCGCCCGCCGATCCCGTGCACCGGGCGGTGGCCGAACAGGTCGAACTGCTGCTGGTGTGGGACCGCGCAGTCCGCGCCGACGCCCCCGACTCGGTGCATCAGATGCGGGTGGCCACCCGCCAGATCCGAAGCCTGCTGCAGGCATCCGAGGATGCCTTCGGCCTCAACGACGATGCCTGGGTGCTCAGTGAACTGCGTGAGCTTGCTGGCGTACTGGGCACAGCCCGCGACGCCGAGGTGCTTGCCGAAAGCTATGCCAAGGCTCTGGACGCGTTGCCGCCGGACCTCGTGCGCGGACCGGTACGCGAGCGACTGGTCGACGGCGCCCGTCGGCAATATCAGTCCGGGCTGCGCAGATCGTGGACGGCGATGCGTTCGCCGCGCTACTTCCGGCTACTCGACGCGCTGGACGGACTTGTCGTGATCCAAACGCCCGTGGGCGAGGATGACCATCCCCCGGCCACCATCGCATCGAGCTATCAACGGGTCCGCAAGGCCACCAAGGCATCGCGCGCGGCCGCGGAGGCCGATCGCGACGATGCGCTGCACCGAATCCGCAAGGCCGCCAAGCGACTTCGCTATGTCGCCGCGGCCACCGGTGATGCCAAGGTGGCCGGCCGTTCCAAGATCATCCAAACCCTGCTCGGCGATCACCAGGACAGCGTGATCAGCCGCACACACCTGTTACGACAGGCGGATGCTGCGCACGCGGCCGGTGAGGACACCTTCACCTACGGGGTGCTCTACCAGCAGAAGGCCGAGGAGGGCGATCGGTGTCGCGCCCAAGTCGACGCAGCGCTCAGAGCCTTGCGCCGCAGCGTGCGGGAGGCCCGTAGGGGCGGGCGAGCTGGCCTGTAAGCCGGATTCTGTTCCGCGTCACCGCATTACGGTGGCGCGGCGACGACCATCCATCTGGGCACACCGTCACCGGGTGCCTCGAGCGGCCTACCCGCAGGCTCGGGCGAGCAGCCCTCGAACGCCTGCGCAGCCGCACCGAAATGCAGCCTCTTGGCCTTGCTTCGGGTGGGGTTTACCAAGCCACCCCGGTCACCCGGGATGCTGGTGCGCTCTTACCGCACCGTTTCACCCTTACCACCCTTACGGGTGGCGGTCTGTTTTCTGTGGCACTGTCCCGCGAGTCACCTCGGATTGCCGTTAGCAATCACCCTGCTCTGTGAAGTCCGGACTTTCCTCGACCCATCGACGGTTGCCCACCGTGTGCCGCGGCCGCCCGGCCAACTCGTCCGCACCGCCCAACGTACTAGTTCTTGCGGTAAACCATCCAGCGCATCTCGATCGGGCACTCCTCGACAGGCAGGTCGAAGACGTCGAGTCCGGTGGTCCAGTTGGCATACCAGCTGGTCGGAGGCCAGTTCTCAGCAGGCTGATGACTCTTCTCGTATTCGTAGACCGAGTCATCGGCCACCAGTTCCAGCGGCAGCTGCGCCGATGCCTCAGCCAGCTCCGCGGGAGTGAAGATCGTGGTGTAGGCCTGCTGACCGAGTTCGCGGGCCGCGTCGTCGACGGTATGGCCCGCTCGGACCAGAAAGATATTGAACAGCAGCCGTCCGCCCGGGGCCAGGCAGTGGGCTGCAAGTTCGAACAGTGCCCGGAGCTGTTCGGCGTTACGAAAGTCCGACACCACCTCCGACAGCAGAATCAGGTGATAGTCGGTACGCAGGTCCTCAAGGGTGGCGAAGACGTCACGCTGGATGACCCGGATGTTCAGCGACTCCTTGGCGGCGTCGGCGCGAATGATGTCAGCGAATCCCCCGGTCATCTCGACCGCGTCGACCGGATGGCCGCGCCGTGCCAGCGCAATACTGTTACGCCCGGTGCCGGCACCGATGTCGAGCACCCGGAACGTCGATGGGTCGGCTGCTTCGCCGGCCAGATCCCATACCCGGGCGTCCGGCTCGGTGCCGAACAACGGTGGCTCCCGGGTGGCGATCCAGTTGTCGTAGGCCCCTGCCACGGTGAACCACCGGGAGTTGATCGTGTAGGTGGCGGTCATGCCGACCGGCGACTCGTAGGCGATGACGATGTCCGACCGCGGGGAGGCCGCGTACGCCTCGGCCAGCTGATTGGTGAGGATGCCCCGCATATGGTCGAAGTCCTCTTTCGAGAACTGCACCCCGATTGCCCTGAACGTCTCGTCGCACAGGGTGATGTACTCCTCCAGCATCCCCGGCACAGCCGGCAGGACGATTTCCCCCCTGACCACACCGCGTCGCTGCAGCCTTCGGAGCATCGCCTGCCGCACCGGCGATTGGGTCGACCCCGACGGTGTGTCCACGTTCATTCCCCTAATGATTCCTGGTTCGTGATTCCTGGTTCCGCGACGGCCCGGCCCGCCGAACCCAGATCACGTTATCGGTCAGCGAGACCGGATTCCCGTCGGGACTGTCCGCCATCCGTTCTACCGCACCCACCCGGACCTGATCCCACTGAACGCCGTCCAGATCCAGGCCCGCCAACACCGATTCGGCGCTGGGGAAATCATGATGGTGAATCTTCGACGCCCACGGCGGGGCCGCGCCGTGATCGACGATCAGCAGGCTGCCGCCGGGAGCCACCGCGCCGGCAGCCCGCCGAAGTAGAGCGGTCCGGTCCATCTCGACGGGGCTGTGCAGGAACTGCGCCGACACCAGATCGAAGGAGCCGTCAGGGAAACCGCTGCTGAGATCGCACTGCTGAAAATCGATCTGTGCCGTGAGCCCACGCGATTCGGCGACGGCGTGAGCCCGGCCCAGCGCGGTGGTCGAGATGTCGACCGCTACGACAGTCCACCCGTGTTCGGCCAGCCACAGTGCGTCGGCGCCTTCGCCGCAGCCGAGGTCAAGCGCGTGTGCGGCATCCAGGTCGACGGCGATATCGGCCAGCTGGGCATTGACCCGCCCGCTCCAAACCTGCGGCCTGGCCGTGTAGTGCTCCTCCCAGGCGGTGCGTGCATCGCCGGATGGTTCAGCCATCGTGTCGCCGTAGGTACGAGGTGTCGTTGACGAGTCGGACCGACGCACCGTCGTCGGGGTAGAACTCCGCGATGCTCAGCGACGCGAGATCCAGGTGCAACCGATGCAGAATCGTCGGGCCGGCCCCCAGCGCCAGACGCAGCAATGTCTTGATCGGGGTGACATGCGAGACCACCAGCACGGTGGCAGCTCCGTATTTGTCGATGATTCGGTCCCTGGCCCGCTGGACCCGCTGCTGGACCTCGTCGAAGCTCTCCCCACCCGGCGGTTGCAAACTCGTATCCCGCAACCAACGGCCATGCACCCCGGGGTGTCGCTCAGCCGCTTCGGAAAACGTCAGTCCCTCCCAGTCGCCGAAGTCGGTCTCGATGAGATCGTCATCGATGTCGACCGTGAGGCCGAGGGCGCCCGCTGCGGCCGTGGCGGTCTCATGCGCTCGCTGCAGCGGGGAGCTGATCACCGCGGCGACGCCGCCCTTCTGAGCGAGGTAGCGGGCGGCGTCTTGAGCCTGGCCGCGACCGATCTCGGTGAGTTCGGGGTTCCCGCGTCCGGAGTAGCGACGCTGGACGGACAGTTCGGTCTGACCGTGACGGAGCAGCAGCAAGCGGGTTGGTCCGCCACGGTTGCCGGTCCACGCCGACGGGGGGACGGCTACTGCGCTGGGCGGCGGGTCGGCAGCGGTTGGCGCCTGCTCCCCACCTGCGGCATCCATTGCTTCATTGGCCAGGCGATCGGCGTCTTTATTGCGTTCCCGGGGAATCCAGGAGAAAGTGACGACATCGAACGTCGACGCCAGGGCTCGCGCCTGCTGATGCAGTTCTGCCAATCCGGGGTGCTTGACCTTCCAGCGTCCATTCATCTGTTCGACGATGAGTTTCGAGTCCAGCGATACCGCAACCTCATTCGCGCCGAGCCGACGCGCCTCCTCGAGCCCGGCGATAAGACCCCGGTACTCAGCGACGTTGTTAGTGGTGTGTCCGATGAACTGCTTGTGCTCAGCCAGCACGGTGCCGTGGTCGGCCGACCACACCACACAACCGAATCCGGCCGGTCCTGGGTTTCCGCGGGAGCCACCATCGGCCTCGATAATGACTCTCACTCGCCGCGCCCACGGACCCGCAACAGGATCGCCCCGCACTCCGAACAACGCAGCACGTCGTCGTCTGAGGCAGCAGTGATCCGAGATAATTCACCGCGGTCGAGTTCGATCCGGCAGCCTCCGCAGCGGCCACCGACCAATCTGGCGGCACCGATTCCCGATGTACCGCGCTGTCGGTCGTAGACCTTCAGCAGCTCGGCGTCCAACTCCGACACCAGTTCGGCACGCCGGGTAGCCCGTTCGGTTCGGGTCTGATCGATCTCCACAAGTACCTCGTCACGGGCCTGCTCTGCGGCGACAAGTTCTCGCTCCAGGTCTTGCGCGCCGGCCTGTTCGGTTGCCTGCTCGGCGGCCAGCTGTTCGCGACGTTCCATTACCTCCAGCAGTGAATCCTCCAGATTCGACTGTCGACGCTCCAGGGTATCCAGCTCGTGCTGTAGTTCCTCGAGTTGTTTGGGGTTTACCGAGCCGGAGTCCAGGAGCCCGCGATCACGGTCCTCCCGCTGGCGGACTGCGTCGACCTCGGATTCCAATCGACTGATCTGTGCATCGACGTCCTCCATCGCGATGCCGATGACGGCAAGCCGGTCGGCGGCGCTGCGCTGATCGGCCTGTAGCTGCTCAAAGTGCTGTTGTTCGGGTAGATGCGAGACGCGGTGGTCCAGGCGGGACAGCTCTGCATCCAGTTCGGCCAGCTCTACCAGTAAAACCTGCTGCGCCACTTCAGCTTTCATGATTGCCTCTCGGGTATTCCACATTCCAGGGATCGGTGCGCAGGGGGCACACCATCACCGGAAGCGCCGCGCCGAATTGCGCGCGCAATAATTCAGCAGCCTGAGTGCACCACGGGTATTCGCTGGCCCAGTGGGCCACATCGACCAGCCCTACGCCACTACTGCGCAGATGCTCGTCAGCGGGGTGATGGCGTAGATCGGCGGTGACATAGGCCTGTACTCCGGCAGCGGCGGCCGCGGCCAACAGCGAGTCGCCCGAACCGCCGCACACCGCAACCCTTGTCACCGTCGCGTCCGCATCGCCTGCTGCGCGAATCCCCCAGGTTGTCTGCGGGAGAGCCGAATTGACCCACGCGACAAAGTCGGCGAAACGTTGCGGCCGGGCCAATGTTGCGATCCGGCCGGTGCCGACGTTCGAGGCCAGCCCGCCCGGGACGGCTTCGAGAACCGCCTCGACTGTCAACCCCAGTGCTCCGGCTAGCGCATCGGAGACGCCCGGGCTGGCCGCGTCGGCATTGGTGTGCGCGGTGAACAGTGCCGCGCCGGTGCGAATGAGCCGATGGATCAGCGCACCCTTCGGCGTGCTCGCGGCGACGGTGTCCACCCCGCGCAGCAGTAGCGGGTGGTGGGCCAGCAGCAGTCCGCGCGGCCCGACGGTGTTCACCACGGCGGCGGTGGCGTCGACGGCGACGGTCACCGAGTCGATGGTGTCACTCGGATCTCCGCACACCAGACCCACGGAGTCCCAGTCCTGCGCCAGAGCGGGCGGGTAAGCGTCATCGAGTGCCTCGATGACGGCCGCCAGACGCACGCTCATCGGGGTGCCTCGGCAGCCCGCGTACCCAACTGCCGCCTGTCGCCCTGCTCACCCACCACCAGGAGAACAGTAGTGCGCGAAGCCTGGGCGCAGCCGCCGGTGTGGGTCAGCGACAATGGTGCTGTGACGCCCACGGCCCCCGGCACCCGCCCACAGTTGGTGATCTTCGATCTCGACGGCACACTGACGGATTCCGCCGAGGGTGTCGTGGCCAGCTTCCGCCACGCCCTCGCCACGATCGGCGCCGAGATACCCGACGGCGACCTGGCCGGCAGGGTTGTGGGTCCGCCAATGCATCACACTCTCGCGAGCATGGGTCTCGGTGATCGCGCTGATGAGGCGATCGCCGCTTACCGCGCCGACTACACCAGCCGCGGATGGGCGATGAACAGCGTGTTCGACGGGGTGGCGGCATTGCTGGCGGACCTGCAAGACGCCGGGGTCCGGCTGGCCGTGGCGACCTCCAAGGTCGAACCCACCGCGCGGCGAATCCTCGACCACTTCGGCCTCGCGGACCACTTCGATGTCATCGCCGGGGCCAATGTGGACGGAACCCGTGCCACCAAGGCCGATGTGCTCTCGCGCGCTTTGGCGCAGCTGCAGCCGCTACCTGAGCGGGTGGTGATGGTCGGCGACCGCGTACACGATGTCGAGGGCGCCGCCGAGCACGGTATCGACACGGTGGTGGTGGGCTGGGGTTACGGTGCGGCCGACTTCACCGGGCCTGACCAAGCCCAGGCTGCCATCCACGTCGAGACGATGTCAGGGTTGCGCGAGGTGCTCGGTGTCTAGCACTGCCCTGCACGTGACATTCGTCTGCTCCGGCAATATCTGCCGGTCCCCGATGGCTGAGAAGATGTTCGCCCATCAGCTGGCGCAGCGCGGCCTGGCTGATGCGGTTCGGGTGAGTAGCGCCGGTACCGGCGGTTGGCACATCGGCGCAGGCGCCGACGACCGCGCGGTTCGGGTGTTGCGCGAGAGTGGTTATCCGACGGCGCACAGCGCGGCCAAGGTAGACGACGACCACCTGTCTGCCGATCTGGTGGTCGCCCTGGGTCGCAACCATCTACGTATGCTCGCCGACTTGGGCGTGGACGCCGACAGGTTGCGTATGTTGCGGTCGTTCGATCCCCGATCGGGCGCACACGCACTGGATGTCGAGGATCCCTACTACGGCGACGACGGAGACTTCCAGGAAGTCTTTACCGTCATCGATGCGTCGCTACCCGGTCTACACGCCTGGGTCGACGAACGTCTGGCCCCAAAAGAATCCGACCCGCGGCGGTCCGATACCTGATGAGGCGGTGGGCATTCCTGTTGCGGCCGGGCTGGATTGCCCTGGCTCTCGTCGTGACGGGGTTCGCCTACCTCTCACTGACTGTGCTCGCACCGTGGCAGCTGGGCAAGAACACCAAGACCTCGCAGGAGAACAATCAGATCGAGGCGTCACTGTCGGCCGATCCGGTGCCAGTGACCTCCCTTCTGCCGCAGCAGAATTCGTCGGCACCTGATTCCCAATGGCGTCGGGTGACGGCAACTGGCCGGTATCTGCCGGCTGCACAGGTTCTCGCCAGACTTCGGGTGATTGGCGGCGCGCCGGCATATGAGGTGCTCACCGCTTTCGCGGTCGACGCCGGACCCACAGTATTGGTCAACAGGGGCTACGTGCGGCCGGTGCAGGGCACCCAGGTACCACGTGTTCCCGCGCCACCCACTGATCCGGTGACCATCACCGCGCGGCTCCGCGACTCCGGAACCGCGCCGACCGGTGACAAGCAACCGTTCCTCGAGAGCGGTGTCATGCAGGTGTACACCATCGACACCAGACAGATCGCCGATGTCACCAACACCCCGCTGACCGGTTCCTATCTGCAGTTGGGTGAGAACCAACCCGGTGGTCTCGACGTGCTTCCGCTTCCCCAACTCGACGCCGGGCCCTTCCTGTCCTACGGCATCCAATGGATCGCATTCGGAATCCTGGCGCCGATCGGTTTGGGTTACTTCGCCTACTCCGAGATTCGGATGCGGCGTGCAGAAGCCGCTCACCGCGCGGCGGCGCAGGCATCCGCCCAACCACCGACGGTCGAAGAGAAGATGACCGACCGTTACGGCCGACGGCGCTGACCAACAGCGCTCACGGCCACCGCCAACGCAGTCGCGGCGAACTGCACCAGCTGCGACAGCCGAACCGCACGGCGTAAATCCTCCACACCAGGGGGACGGCCCTCGCCGAGGGTCGGCCGGATCTCCAATTCGTGGCCGTACTGGGTCGGGCCGCCGAGCCGCACCCCCAGCGCTCCGGCGAATGCCGCCTCGACCACACCGGCGTTCGGGCTGGGGTGACGGTCGGCGTCGCGCAGCCAGGCCTCCACCGCATGCATCGCCGAACCGCCGACCATAGCGGCACATAATGCCACCAGGGTCCCGGCGACCCGTGCCGGGATGAAATTAACGATATCGTCCAATCGCGCTGCTGCCCAACCGAATCGGCGGTAACGAACCGACCGGTTACCGATCATGGCATCGAGGGTGTTAACTCCCCGATAGACCAGCACACCGGGTACTCCGGCCACGACCGCCCATAGCAGCGGCGCGACCGTGGCATCAGAGGTGTTCTCGGCTACTGATTCACACGCGGCACGGGCCAGTCCGGGACCGTCGAGCACGGCCGGATCGCGACCGCACAGCGACGGCAGCAGTGCGCGCGCACCGTCGATGTCATCGGCGTCTAATCGATCGGCCATCTCGATGCCGGTCTTGGCCAACGTGGTTCCGCCCAGACTCACCCAGGTCGCACCAGCGGTCAGCACTGACAGTGCAGCACCGCCCCCGGCGCGACGCTGCACCAGGGTTCCCACACCGGCCAGAGAACCGATCAGTACGGCGGTGTGCACTACGCCCGAGCGACGTCGATCGCGGTAGGTGATTTTTTCTAGAGCCGTTGCACACCAACCGAACCCCGCCACCGGGTGGCCCCGTCGGGGATCAGCGAACAGCAGATCGGCCAGGTAAGCGGCGAGAATCCCCGCCGACCCCGACCGTCCAAGCGCAATCACCCCGGCAGCCTCTCATACCTGATGTACTGACCCAAGCAGGAACGAAGGGGCGCAGATGTCTGATCAGATCCTCAAGGCAGGCACCGTGATCACCATGGATCCCACCCGGCCGCGAGCCGACGCCGTGGCCGTGTCAGCCGGCCGGATCACCGCAGTGGGATCGCTGGACGAGTGCCGCGCGGCCGCCCCTGACGCCGAGGTGATCGACACCGGTGCGGTCGCCCTGCTGCCGGGACTCATCGAACCGCACAGCCATCCACTGATGAGCGGCGTCGCCACCGAACCTCCCGCGCGCAACATCACCCCGTTTCAGATGCCGAATTGGTCAGACGTGGAGAAGGTCTTCGCCCAGGCAATCGCTGAGACCGATCCCAGCACTCCACTGTTGTTTTCCGGCTTCGACGCGCTACTGCATCAACGTCCCGCGCCCAGGGCACCCGAGTTGGATCGCATCTTCGGTGACCGGGTCGCCGTGGTCGCCGACAACTCCGGCCATGGCGTCTACTTCAACACCGCATTGATGAAGACCAAGGGCTGGGACGTCAACCCGCCGGCCGATCCGCCCGGCGCGCACTTCGGGCGAAACCCGGACGGCAGCCTCGACGGCCAGGGCTTCGAGACCGCGGTCCTGATCGCGGTGGCCGGAGAAATCCTCACCACACTGGGCAACCCTCTGGTGGCCGGCGCGAAGTACTACGCGACGATGGCGCAGGCCGGTTTAACGTCCACCTCCGACATGGCTTTCGACCTCAGCCTCAAGGGCGGCTACGAGGCACTTGCGTCGGCCCCGTCCTGCCCATTACGGGTCAGCATGTGGGAGGTGTCCACCAGTGACACCTACACCGAGCCCACCGCCTTCGCCCCGGGTGACGACTGGCTGGTCAAGCAGGGTGTCAAGTTGTGGACTGACGGCTCACCCTGGGTGGGCAACATCGGTATCTCATTTCCCTACCTGAGCACCAAGACCACCCGGATGGCGGGCATCGACCCCGCCAAAGCCGGTGGTCCGCAGTCACTGAACTACACCCGGGCTGAGCTTGACGCGATCCTCGACAAGGGCGCGCCCGGCGGCTGGCAGATGGCTCTGCATGCCAATGGCGACCTCGCCATCGACCTGGCACTGGATGCCTATGAAGCGGCGCTGCAACGACACAACCTGCTCGGCACCGACCATCGTTGGCGCATCGAACACCTGGGAGCGGGCACCCGCCGCCACTTTGACCGGGCCGCCCGCCTCGGCGTCCATACCTCGATGGGACCGTTCCAGTACTACTACTGGGGTGACCTCCTGGACGGTCAGATCTTCGACCACGACCATGGCAGCCGCTGGCAATCCTTCGGCGATGCTCAAGCCTCGGGCGCGGTGGTGTCATTCCATAACGACGGATCGGTGTCGCCGCCCTCACCGGTACTCAACATCCAGACCGCGGTGACCCGGCGCACCCGGTCGGGCACTGTTCATGGTGCGGATCAGGTCATGACCCTCGACCGCGCGTTGCGCGGCCACACCATCGACGCGGCCCGCACCCTGCATCGCGACACCCTGGTTGGCTCGATCACGGTCGGCAAACTGGCCGACTTCACCGAACTGGCCGCCGATCCCTACACCGTCGACCCGGCGAAGCTGTCCGAGACGGCCACCGTGAGCGGGACGTGGCTGGCCGGCAATCGTGTCGACCTCGACGCTTTTCTGAGCGCGGTAAGTCGAACCGACACGACTGCGCACACCCACTTGGCCGAGAGAGCGGGGCAGACCGGCTGCTGCTGAAACCCCACCAAACTTGTCACACCCCCGATTTACCCTGGTTTGCAGCGATCGGGGGGATCGCGATAAGGGGGGTTGCCAATGGAAAATTCGCATGACGCAGGGGTATCCGGCGCGGGTCCGGTGGCCGAGACGTGGCCGGAGTACGTCCGCCGGATCAGCGGTGGGGCCACCCAGGCGCAGATCGCCGAACGTATCGGCGTGGGCCGGCTGTCGGTCTGCAACTGGCTGCGCGGTAAGAGTCACCCCAAGGCCGAGACGGTGATCAGCGCCGCTCGCGCCTACCGGCGCTCGCCCATCGAGGCACTCATCGCAGCCTGCTACCTGAACAGCGACGAGGCCGACCACCCGATTGAGATCCTGGCCTCGCTGGCTGACGTCGACGCCGACAATCTCGGGACCGAGGTGTTACGCCGACTCACCCGGCTGGAGAATCTCACCGCAGGGAAAGTGAACGACTAGCAATCAGAGCGGTTGGCCGATGTCGGTGATCCCGCAGAGTTGGTTCAGGCGAACCAACGCGCTGTCCACTGCGACCCCATCGGCTGGGAGATAGGTGTGATCGGTCAGTGTCTGGATCTGTCTGCGTCGTACATCCACATATTGCTGCGCTGCCCGCGCAACGTCGGCGGGGTCAGCGGCGATTTGAGGCTCGAACAGGTCTAGGGCTTTTCCAACCGGAGCATTCTGGTTGGAGATGTATGTATCGATATTCGGCGTATCCCAGTTCCAGACCTGCGGAAGGGCCGGAATGGCGCGCAAAGTCTGTTGAGTCTGGATCCACGCCTGGCAGGTCGTGGGCCTGTCGCCGACCGAACCACCGTCTTTGCTTTTGAGTATCACAGCGGCTGCCACAAGTCCGGCCGCGATCACTATGGCAGCGCCGATAATCGCTGCGGGCAACCAGCGGGCTCTGGTCATTGACCGCGGAGGCGAATACTGCTGCGGCGGCAACGGCGGAGGCTCCCATCGCATGCCCATGGGACCCAATGCTAGCCCGTCCGTCAGTTAATCTCGGCTCATGAACGGACTGAACGCGCTGAACGGACGACGGCGGAGCCGTTTCCTGACCGCCGGAGGTTTCGACGCCGTCGCCGTCTCGATCGGTGGAATGGCACCGACCGTCGCGATGAACCTCAATCCCCAACAACCTGCCCAACACGTGGGTCGAGCCGTGCCGCTGATCTTCGCGCTCTGCACCCTGCTGCTGCTGACCGTCGCATGGTGCTTCGCGCATCTGGCCCGGCGCTACCCCGGCAGCGGCTCGTCCTACACGTTCGTCGGTGTGACGCTGGGCCCGCGGGCCGGATTCGTCGCCGGCTGGACCACCCTCGGCGCATACCTGTCGTTCGTTCTCGTCGCCATCGCCGGCTTCGGGCTCTTCGGGTCCAATATTCTCGCGCGCTTTCCCACGGCCCCGCAGCTCTCACCTGACGCGCTGTCGTTGATCGGCGCGGGAATCATCGGACTGCTCTGCCTCACCTCGCTACGCATCACGGGTCGTGCGTTGATGGCCCTCGAAGGTGTCTCGGTCTTGGCGATGCTCGCCCTGTCCGCAGTGGTGCTCTACAAAGTGTTCGAAGGTCACGGACCAATCGGCGATCCCCGTATACGCATGGTTTTCGTGCCCCCGGATCACGTCGGTCTCTATGCGATTGCACTCGGGCTCGGGTTCGGGTTCCTGAGCTATTCCGGCTTCGAGACCTCGGCAACCCTGGGCAAAGAAATTCCGCAGGCCTCCCGCACCATTCCCCGAACTCTGATTTTCACCCTTCTGACATTGGGCATCATCTGCACGGTCATCAGCGCGGCGGAAGTCTTAGGCTTCGGACTCACCACGGCAGACATGGCGCGATTCACCGCATCCACCTCGCTACTCGGGGACCTCGCCACCATCTATGCCGGGCACGACATCGGCGATGTGTTTGACATTTTCGCGATGCTCTCAGCCGTAGGCGGCGGCCTGGCAGCCGCTGCGGCAGGTTCACGAATACTCTTCACCCTTGTCCGTGATATCGCACCCAACAGCGCACTCGGACGGACCGAGGGCGATACCGGCACACCACGCAACGCTGCCCTGCTCATCCTGGCCGTCGCCGCCCTCGGCTACGAAGCGATGCGCCAGGTGTTCGGCGCGTCAGCCTCCGATGCATTCTTTTGGGCGTCCACCCTGGCCGCACTGGCCATACTGGTGGCCTATCTCCTCGTGACTCTGGGCGCGGGAAGATCAGTACACCGCACCACCTCAGGTGCCGAACGGATCACCCTGGTGATCCCGTTCATCGCCGCCATCGCGATCATCTACACGCTGTGGGTCAACGTCTTTCCAGTCCAGCCAGGTGCCTATGCGGTGTTGCCGTGGCTAGCGCTCGGCTGGTTGGTTATCCCCGTCATCGTGGTGGTCGCTTTGCCGCGAATCGCCAGCGAGATCTCCGCCGGTTTGGCCACCAATTCGATCCCGGAATAGCAGACCGGACGACCACACGGTTAGGGCTACCGGCTAGGTTGAGCCGATGGACGCAACTACCGCAGCCTCGAGTGTGGCCGGCCCCCTCGGGGAGTTGGGCGCTGGCTTCTACTTCTCCCAACAAGCCCTGTCCCGGGCCGAGGCAATCGGTCTCGATGTCGTATCCCTGTATGCCGCGGGCCGCGCGTCCGTGCTTGGTGACGTAGATCCGCAGACCGCTGACGAAATCTTCTACTTCTTCAAGCCTGGGATGATCGCCGCGGTAGTGGCCCGGGGCCGCAGCCTCGCCACTGCGGACGCGATCAGCTCCGCACATCTGGGCGCCGCCGACGACTACGCCGAAGCAACCTTCGCCGCGGTGGACGCATCCGCCCTCGGCACGTTCGCCGATGCGGTGGACGCCCTAGCCGCCACGATTCCGTCGGGCGCATGGCCGATCTACGATGGCTATCGGTCAGCCCCGGCACCGACCACTGCCACCGCTCGGGCCTACCGGGCGGCCATGCTGTTGAGAGAGTTGCGCGGCGGCGTGCACACCGACGCTGTCAAAGCCTGTGGCCTCACACCTGCCGCCGCGTGCCAGTTCGATCGAGACCTCGGCCACTTCACGTTGCACGGGTTCACCGAGGAAGACATGGTCGAACACACCCCCGAGATCAAGTCCCAGAAGGCCGAAGCTGAAGCATTGACAACCGCACGGATGGCGACACTGTTCGGTGCGTTATCACAGGCTCAACGTGAGGCAATCGTCACGGGCACCAGTGCCCTCGCCGCTGCCCGCGGCTGACACTGCGCTTAATCCGAGGCCCAGCCCCCGCGGTAGGCCAGCGGGCGGGCTTGGACCCCACGGGTAGATTGGCCTGCATGAGATTTTCCCGTCCCGGAAAATGCCCGGCTCGGGCCCCGCAGGACGTCATCGCGATCGGTTTTTACTCTGATGCGGGTGCCTAGCGCGCCCGAGGGCAAGACCCCTTTGCCATTCGATATCTACCAGCTCAAGCCGCTGCAGCGGACCTACCTCACCGTCACGATGGACCGGGTCTCGCGTTCGTTCGCGCTGGTTGTCCCGTGGCTGGAGGATCCACTGCAGGACTACGTATCGACCGCCTACCTGCTGTGCCGTGCGCTGGACAATATTGAGGACTGTTCACAGCCGGTGAGTTGGCAAAGGGAGCGCTTCGACGAATTCGCCCAATTGCTGTCAGAGCCCGAACTCGCCTCCGCACGCCTAGCCCAGTGGGAAGCCACGTCGTGGCCGGGCCTCTCGGCAGCTGAACGGGCGCTGATGACGGTGGAGGGCGGATTGCCGCTCTGGTTGATCTACTCGACCTTCCCGCCGCGCACCCGATCGATTCTCCGAAACTGGATTGCGCTGATGGCCCGAGGTATGGAATCGGTGCTTGATCCGGCGCAGTCCTCCACCGTGGTGGTTCACGACACGGTCCGGGTGCTGACCACGGCGGTTGCCTACAACGACTACTGCTACTCGGTGGCGGGCACCGTGGGCGGCATGGGTACCGAACTTGTCATCGACCATTATGGGCTCTCGGGAAACGTGGCGAAGAGCCTGCTGTCGGGTAGTGAAGCGTGTGGGCGCGCTCTGCAGAAGACCAATGTGCTCAAAGATTTCGCCGAGGATCTGGATCGCCGGATCTGCTACCTACCCAACGAGTGGTTACGCGAAATCAACCACACGCCATTGAATTTGGCTGGCGCGCCTATCGGCTGGATCCAATATGTGCTGGGCGATATTCTAGCGGAGTTGCGCACCGCCACGGCGTATGTGCTTGATGTGCCGCACCGGGCTGCCGGCTACCGCATCGCCTCTCTGATGTGCCTACTGCCCGCTTATGAAACGATCTTGAGTGCAGCCCGACGTCCGGCGGAACTCTTCACCGCCGGACATCAGTTCAAAATTCCACGAGCGACCATGGCTCGGTGTATTCACGATGCCGTCTCGATGGCCACCGACGACGACGCCATTCGCCGTTTCAGTCAGGATGCCGAACGGGCGACTCTCAACGCACTACAGACAGACGCGCTGGCCCCGTAGCCCATGATCAAGCGGCCACCGTTGCATGGTGGGCGTGGACGGTATCGAACCGCCGACCGCTGGTGTGTAAAACCAGAGCTCTACCACTGAGCTACACGCCCGGGACAACGTACTGGGCTAATCGCCCGTCCTAGCGCAGGTTACCGGGAGAGCCCGTCGGCCATGAAATCGCGCTCAACGCCTAGGCTGCGGCTTTCTTTCGCAGGGTCGAAACAACCAGCGTCTGGGTGGCGAACTCCGGTCGCAAACCCGTTTGGCCGTCCGATACGGCCAGGTTAGCGCCGAGCGGCGTCGGCGGGACGACCTTCGCCGCCACCGCCTTGTCGTCATTGGTGATAGTCACGGTGGCTGTTTTCCCGGCCCCGAGAACGGCCCCGGTAGGGGCTGACAGAGTCAGTGTCAACGTCTCATCGGCCTCGACCGTGCGATC
>JBAXIA010000060.1:0-17141 GCA_037138615.1 Mycobacteriaceae bacterium | reverse complement strand
CCGTCACGGAGCACCTTCTGCAGATCCAGTGATCCGACAACCCGGTCCTCGGTAGCGCCGATCGGCAGCTCCACAAGGGCTGCACCCGGGTCTGCCTCGGCAAGCACCGCCGCCAGTGCCCGCACCGCGGTCGACTTCGCGGTGCCCTTCTCCCCGCGGATCAGAACCCCGCCGATCTCCGGTCGCACCGCACACAGCAGCAGTGCCAGTCGCAGCCGGTCATGCCCGACGATGGCGCTGAACGGGTAACCGGGCGGGTTCACGATCGGTGCCCCCGAACCATCGGAACGTGCGGGATGCCATCCTCGACGAACTCATCGCCGTCGACGACGAAGCCGTGCCGGGTATACATCTCGATCAGGTAGGTCTGGGCGTTGAGTGCACACGGATGCCCTCCGACGTCCGCCAGCGCCGCCTGTAGCAGACGGTTGGTGTGGCCCTGGCCCCGCAAGGCTTGTTTGGTGCAGACCCGGCTGATTCGAAAAAGCTTGCTGCCGTTCGGGTTTTCCTCTATCAGGCGCAGTATCGAGATTGCCTCTCCGGACGGATCCTGCAGCCAGAAGTGCCGAGTCTGAGACTGCAGGTCACGACCGTCGAGCTCCGGGTAGGGACAGGCCTGCTCGACGACGAACACCTCGACCCGAAGCTTCAGCAACTCATAGAGGGTCGCCGCGTCGAGATCCTTTCCCCAGCACCGGCGCAGCGTGAACGTCACACCGCTCCCACCGGCTGCGGCATCGTGATGGCATCAGACACGGGCAAACCCTTCACTACGCTTCTCCACTCACCCGACGACTCCGCCGTCGGTCGTGGCTGTATGGCTAGGTTATCCCGGTTAGGGTTGACTCGTGACGGCAGTGCAGCCCGAATGGGCCGATGACGTACTTGCCGGGTATCAGCAGGCCACCTTGCCCCTGGGCGCCGATCCCGACGGGGAGGGCGAGCTGTTCGCCACCCTGGTCCGCACCGCCGACTTGACCCCGTCGTCATTGGTGGTACTGGCAGTGCACGGCTACACCGACTACTTCTTCAATACTGAACTGGCGGACCATTTCGCCGCCCGGGGTTGGCGGTTCTACGGACTCGACTCGCACCGGTGCGGGCGCTCCTGGCGGGAGGGTCAGACCCCGCACTTCACCACCGACCTCGCTCGTTACGACCGTGAATTGGAGTGGGCGATGGCGGTGATCGCCGCGGAAAATCCCTCTGCGCGGGTGCTGGTGTGCGGGCACTCGACCGGAGGCCTCGTGGTGGCGCTATGGCTGGACCGGGTTCGTCAGCGCGGCGCCACCGAGGCCATGGGCATTACAGGTCTGGTGCTCAACAGTCCGTTCCTGGATCTCAACGGGCCGGCAATCCTGCGCACCAAAGTCACCTCGACGGCAATCGGGGCGGTGTCGAAGGTGCGCAAGACCCGGGTGCTGCGCGGTTCCGGCACCGGCGGCTATGGCCTGACACTGCATCGGGAGTACCACGGCGAGTTCGACTACAACCTGCGATGGAAACCACTCGGGGGCTTTCCGATAACCGTCGGGTGGATTCACGCCATCCGGCGTGGGCAGGCAAAATTGCACCGCGGCCTTGACGTCGGGGTGCCCAATCTCGTTCTGCGCTCCGATCACAGCGTCGCCGAAACCGCCGAGACCGACACGCTGCAACGCGGTGACGCCGTACTCGACGTCGCACACATCGCCCGCTGGGCGGGCTGTCTGGGAAACCGGACCACCAGTGTGCCGGTCAAAGACGCCAAGCACGACGTCTTTCTGTCGCTGGCGGAACCTCGCGCGGCGGCTTATCGGGAACTGGACCGCTGGCTGTCGACGCTGTAGGCGGGCGGGTTTCGGTGGCCGGGTCGACGGTCGGCCGCTGGCACGGCATCAGGTTCCTATTGACTGCCGATGGACCAGTGGTGCAAAGTCATGCCCGTTCCCTTTACTGAGAGGCCTTACGGCGATGAAGAAGTCTCTGCTGATTCCTGCAACCGGTGTAGCCGCCCTGCTGTTGAGCGCGACGCTCGCAGGCTGCGGGTCCGGATCAAAAACCGCCGCGTCGAGTTCCGCCGCCAGCACCTCCTCTAGCTCGGCGTCCACTTCGGCGTCCGCGACGAGCACAACGGCCGACACTGCCCATTACGCCGACGTCACACTGCCCGAATTGCCGGGATGGTCCGACGACCCAAATGTGAAGTGGCAGGAGGGCAACGACTTCTACCATGTGGCGGCGCTGAAATACGGCGAGACTCCCACGTCAATTCAGGTTCTGATCGCCAGGGCGGATAAGCCGGGCGAGGACCCAATGCAGGGCGCGCAGCAGCTAGCCGCTGATCCTCTCGTTGACGGCTGTGTGAAGAGCGCCGAGCCCGACCCGACAACCATGAGCGGCTTCAGCGGGTTCCTGAATGCCTTCAAATGCAATGATGGAACTGCGCTATTCCAGGAAGCCTTCGGAATCCACGAGACCGCCGCCGCGCCCGCGGCTGTGGTGTTGATGACCGGCATCAGCAACATGGATAACGTCAATAAGGTTACCGAGGCTCTGGACCTCATCACAAGCAAGGGAACCATCGTCCCCTGATGTCACGTTCCTGAGTCCGGCCCCCGACGGCGCGCCGGCGTCTGGTCTCGCGACACCTAAACGCCAAGCACGACGTCTTCCTCTCACTGGCCGAACCGCGCGCGGCGGCCTACGCCGAACTCGACCGCTGGCTGGACGACCTCTGAGGCTCAGGCCTTCGGCTCGACGGCCCAGCGCTCCTCAATGCGGCCGAGTCGCCACACCAGCAGTGCGCCGAGCCAGGTCAGCACAAACAGGCCGACAACGACGAACCCGATCGTATTGAGGTCAAGGCCGCTGATCCAGTCCCAGAATCCCCCGCGCCACCGGAATTGTTCGGCAAACAGGCCCAGCAGCTCGACGGTTCCGATAACCAGTGCGACGGCGATCGACAGCCCGGTCACAGTGATGTTGTAGTACACCTTGCGCACCGGTTGGGAGAACGCCCATCCATAGGCGAAGTTCATGAACGACCCATCGATGGTGTCCAGCAGACTCATCCCGGCGGCGAAGATCACCGGCAGGCACAGGATCGCGTACCAGGGCAGGCCGGAGGCGGCGGTGGTGCCGGCCAGCACCAGCAGCGCAATCTCAGTGGCGGTGTCGAAGCCCAGGCCGAACAGCATCCCGAGGGGATACATCTTCCAGGACTTGTCGATCGATCGGGTGAATCGTCCGAGGAACCGGTTCAGAAACCCGCGGTTATTGAGGTGTTTCTCCAGGGCGGCCTCGTCGTACTCGCCGCGGCGCATGGCGGCGAACACTTTGAGGATGCCTACCAAGACCGCGATGTTGATGATTGCGATCAGATACAGAAACAACCCCGAGACGCCTGTACCGATCAGACCGGTGTAGCGGTGCAGCGCCGAGGACTCGTCTTGTACCGGTCCCACCACAGCCTTGACACCCATTGAGATCAGCAACGCCAGTACGAATACCACCGTCGAGTGGCCGAGAGAAAAGAAGAATCCGACGCCCAGTGGGCGCTGACCGTCCTCCATCAGCTTGCGGGTGGTGTTGTCGATGGCGGCGATGTGGTCGGCGTCGAAGGCGTGCCGCAGGCCCAGCGCGTAGGCGGTCAGTCCGACTCCGATGCCCAGCACCTTGTCGCCGAGACCGAAATGCTGGGGGGCAACCAGGAACACCAGCGTCCCCCACCCGAGGACGTGCAGCGCGGTGACGAAGGCGAACATGGCGCCCAGGCGTGCCCACTCCCGCCGCGTGAGCAGGCCACGGAGCCGCTCAAGGCGATCGGGCACCGCGATCGACTCCGCTGTCGTCACGTGTGGGCACGCTACCAACCTTGCAGCTAGCTGCAAGCGATTCGCAGGAATCTCTTGCAAATGTGTCGCACCTAATCCTCCCCGGGATTGGTCAACGCCAACGGCCGGGGCGACACTGGTGGAGTGACCGTCGAGCCACCCGACCCCGATGCCGCCGCGGCGGATCGCATCGGAGAGTTATTGCGCTCTCGGGGTCTGCGGCGGATGCCCTCGCGAATCGCGGTGCTGGCCGCGCTGGAACCGGTCGACGGCCACCTCTCGGTCGCGGATATCCATCAGCGCATCCTGGCGACCGCACCCGACGGCGCCCAGCGGCCTGACCTCGCCACTGTCTACCGCACCGTCACCACACTGGTGGACCAGGGCGTGCTGCACGCGTTAGCCGTCGAGGGTGGAGTCAGCACCTATGGTCTGGCCGAGAAGCCACACCATCACGCGGTGTGCACCGGGTGCGGAACCATGATCGAGGTGCCCGCCACGCGGCTTTCCACCGCACTCGAGCACGCCAGCGAGGGCAGTTCGTTCACGCTGTCCGAGCGGGCCGGACTCACGCTGCACGGAGTGTGCCCGGACTGCCAGCGCCGTTCGGGCCGGACATAGCGCCAGAACGCGATCGCCACGGCCCACGTCACCACGAACAGGCCGACCACGACGAAGCCGACGTTGTCCAGGCTCAGGGAGCTCACCCATTCGGTGACCGGGTTGGCCCAGCCCAGATCGTCATGGGCCACCGAGATCAGTTCGATGGTTCCGATCAGCAGGGCAACCACCACCGACAATCCCGTGATGGTCAGGTTGTAGTAGATCTTGCGAACCGGGTTGGCGAACGCCCAGTCGTAGGCCGCTGACATGAACAATCCGTCGGCCGTGTCCATCAGGCTCATGCCCGCGGCGAACAGCACGGGCAACGTCAGCACCGCGTACCAGGGCACACCCGCCGCCGCGCCGGTGCCGGCCAACGCCAGCAGTGCGACTTCGGTCGCGGTATCGAAGCCCAACCCGAACAGCACCCCGACGACGAACATCTGGGCCGGGCGCGCGATCCGACGCATGACCGGACGCAGGATGCGCGCCAGCACACCGCGATTGTCGAGCTGTTGCTCAAGATCCCGTTCGTTGAACCGGCCCGCACGCAGCGCCGCAAAAACCCGCCAAATCCCAATCAGCGCAGCCACATTGACGATCGCGATGGCGTACAAAAAGCCACCCGAGGCCAGGGTCCCGGCGATACCGAGCACATGCCGGGCCGGCGAGGCCTCATCGAGCAGCACACCGGCAGCCTTGGCTGCGCCAATCACCAGCAGTGCCAGCACCACCACCATCGCGGCATGTCCCAGAGCAAACCAGAACCCCACCGATTTAGGCCGGGCTCCGTCGGCGGTCAACTTGCGAGTCACGTTGTCGATAGCCGCAATGTGATCGGCGTCGAACGCGTGCCGCAGCCCGAACATATAGGCGCTGACACCGAGGCCGATTGAGAACACCTGCGCGCCCACCTGGTAGCGCTCGGGAGCGACCAGCAGGATCAGGGTTCCGAATCCGACCACATGCAAGGCCGCGACCACGCCAAGTAGTGCACATACCTGCGCCCGGTCTCGCCGAGACCAGGAACCGACGAGTCGGCGTGCCGCCATATGACCTCCGCGTGGGGATTTCGCGTCCCCGTCGTGGTGACTTCGGGCGGGAGGGTCTGGCTACCAGTCGCTAACGGCTGGACACAGTGGCGCGACCGCACCGGAATCTCACCGGTTTCCGCACCGCCCGAACTTCACCGCAACCATACCCCGCAGTGTCCCGCCGGATGCGGCTTACAGCGGTGTGACGTAGGCCGAGCTGATTCCACCGTCGACCAGGAAGGTCGACCCGGTGATAAAGGAGGCGTCATCGCTGGCCAAAAACGCCACCGCGGCGGCCAGTTCCTCAGCCTCGGCGAAACGGCCCAGCGGGATATGCACCAGGCGGCGCGCCGCGCGCTCGGGGTCCTTGGCGAACAGTTCCTGCAGCAGCGGGGTGTTCACCGGCCCGGGGCACAGCGCGTTGACCCGGATGCCCTGGCGGGCGAACTGCACGCCGAGTTCCCGCGACATCGCCAACACCCCGCCTTTGGAGGCGGTATAGGAGATCTGCGAGGTGGCCGATCCCATCACCGCGACAAAGGACGCGGTGTTGATGATGGATCCCCTACCAGCGGGCACCATATGCCGCAGGGCCGCCCGGCAGCACAGGTACACGCTCTTGAGGTTGACGTCCTGCACCCGCTGCCAGGCGGGGAGTTCCGTGGTCTCGATGAGGTCGTCATCGGGCGGCGAAATACCGGCGTTGTTGAACGCGATGTCCACTGATCCGTAGGTGGATGCGGCGGTGTCGAACAGATTGTTGACCGCGTCCTCATCGGCCACGTCGACCGCGACGAACAACCCACCGAGTTCCTTTGCCACCGGGGTCCCGGTCTTAGGGTCGATATCGCCGACGACGATGGTCGCGCCCTCAGCGCGCATCCGATGGGCGGCCGCCAACCCGATACCGCTTGCCGCACCGGTGATCACCGCCACCTTGCCGGCCAGCCGTTGGGTCAGATCAATTTTAGAGACGGCCACTTAACGTTCTCCGATCGCGTAGAAGACATTTTTGGTTTCGGTGAAATGCAGCGGTGCGTCCACTCCGAGTTCGCGGCCGAGACCTGACTGTTTGAACCCACCGAACGGGGTGTTGTAGCGCACCGAGGAGTGCGAATTGACGCTGAGGTTACCCGCCTCGACGGCACGCGAAACCCGCATCGCGCGGGAGAGATTGTCGGTCCAGATCGAACCCGACAGTCCGTACTCCGTGTCATTGGCTAGGGCGATCGCGTCGGCTTCATCCTCGAACGGCAGCACCACGACGACCGGGCCGAAGATCTCGTCGGTGACGGTGCGATCATCGCGGGACGGGGTGAGAACCGTGGGCGGGAACCAGTATCCGGGCCCACTCGGTGCCGAACCCCGGAACGCCACCGGCGCGTCATCAGGAACGTACCCGGCCACCGACTCGAACTGCTTGCGGGAGACCAGCGGCCCCATTTCGGTGTCCCGGGCACTCGGATCACCCACGACGACGCCCTTGACAGCTGGCTCGAGCAATTCCATAAAGCGGTCGAAGACGCTGCGCTGCACCAGGATCCGGCTGCGGGCACAGCAGTCTTGACCGGCGTTATCGAACACGCCGTTGGGTGCGGTGGCGGCCGCGCGCTCCAGGTCGCAATCGTCGAAGATGATGTTGGCGCTCTTGCCACCCAGCTCCAGGGTCACCCGCTTGATCTGCTGGGCCGCTCCGGCCATCACATGCACGCCCACCTCGGTGGAGCCGGTGAAGACCAGCTTGCGGATATCCGGGTGGGTGATAAACCGCTCCCCCACCACGGACCCTTTACCCGGCAGCACCTGGAACAGATCCGGCGGCAGGCCCGCCTCCACCGCAAGTTCGCCGAGCCGGATGGATGTCAGCGGTGTCCATTCGGCCGGTTTGAGCACCACGGCGTTACCTGCGGCCAGTGCCGGTGCGAAGCCCCATGATGCGATGGGCATCGGGAAGTTCCACGGGGTGATGATCCCGATGACGCCCATAGGCTCGTTGAAGGTGATATCCAGCCCGCCGGCGACGGGAATCTGCCTACCGGACAACCGCTCCGGTGATGCCGAATAGAACTGGAGAACATCTCGGACGTGCCCAGCCTCCCATTCGGCCGCGCCGATGGGATGTCCGGAGTTGGCGACTTCCAGGGCGGCCAACTCATCGACGTGGGCATCGACCACCGCGGCGAACGAACGCAGTGCGGCGGCGCGTTCGGCGGGCGGGCTTGCCGCCCAGGCCTTCTGGGCGACCTTGGCCCGGGCGACAGCATCGTCGACCCCAGCCGCATCCAGCAGGTCGACGCTGCGCAGCACCTGCTCGGTAGCCGGGTTGATCAGCTCCGTGGTGGTCACGAATTCACGCTTCCTTTCACAAAGGTCCGAGCCCTCGAGTATGTCTGGGCCGCATCAACGAGCCCGGTAAACAATCGCAGATCGTCGAGAGTTTCCTCGGGATGCCACTGCACGGCCACCACGAAATCATCCCCGGTCAGCTCGACGGCTTCGATCAGCCCGTCCGTATCGCGGGCGCTGACCGTCAGACCCTCACCCGGGCGGTCGATACCCTGGTGGTGATAACACTGCACAGCCGCCTCGTCCCCGAGTAGACCGGCCAGCCGGCTGCCCTCCACGGTGCGCACCGTCGAGGTCGAGAACTGCCCACTGCCCTGCTGATGACCGCTGTGACCAAGGAGGTCGGGCAGGTGCTGGTGCAGGGTGCCACCGAGTGCCACGTTCAGTACCTGGGCGCCGCGGCAGATCCCAAGCACCGGCATACCGCGGCGCAACGCCACGCCCAGAAGGGCGAACTCCCAGGCATCACGGTCGCGGGCCGGCCTGTCGGTGGCCGGATGTGGCACATGGTCGTAAGTGCCAGGGTAGACGTCGCGTCCGCCGGTGATGATCAGCGCATCGACACCGGCGAGAACCTGTGCGGCGATATCGGCATCGACGGGTTGCGGAGGCAGCAGCGTCGCGATCCCACCGGCGCGGACCACACCCTGCAGATAGTTGTCGGGCAGGAAGCTGGCCCGGACATCCCACACCCCGGTTTGCGCCTGTTGCAGGTAGGTGGTCAGGCCGATCACCGGCCGGGTGTCAGAGACGCTCAAAGCCGCGCACTTTCTCCCAGTCGGTCACCGCAGAGTTGAAGGCCGCCAATTCAACCCGGGCATTGTTGAGGTAGTGCTCGACGACCTCGTCACCAAACGCCTCCCTGGCGATAGCGGATCCCGCGAACAATTCGGCTGCCTCAGCCAGCGTGGTGGGCAACCGCGGTGCGCCCCCGGCATAGGCATTGCCCGCGCACGGCTCGGGCAGTTCCATACCCTGGTCGATACCGTGCAGGCCACCGGCGATCAGCGCGGCCACAGCGAGGTACTGATTGACATCCCCACCCGGCGCGCGACACTCCACTCTCATCGAATGACCCTTGCCCACCACGCGCATCGCACAGGTCCGGTTGTCCAGACCCCACGCAATGGCGGTGGGCGCGAAGCTTCCCGCGGCAAATCGCTTGTAGGAGTTAATATTCGGTGCGCTGAATAGGGTGAGCTCACGCATGGTAGCGAGCTGGCCGGCGATGAAGCTACGGAACATCGCCGACATGCCTAACGGGTCGGACGCGTCAGCGAGCACGGCCGTGCCGTCGTGGCCGCGCAGCGAGATGTGGATATGGCAGCTGTTGCCCTCACGTTCGTCGAACTTGGCCATAAAGGTCAGGCTCTTGCCATGCTGGTCCGCGATCTCTTTGGCACCGTTCTTGTAAATCGTGTGGTTGTCACAGGTGACCAGTGCGTCGTCGTAGCGGAAGGCGATCTCCTGCTGGCCGGGATTGCACTCCCCCTTGACGCCCTCGCAGTACATGCCGGCTCCGTCCATCCCCAGCCGGATGTCACGCAGCAGCGGCTCGAGGCGCGTCGAGGCATGCATGGCGTAGTCGACGTTGTAATCGGTGGCCTTGCTCAGCCCCCGATAACCGGCCGCCCAGGCATCGCGGTAGGTGTCGTCGAACACCATGAACTCCAGCTCGGTACCGACGAAAGCGGCTAATCCGCGCTGCGCCAGCCGGTCCAGTTGGGTGCGCAGGATGGCGCGCGGCGAGGCGATGACCGGGCCGCCGCCCACCCAGTGCAGATCGGCCATCACCAGGGCGGTGCCGGGCAGCCATGGGATCAGCCGCAGAGTGCTCAGATCCGGTGCCATCACCATGTCCCCGTAGCCCGACCCCCAGCTGGACATCGCATACCCGTCGACGGTGTTCATCTCCACGTCGACGGCCAACAGGTAGTTGCAGCACTCGGCCCCGTGCGCGGCGACTTCCTCGGCGAAAAGCCGGGCCGAGACCCGCTTGCCGGTGAGTCTGCCCTGCATGTCGGTGAAGGCCACGATCACGGTGTCGATCTCACCGGCGGCCATCAGCCGGTCCAGCTCACCGGCCGTCAGCAGCCCGTGCCGGCGGCCGACTGTGCTGTCAGGCGACACGAGCGCCCCCTTCGCTAGGACGTAACAACAGGCCTCCCGATGTGCGGTCGGCCCCAAGGTTTACACAACCGACACTGTTAAAGGTAGGACGACAACCCCCTAACCGGCATATCGTCCCTTCCACGCACGCTTTTTTGCCGATTTAAGGAGACCCGCCGTGCCCGAGGGCCACGAACTACTCGATGACGACGAACGACAGCTAGCCAAGTTGGGGTACTCCCAGGAGCTGTCCCGATCCTGGTCCGGATTCAACAACTTTGCCATTTCATTCTCGATCATTTCGATCCTGGCGGGCTGCTTCACCTCGTTCGGCCTGGGATGGAACAACGGCGGCCCGGCAGCCATCGCGTGGGGCTGGCCGATTTTAGCCGCATTCATTCTGCTGATCGGGTTCTGCATGTCGGAGTTGGTGTCGGCATTTCCCACCTCGGGTGGAATCTACTGGTGGGCGGCAAAGCTCGGCGGCCCCAAGGCCGGTTACTACACCGGCTGGCTGAACCTCGTCGGGTTGATCGCGATCCTGGCCTCGGTGGCCTACGGCAGCGCGACGTTCCTGGACCTGACGCTGGGCACCCTCAGTGAGAACTGGCTGGCCGGCTACAGCCTCAAGCGGGTGTTCGTGATGTTCCTGATCATCCTGGCGGTGGTGGCCGTCATCAATATCTTCTCCAGTCACCTGCTCGCCGTCATCAACAACATCTCGGTCTGGTGGCACGTGGCGGGTGCGGCCGCAGTGATCGCGATCCTGATCCTGGTTCC
Source organism: Mycobacteriaceae bacterium (assembly GCA_037138615.1). Lineage (GTDB taxonomy): Bacteria > Actinomycetota > Actinomycetes > Mycobacteriales > Mycobacteriaceae > Mycobacterium. The sequence continues at coordinate 6,454 of JBAXIA010000060.1, read as the reverse complement.
CGAACACCATGCCAGCGTCGGCGACGTGTTCGCCAGGACCGTGAACAACAGCGGCATGTTCGATGGGGCCACATCCGGTTTGGGCTGGCTGCTGATCGTGTTGCCGATCTCGGCGATCCTCACCCAGTACACGATCACCGGCTACGACGCCTCGGCGCACCTGTCTGAGGAGACCAAGAGCGCAGCCGACGGTGCGGCCAAAGGCATCTGGCGGTCGATCTTTTATTCGGCGATCGGTGGCTGGATTCTCCTGCTGTCCTTCTTATTTGCGGTTCAGGATGCCGACGGGGTGTCCAAGGCCGGCGGCGCGGTGGCGGCGATCTTCAGCCAGGCGCTGACGTCCAAATGGGCGGCGGCAGTGCTGTTCATCTCCACGGCCGGGCAGTTGTTCTGCACCACGGCCTGCCAAACCAGTTCCTCGCGGATGCTGTTCGCGTTCAGTCGGGACCGCGCAGTGCCCGGACATCAGCTGTGGTCGGCGGTGAACTCTCGCAAGGTGCCGGCCAACGCGGTGATCGTGACAGCGGTGATCGCGGCGATCATCACCCTGCCCGCCCTGGTGCCGGTCGATATCAACGGTGCGCCGGTGCCGATCGCGTTCTTCGCGGTGGTCTCCATCGGCGTCGTCGGGCTGTATCTGGCCTTCGCAGTGCCGATCTACTACCGCCTCAAGGCCGGCGATTCGTTTGAGGTCGGCAGTTGGAACATCGGCAGCCACTACAGGTGGATGGCCCCACTTGCGCTGGCCGAGATCATCATCACCTCGATCGTCGCCATGTTCCCGACCTCGCTGGGCGGGGTGCCCTGGGATGCCAGCTTCGAATGGAAGTTCCTCAACTACACCCCGTTGCTCGTCGGCAGCACGTTCTTCCTGCTGTGGATCTACTGGCACGTCTCGGTGAAGAAGTGGTTCACCGGGCCGGTGCGCCAGGTCGACGAAACCGGTGCGCAACTGGACGGGGTCCGCTAGTCAGGTGTGTCGATGGCGACGACCTCACCGCGGTTGATCGATACCCAATCCCGGGCCTGCAGATACGGGCGGAAAGCCTCGGCGATCGCCTGCTCATCAGCGGGGGTTTTCGGTCGCTGTAGCTCGTAGAGGTGGGGAAACTCCGTCCAGGCGACGACGGCGTCCCACAGCCGCACGGCCGCTTCCCCGGTGGGTGGCTCGACGAGCACCGGCCCGAAAAGGCACTGACCGTCCGGGAAGAACAGCGTCGGTACGCCGTACCCCTTGGCGTCGACCACGCGCTGATGCTCGGCACGCACCTCGTCGTGAGTGCTCGGATCGGCGATCGCCATATCGACTAGACCGGGGTCCATTCCCAACTCGGCCAGCAGGTGGCGGGCGACGGATCTCTCGTGCGGCTTGTGCCCCTCGACATGCAGGGCACGGCCGGCCCTGGCATACCAGGCGTCGAGATCGGCCATCGACGAGCGCCGCAACAGCGCACCGATGCGCATCATCGACCACCCGTATGACCACTCGCGCTCCCACGGATGCTTCTTGCCCTCGACGCGGTTGATCTCCTCGAGACTGAAGAAGCGCCAATTGACTTTTAGCCCCGTCAATCTGCTGACCTCACGAATCCACAATGACGTCTGATACGCATACGGGCACATGACGTCGAAGTGGAAATCGACGAACTCCGGGCGCCCGGTCACATCGTGTACCGCAGATTGCGGGCGGCACGCTCGCCGAGTTCGGAGTCGCCGGTCCAGGTGATGGTGCCCGCATCGATGGGGCCCTGCGGGTCGATGCGGCCGCAGGCCAGCTGGATGAATGTGGTCGAGTCGGTGCTCACCTCGACATCCGGATTGTTCAGGTGCTCAACCTGTTTGGCTCGCCCGTCGACGGCGACCGCGTACTCGGCCGTGATCGGTCCGGTGAGGCGGAAGACGATACCGCTGCCGTCGGGCAGGCCCACCTTCTTGCCCACGATGTAGCTGAGCGAGCCTTCCACTTCGGCCAGCGCGATCTCGGCGGCCAACCCGGTGTCCTCGGTCGACAGGCCCAACGGCGTGGTGATATCGCGCTCGTGGACCCAGAAATCGAACACCCGAATCGCCATGAATTTTCCATACGTGCCCGGACCCACCGGAGTGAATGACGGACGTTCCACATCTGACTGCGACAGCGCGGCCAGATCGCGCCGACGGCCGGCGAAGACCTCGCGAACCTTCTCCAGATACTGCGCCCCGTGCAGACCGGCGGTCTGCGCCAGGAACTCCCCCGCGCGCTCGAATGGCGGCGTCGCGGTGGCGTCCTCCGGCACCCAACCGGCCAGCACGGCCTCGACACTGGTCAGGTGGTCGACAACCCCCCGCACGGTCCATTCCGGGCACAGTGACTGCACCTGCCACTGGGCCTCATTCAGGCCGGCGCACAATGCTTCCACCGCGGAGTAACAGTTGTTCAACGCGGTGCGGAGTTCCTCGACGCTGCGCGTTCCCGTCGTTGATGGCATCTTCGAAGTCCTCCGTAGCCGAGAGAGTCGGGGTAGTTCCCCGACCGGATCCCCCGTTGGTAAGAGAGCGTAAAGAAAAATGGCCATATTTACTAGGCGGACACATATAAATGACATTAGGGTAGGGCCCGAGCTCTTCTCCTGGACGGAACCCCACTCATGACTGACTCGTATCTGGGCTACCGGGGCGACGACGCCGATACCGACTGGGGCTCGTTCTACAACCCCGCGATGGCGCCGTTGCCGGCCCACGTCGTCACCGCACTCGAGCACGGCCCGCAGGCCGATCAGGTCATGCTGGCATTAGACGACGCGGCAACGATTCTCGATGAGGGCTATCACCAGACCGAGAACGGCTTCGCATACCTTCGCGGCGGCGGCGTCCAGGTCTCGGTTCGCACCGATATGCCCGGCGTGACGCCGCAGATGTGGTCGTGGTGGTTCGGTTGGCACGGCAGCGAATCGAGCCGTTACAAGCTGTGGCATCCGCGCGCGCACGTCTCAGCGCACTGGGATGACACCGGGGGCGATGGCCATTACGTCGGCCGGACGTCGATCATCGAGGAGTACATCGGCTCGACGTTCGTCCACGGCGGTATCTCCTTCATTGAGCCGACGGCAGTCGGACTTGATCCGACCAGGCTTGGCGACGGGATCGCGGTGTGCGCTCGAGTGATCTCACCGCAGCTGCCCATCGAGTTGGGTTCGATGATCCACCAGGTGCGACCCATCCCCGGTGGCAGCGAAATGCGGTCCCGGTTCTGGATGGGCGGCCAGTTCGTGTCCGTTCGGCGGGGCAACCGCCTGACCGATAGGGCAATCCAACCGATCGTGGCCCGCCTGCTGCCCGCCGCGCGCGACACCCTGGTGCACTGCGCTCAGGAGATGAACCACCTCGCCGGGATCCTGCCGGTCCTCTATGCCAGATTCGCTGGCGGGTAGTGCAGAGGATTCCCGTTGAACCGTCTACTATTTCGCCCATGGACGCTCCCGCGACCAAACGCGGCCGAGGTCGGCCCAGGATCCATGAGGACGACGTGCTGCTGGAGGCCGCCTTCAAGGCTTTCGCGGCCGACGGCTACGAGCGCATGTCTGTGCGGACGGTGGCAACTGAGCTCGGCCTGAGCCACGGCGCGCTGAACCGGCGCTTCGGCAGCAAATGGGCCATCTTCGAAGCCGCGATCACCCACGGCTTCACGAACCTGATCGCGGCGATGCACGCCGACCGGGTCGCCCGTCCGGCACCTGCCGACGATCTCGCGTTGGTGCGCGAGATGATCCGCAGCTTCATGGCGGTCAACGAAACTCGATCTGAGTTTTGCCAGTTAATGAATATGGAAGGTCTGCGCCGCACGCCGCAGCTGGAGTTTATTCTCCAGCAGAGCTTCGGAACCCTGATGCCGGACCTCACCGCTGTGCTGGGCCGACTGGAGGAGGCGGGGGTGATCTACCCCATCTCATCGCGGGCACTGTTCTTCCTGGTGGCCCATGGCGCGGAGGCGGCATTCAGCCTGACGGGGGTCTCGTCGTACTTCGACGACCTCGACGGTCCCCTCGACGCCCAGGCACATATCGAAGCGATGACGGATCTCATCATGCGCGGGATCACCCGCTAGGACTCGGCGTTCGGCTAGGCCTCAGGGTTTTGCGCGCTTGGCCTTTGAATCGCCCTCCAGCTCAAGCACGTCCAGTATCAGATTTTCGTTGATGAAGTCGAACTCAATGTTCTCGACGTTCATGTGGTGACGCACTCTGTTGAAGAACTCATTGACCGCCGAGTTGTACTTGAAGGCGGCATGCCGATTGAGCTCTGGCACTGCTGCGGCGGTCAGCCGCATGGCCATCGCGGTGTAGACGACGCGTTGGGCAGCGTCGGCGACATCGGCCGGAGCAACCAGCCGAATCTCGGACAGCAGCGAGGTGAATTGGTCGACTTCGTCATCGAGAACTCCAGTCTCCCTGATGAGCCGCACCAGAATATGCATCCGGCCCCCGCCGGCTTCGATCGCGGGATAGATCTCTCGGGCGGCCTCGAGTAGTGCGCGGTCATCGGTCTCCGGGGATATCACCGTGGCGGCCGCAGGCCCCCACCGCTGGGCGATCCGTTCCAGCGCGGCCGGACCCACATCGAGCTTCTGGATCCCGATGATGAACGCCATCGCTCCTTCACGAAGGTGTGCGTTGCGTTGCCGCGACTCCTCGGTGGCGATGGTGCGGTCGTGCATTTTTGAGGAACTCCAGTACCCGACAAGGCCACCGATCAGGGTGCCCAACAGCCCTGTCGCCGCAGTAATGCCCAGGCTGATCAAGCCGGAGGTGTCCATTATTGATTCCGCCATTCAGCCGACCGTCGACATACTTGCGTCGCGCCCGCGAATAATATCCCGCGGCAGGTGCCCAGCGTATGCGCGATCTAGTAGGTGCTGCTTCGCAATACGACTTCGGCGGCCAGTTGCGCCGTCGACTCCGCAGCACCGCGTCGATTGGCGAAGTCGACCAGGCGATAGTCGCCGTAGACAAATCGTTGGCTGGCCTTGGCCAGGGTGCGGGTGGCCGGGCTGGTAACCAAAGCCGTGGTATTCATCTCGACCGCGGGGCAGTCCGGATCCCGGATCACCCCGTGCGGATCAGCAACCCTGGGATGCCCGCGGTCGATGACCACTAACCCGGTGAACCGGTCAGGCCGCATCGCGGCCGCCTCCCACGCGAGTTCAGCACCAAACCGGTCACCAACGAGCACCGCCCACGGCACCTCAAGGGTGTCGAGAATTGCCACCACAGCCTTGGGATGGAGTCTGGGATCGGCTCCGATCACCACGGTCCGCACCGAAGCGATGTGAAGCCGCTCGCACAGGGTGTCGTAGGCGGCCGGCGCGTGCTGTGCGGCGCCGATCAGAACGACGTAGGGTCCCTTTTCCGGCCCGGTGACGCTCACCGGCACAGGGAAGCCGTCGACGGTCATCAGCGTCGCAGGCATCTGCTCACGCTACTGGGCGGCACCCTATTAGGGACCATTTTCCGGTAGCAATCTCAGCGACAACTCAGGAAGATCGGATCCTGGCGACCTGTTTGGCGAAGACATCCAAGAACGTCTGTGGCAGTTCAGCTTTGGGCTCGATCCGTGGGTTACCGGCCGGTAGCGCAATGCCGAAAACCGCGTGATCACCCACATTCCGGAACGCCATGAAGATGCTGCTCGTCGCGTTGCGGAGCGTCATGGTCTGCAGGTAGCCCAACCCGCCCGACTCGAGTCCAGCCAACTCGGCGGTGGTGATGGGGATACCCGGGGAGTCGGGATCGAAGAAGGCCTCGAACTTCGCGCAGCGGCTGGCCGCCGCTTCGATCTTGTCCAGATCAAGATTCCACGACAGCAGGGTCATCGCGATTCGTGCCCCGTCATAGGAGACGGCGTACTTAGCTGCGCTTCCCGGGCCGCGTTCGGCCGACTGCGCGATCACGTTGGTCAGTGCATTGGAGCACACCTGTGGCCGCGACAGCATCGGAGGAGGTTCCCCCGCACCGTCGGGCTGTCCGGGCTTATCGATGATCCGGTCGTATTGGACACCGGGCGGAAAATCGTTTTCGCGCAATAATGCCTGCTCAAGGACCGCACCCGGCCACGTTGCGGTGCCCGACACCGTGGTGCCGCAGCCGGTGAGAATCAGGGCCCCGGTCAGAACCGCCGCCACCGCTGTCCGAGCCGCCATGGCGTAAGCGTAGGGGATCCGTCAGAGTTGGCACCCCAGCGTGCTGGAGATGGTCGGGCGAGCCGGTGGTGGGCCGTCCAACAGTCCCAGGAGCGCGTCGAGGTCCAGGTGAGCGGTCAATAGGTCGGCCATCAGATCCCACTGGGCATCGCGGCGGGCGGACACGTTGATGTCCGGTGCCACGCGAAATCCGGGTCGGCCCGCCGCCGCGGAAGCGCAGGTGAGCCAGTCCCGCCGGAAGTCGTCGTTGTCGAACAGCCCGTGCCAATGGGTGCCGAA
>JBAXIA010000059.1:0-17298 GCA_037138615.1 Mycobacteriaceae bacterium | reverse complement strand
GCCGGAACCGGCTGCCGCAGAACAGGATCCGGAGGACTGGTGGCGGGCAATGGCGACCGCGTTCGACGAAATCGCCCGCACGGTGCAGCCGCAGCGCTGGGCGGGGGTGGGCCTGAGCGCCATGTTGCCGACACTCGTCGAACTCGATGATGCCGGGGTCGCCATGTCTCCGGCGATCACCTGGGAGGATGCCCGGGCGGAGGCTCAGGCTGATGCGCTGCTGGCCCGCTTCAGCCCTGCGTCGATATACCGGATCACCGGACAGCGGTTCGACGCCCGCTATCTTGCCCCAATGCACGCCCGGATCGCCGCACTCGGGCGCGGTGGTGCCACGGTGGCTGGCGCCAAGGATGCACTGTTCGCTCAACTCACCGGCGAGTTGATGACCGATCCCAGCACCGCCGCCGGAACCGCAGCGTTCGATATCGAAGCGGGTGGGTGGGACGCCGAACTGGTTGCCGCCGCCGGTATTCCAGCCCTGCCCAGGGTGGCGCCTGCAGCGACGGCGCTCCCGATTGCGGCGCTATGGCGCGACAGGTGGGGCCTCGCCGCGGACTTTCCGGTAGTGCTGGGGGCCGCCGACTCGGTGCTCGGCGCGCTCGGTGTGGGCGCCCAGAGCCACGGCGAAGTCGCAGTAATCGCCGGAACCAGCGCGATCGTGCTTGGTGTTTCGGCGGATCCGGTGAGAGATCCCGATCAGCGCTACCTGGTGACACCGCTGACCGGGGACGGCTGGGGGCTCGAAATGGACCTGCTGGCGATGGGATCGGCATTCGACAGCATCGCCCGGCTGCTCGGCCTTTCCGGCCCAGCTGCCCTAGTGGATGCCGCGGCCGCGGTACCGGTTGATCAGGCGCCAGTTTTTCTGCCCTATCTCACGCCGGGGGAGCAGGGCGCACTGTGGGACCCCACGTTGACCGGCGTACTGCACGGACTTTGCCTGGACACCACTGCGGGTCACATCGGCCGGGCGTTATTGACCGGAATCGTCGTGGAGTTGCGCCGATGTGTCGATGTGCTGGCAGCGACAACCGGTCGGTCCGGCCCGATCCTGCTCGGCGGAGGTAGTGCCGTCAGTCCGCTGATGTGGCAGGACCTCGCCGACGCGACCGGCCGCGAAGTACGCGTCGACGAACGTATTCGGGACCACTCAGCACTGGGCGCGGCGTTGTTCGCTGCACGCAGTCTCGGACTTTTGATCACCAGGGCCGTCGAGGAACGGGTTATCGCACCACGGCCGGAACGTTACGACTGGTGGACTGATGCCATGGCTAGACACGACGAACTGAGGCTGGCGAGGGAGTGAGCGATCGGAACGTGCTTGATCTCTTCCCGCCAGGGTCGGTGGTGGACTCCGACGGTGTGCTGACCGTGGGTGGCTGTCGGCTTGATGATCTGGCCGCGGAGTTCGGAACGCCGATGATGGTGGTGGATGCCAACGTACTTCGTCAGCGTGCCCGCGATTACCTCGGCGCCTTCCGGAGTAGGTGGCCGCGTTCGGATGTGGCGTTTGCGTCAAAGGCATTCCCGTGTACCGCCGTGCAACGGCTAATGATTGGGGAGGGTTTGCACCTTGATGTAGCCGGCGGGGGAGAGATCATCACCGCCCTGGCTGCCGGCGCCGATCCCAGTCGAATGGTGTTGCACGGTAACGCGAAAACCGACGAGGAACTCGAACTCGCGGTGGCCAACGGGGTCGGACTCGTGGTCGTCGACAACTCCGATGATATCGACCGTTTGGAACGAATCGTCGAGCCGGGCCGCCGACAGGATTGCCTGGTACGGGTCATTCCCGGTGTGCGGGCCAACACCCACGTGGCAGTGGCCACCGGGCATGCCGGCTCGAAATTCGGACTTGCGCCCGAGGCGGCCCGCGACGCGATCGCCAGGATCCGGCGCAGTCCGGTGCTGCGGTGCGCCGGCGTGCACACCCACGTCGGTTCACAAATACTGGATGTCGAACAACTGGCCGCCGCGGTGGCGCCAATTGCCGAACTCGGTGAGTTCGACGTCTACGACTTCGGTGGCGGCCTCGGGGTCCGCTACACCTATGACGACAATCCGCCGACTGTAGAGTTCTACGCCGAGACCATGATCGCCCGCGCCCGCGCACTGGTACCCGCAGACGCCCGAATCATCGTCGAACCGGGACGTTCGATGACGGCGGCAGCAGCCTGCACCGTCTATCGCGTCACCACCGTGAAAACCGGAACGGTCACTCACGTCGCTGTCGACGGCGGTATGGGCGACAACCTTGAGGTGTCGCTTTACGGGCAACGATTCGAGGCCACGCTGGTCAACCGCGTCGGCGGCGGCGAACCGGTGAACGTGGTCGGCCGGCATTGCGAGTCCGGCGATCAGCTCATCGATACCGTTCCACTTCAACATCCGGTTGTCGGCGATCTGCTTGCGGTGCCGGTCACCGGCGCCTACTGCTACACGATGTCGAATCAGTACAACGGCGCTCGGCGCATCCCGGTGGTGTACGTCGCCGATGGTGACGCCCGCCTGGTGGTGCGCCGTGATACCTGGGCTGACCTGCTGGCGCGTGATGTACCGCCATGAGCGATGCGGATCGGTTGCGATGGGACGGCCGGTACACAACCACGGGACCGGCCGATATCGGGGTAGCCCGTCTACCAACGGTATTCGCCCGCTATGCCGACGAGTTCCCGACAGCAGGTAAAGCGCTCGATCTCGCCTGCGGCCAGGGCGGAACTTCCGTCTGGCTCGCCCGCCGCGGTCTGCGGGTGTGGGGCGTGGATGCCTCGCCCGTCGCGATTGATCAGGCACGCGACCTCGCCGATCGCTGTCAGGTCCTGCAGCGCTGCCGATTCGGCGTCGTCGATCTCGATGACGGACTGCCGGCCGGTGAACCGATGGATGCCATCGTGTGCCACAGGTTCCGAGCGCCGCAGCTGTATCCGGCGATTGTCGAACGTTTAGCGCCGGGTGGATTGCTGGCCATCTCGGTGCTCAGTGAAGTAGGCGCCGACCCCGGTCCCTACCGGGCATCAGCCGGAGAACTGATGGCCGCGTTCGGTGGCCTCGACCTCATCGCCGAGGGTGAGGGCGATGGGATCGCGTGGGTGGTGGCGCGGTTGGCGGTGGATCGGTGAAGTACTCGAGCAGATAACGGCTCTCCTCGATGTCCCCGATCGTCCTGCGGGCCTTCGTGCGGGTGATCAGGATGCCGACCACAGCCACCGACCAGAGGACGTACTGCACGCACCAGGCCAGGCGGAAGGAGTTGAACGAGTAGCCGCCAGAGGTTTCGATGATCAGGCCCATTGCCTCCATGACGACCAGTGCAGCCAAGAAGCCGCCGACATTCACCGTGCCCTGCGCGGTCCCGAGGGTGGCTCCAGGGTTGAATGTGCGGGCAATATCGAAGCCGACCACCGACCCCGGTCCGCCCGCTGAGATCACGGTGACCAGGACGACGAGCAACCAGTAGGGCGCCGGTGAGGATAAGGCCAATACCACCGTCCAGATCATCGCGTTGCCGGCGATGATTCCGAGGACCACCCATGAGCGCCGATGCGGATGGCGGGCGGTGACGATACCGATCAGTACCCCTGACACGATTGCCGCGGCGACCGAGATGGTGAGCAGTGTGCCAGCTCCGGCGCGTGAAACATTCTGTGCAACAGTCAGATACGGGACGCCCCACATGAGCGCGAATACCGTGATGGAAAACGGTGTCCCCATGTGGCTGAAGAAGCCCAACCGGGTACCGGGCCGCATCCACACCGTCTTGATGTTCTTGAGCGTTGCGCGTAGATCGGTCTCGGGATCCTCCATGGCCGCGCCGCGCGGGGCGTTGTTGACGAGCAGCACGGTGAGCATCAGCGACAGCGCACCGAGGCCGGCAGCCGCCGTGAAGGCCCGGGTCCAACCGGCACCGGCCAGAAGGCCCATAAACGGCACCGCAGTGAGCACCTGACCAAACTGCCCGGAGAGCCCGGTCAGCTGACTGACCAGGGGTATCTGCCGCGGTGGAAACCAGTGCGGAACAAGTCGCAAAACTGAGATGAAGGTGAATGCATCCCCGAGGCCGACCACTGCGCGCGCTGCGATGGCCACCGGAAGTGACTCGGTGAGCGCCAGAGTCAGCTGGCCCGCGACCATCAGGGTGCCGCCGGTCACGATCATCGCCTTCGATCCGAAGCGGTCCAGCAGAACCCCGGCCGGGATTTGCGCAGCGGCATACACGGTGAGCTGGAGCACCACGAACGTCGACAGGATCGCCGGACTGGCAGCGAATCGATCGGCAGCCTCGAGTCCGGCCACCCCGAACGTGGTGCGGTCCATGACAGCCACGGTGTATGCCAGCAGACCGGCCGACCAGACGATCCAGGCCCGCGCAGCGCCCACCCCGTTGTCAAGTTTTCGGTTCATAACCCGCCGCGGTCGAATCCGTCCCTCGACAGGTCGCGTGTCTGGGATTCGACGACCGTCTTGGAAGGCGCGTTGCGTTCCCATAACACGGCGCCGACGCACGCGGTGACCACCCATCCGGTTCCGATCACCCCGCACCACGTGAGCAGCGCCATGGCCACGCCCATCGGGCCGAAGCCGTTCCAACCTTCGAGCAGGGTCGGAAAGACCAGCCGGCCTGCCACCGGAATACAGGTTCCATCGATCACCACTCCTGCCAGTCCGGCCAGCGCGAGGTAGCTGAATCCGCGGCCACCGTCGCGCACCAGCAGGACCGGGGTCAGCGACCAGAAGATCCATACCGGTACCAGCGCAGCCGTGAAGAACAGCGCTTTGGTGAGGCCGGTGTGGTCGGTGCCGAATGCGATTCGTTCGCGGCAAGCCATCATCGCCAGATACAGCACGAACCACGCCGAACCCCGCACTACTCGGGGAACCAGTTCCAGCGGTGCACGCCGCCATGCTCTGGCAAATATTCCTGCAATCGCAACTGCCATGGGAACGCCCCAGACCAGGAATCCCGCCACACCGATCAGCGTCCAGTTCGATCGCAGCCCTGCGGAATCGCCGAACGCGGCACGCACGCGGTCGCTGATCGGGTACACGAGGCCGAGTTCCCGGATCCAGATGGTTCCCGGACTGATGTTCTCGGCGAAGTCGTGGAAATAGCTGAATCCGAGCAGCATCAGGGGGATAACCGTGGTGAACAGCAGGACGGAGACCAAAATACCGAGCGTGCCGCCGTCAATCTCGATGAACCGTTGCAGGATCGCCACGGCCGGACGCAGCTTTCGTGTCTCGGCCAATCGCCGGTAGCTCTGCTCAAGGCGGTGCCGGACGTCTCGGGAGTGGTGTTCTGCGCTCACCGTGGGTCGCTTTCGGAAAACACGTCGTGAACCTACCGCTGTTTCCTGAAAATGGCCGGTTGACCGATGCAACAATCCCGTTATGAGTGAGGACGGGGAAATCATCGACCCTCCGATGGAGGGCCTGCAATCCAAGGGATTGAAGAAGGGGTCCATCTCGTTGATCGGAGCGGTGGCGATCGGGCTTGCGGCCACCGCCCCGGCCTACTCACTGACCGGCGCACTGGGGCACGGTGCCGACGAGGCGGGCTATCAGATGCCGGTGGTGTTCATCCTCGCGGTGATTCCCATGTACTTCATTGCGCTGGCCTATAAGCACCTCACCGATGCCGCGCCGGACGCAGGCACGGTGTTCACCTGGGGCTCCAAGGCGATACTTCCGCACATCGGCTGGATCGGCGGTTTCGCGCTGATGTTGTCGAGCATCCTTGCTGGAGTCGGTGCCGCCGGGATAACGGTGAGTGCGGCGACGACGGCGTTTGGACTCGAGAATCCGCCGGGCTGGCTGAAGTTGTTGGTCGCGGCGACATTTATCTTCATCACCACGTGGCTGGTGGCTCGGGGCGCGGAGGAGTCCTCTCGAACCACCATCATCCTGACCGTCATCCAGTACGGCGGACTGCTGGTGTTCGCGTTGATCCTCGTCCTCAGCATCGTTCGTCAGGATCGAAACCCCACAGCCGAACCATTCTCGTGGTCGTGGTTCAACCCGTTCGCCATCACGTCGTTCAGCGCATTGCTCGGCGGCTTTCTGGTAGCGGTCTTCATCTTCTGGGGATTTGACGCGTCGCTATCGATGTCTGAGGAGACCGAGGGTACGGCCCAGCAGTCCGGCCGCAGCGGTGTGACGGCAATTCTCATTACCGTGATCACCTACGTGGTGTTCAGTGTGGCCGCCCTCGCCTATGCCGGCATCGACGATAACAGCGCGGGAAGTCTGACCAACAAAGCGAATATCGACGATATCTTCTCCGGTCTGGCACGCGATGCCGTCGGCTCAAGCGGCGCATTGGTCGCCGCGGTGATCGTGGGCCTCTCAGCCTTCTCGGCCACACTGTCGACCGTGATGTCGACGGTCCGCGGCGTGCTGTCAATGGCCACCTACAAGGCGCTGCCCAGCCGCTTCGCGTCCGTCGATGACGTCCGGCAGACTCCGACCTTCGCGACCTGGTTCATCGGTCTGACGACCCTGGCCATCTACGGCGGTCTGGTCCTGGTGAGCGACAGCATTGTGGAGGACTGCGTTTACAGCGTCGGGATCGCCATCATGACCTACTACTCCGTGGTCGCTGTTTCGTCGGTTCTGTATTTCTGGGACACCGCCTTCGAGCACTGGCGCACCGCCCTGGAGCAGGTGATCCTGCCGGCCATCGGTGCACTGGTGCTCATCCCGGTCGGCTTATTCCAGGCGTATCAGATGGCCAACCCGGAATTCGGCTCGAGTGGATCGCTGGCCGGCATCGGCATGGTGTTCGTCATCGGCGTGCTCAGCCTGGTGTTCGGCGTCCTACTGATGATTGTCTGGAACCTGAAGTCCCCGGCCTTCTTCCGGGGCGAGACACTCGCGCGCGAGCGTACCCACCGACCCGGAAAGACGTGAGTGTCTCTACGGATTGACAAAGTTCGGGGAGAAGACGGTCTTTGCCTGCGTTCCCGCGAGATCGCCGAAGAGATTCCGGTATCATTTCCACGCGCCTGCTGCTGCTGTGGCCGTGGCAGGTGGATTCTGGCGAAAGAGTCATCCGGGGAAAGGAACCACATAGTGCAGATCTCACTTCGTTCGCACCTGATCGCAGGATCGGTCGTTGTTCTCGGCGCAGGCGTCATCGCCGCGATGCCGGTCAGCCAGGTGCAGCTGCACCTTCCGGCGCTCGCGATGCCTTCGGCCGCAGAGGTGGCCCTGGCGGCCTTTGCCAACCCCTTCGAGCAGCTGATCGCCACGGCGCAACAGAGTCAGACCTACGTGTTTGCCGACTTCTACAACGGTGGCGATGTACCCACCCCGGGCGCAGGCGAAGCGAACTGGCCGTACGCGGGGTTTGACCAGAGCGGCGGCGATTTCCTGAACTATGCCCTCTACAACCAGGCGTCGCTCGGCTACTACGCCGCGGTGGGCCTGCTTCCCCAGATCACCATTGACAACCAGCCGATCGCCGGTCAGTTGAATCTGAACTGGTGGAACTACATCAACAATGTGCTCACCGGAGTCACCGGTGCGGCGACCGCGGTGAGCGCGGGTGTCTGGAATTTCCCGTCGGCTTTGATCACAGCGGCGCAGCTGGCGATCGGGGGAGATGTCAACGCGGCGCTGACCGTGCTCAGTGGCGCGATCATCACCCCGATCACCTCGGCTGCCACGGCGTTGATCGGCGCCGGCTCCTACGTGGTGTCCAATGTAGTTGCGAAGGCTACTGCGGTGATCGCCGCGCTGCCACAGCTCGTGACGACGTTCGCCGGAGCGGCAGTCGGCGGCGCCGCGCTTACGGCCCAAAAATCGCTGGCGATAACCACTGCGGTGATCAGCAACCTGAGCACACTGAACTTCCAAGGCGCGTGGAATGCGGCCGTTGAAGGGCTGCTCGGCCCGTCCGGGTTGCCCGGCCTCTCGTTGAATCTGACGGCCGGTGCTGGCGTTCAGACCGGACCGATCGTGAACCCCGCTACCGATATCGCGGCCAACTTCGTTCCCAGTCTCCGAACGGCAGTCCAGGCTGCGCAGTGGACCATCACGACTGCGCTGAGCACCTCCGCGGCACCGGTCGCGGCGGTGCCGGGCGCCGCGCGGTCGGCGGCACCGGGGCTGGTCGCTGCTCGTGGACAGGCCACGGCCCAAGCCTCTGCCGCAGACACCGCTTCGGCCAGCGCTACCGAGTCGGCAGGCACTGCCAAGGCGACCCCTCCTCACCGCGCCAAGCGGGCGGCCAAGGCCCACGCCGCTGGCTGAGACGGCTCGGTGACGCCCCCGGCTGGAGCGGCTAGCTCAGGTAGTCGAACGTCGTCGCCATGCCGGCTTCGGCGTGATAGGTGTTGTGGCAGTGCAGCGGCCAGTAGCCGGGGTTGTCGGCGATGATCGCGACCTTGATCGATTGGTCGGGGATCACAATCACGGTGTCCTTGCGCGCGCCCAGTTTGCCGTCTGGGTTGAACACCTGGAAGGTGTGCCCGTGCAGATGCATCGGGTGCCACATCCGGCTCTTATTGACGAAGGTCATAGTGGCCTGCTGGCCCTGTTTGATGGTGAATGGCTTGTTATTGGGATAGGGCCCGTTGACACCCCACTCGTAGCCGGTGGCTGCTGCGGTCAGGTCCGCCGTCATCTCGGTATCGGCCTTGGTGAACTTCAATTGGGCCTCCGGGGTTGCGGTGAACATGTCGACCGTGCCGACCAGACCATTGAGTTCAGGTGGTTCGTATGCCATCGGCGGCGTACTGCCCGCCCCAGTGGATAGAAGTGCCCGGGCCGCGCCGTTTTTGCCCTCAGCCAGGGCCACCATGGGGAAGATGCCGTCACCGGCGGTGACGATGGCGTCATAGCGTTCACCCATTCCCAGTAGCAGCGCATCGACCTCGGTCGGCACCACCGGGAAACCGTCGGTATGGGTGACCGTCATCCGATGCCCGGCCAGTGCGACCCTGAAGGCGGTGTCCGAGCCGGAGTTGATGAAGCGCAGCCGAATCCGTTGTCCCGGCTTGGCAGTGAAAGTAGTCGGTGCTTCAGGGATCCTGCCATTGATGACGTAGTACGGGTAGATGACATCGCCCGGATCGCCGCCGAGCAACTTGCTACCACCGGCGCCTCCCATGCCGCCCATGCCACCGCCCATCGCGCCCATGCCGCCCTTCTTGAGATCATCGAGGATCTGCTGCGGGGACTTGCCGACGCCGTCGGTCCAGTCGTCGAGCATGACGATCCACTCTGCGTCGTAGTCGGCGGGAGCTTTCGGGTCGTCGATGATCAGCGGGAGGTACAGGCCGGTGTCGGAGTCGACGCCGGTGTGCGGATGTGCCCAGTATGTTCCAGGATCGGGAACCGAGAACCTGTAGGTGAACGACCCGCCCGCCGGGACGTCCGGAGTGGCCGGCATGGCGCCGTCCATATTGTTCTGCAGGGCAAGACCGTGCCAGTGCATCGAGGTTGTTTGATCCAGTTTATTGGTGAGCGCGATCTCGAGTTCGTCTCCGACATTGGCGCGGATCAGTGGGCCGGGAACGGTGTCTGCATAGCCGAGGGTATTGACCACTTTGCCGCCGAGATCCACCGTGACCGGTCGCGGGGTCAGCGTCATGCTGACCGTGCGGCCGGTGTGGGGTCGGGCGGCTTCGGCGGCCTTGATCGCCGCATCGAGGCTTGCCGGTGTCGACATCGGCTGGGAGTCCAGGGTCGCGGCGGGTGCGGCGGACTTCCCGCAGGCGGCGAGCGCTGCGCCGACGGCCAGACTGCCAGCGAGGAATCCCCGCCGATTGAATTCCCTGCGCTGCGAACTGGCTTCGGTCATTGTTGCCTCTCTCATCGTGTTCGATGCCTAGATTTTCATACCCTTGCGAGGCCGTGGATGTCGCCCGATCGGCGGTTTACCCGGCTGACGAGCAGATCCTCCGATCGGGGGACCCTACATCCAGACGACTGCGTCATCGCTGTCTCGTGGGCGGGCCAGCGGGTGGTCGGGGCCGAGCAGATCGGCGGTGATGCCGGCGCAGAACCGATACATCGGCAAGTCGAATGCGGTATCGCTCATTGGCTCCTCAATGAAGTGGCCGAGCCGCTCGGCGATGATGAACAGCGTCATGATCAGGAATCCCACGCCGAGACCAAAAACAGTGTCGTGGCCGCCGGTATCTAAACGGGTGCATACCAAAATGCCGAAGAACCACGCCACCGAGCGGATGAAGATGGCATAGGGCAGCGGGATCGGTTGGTTGCGAATCCTTTCCAGGCCACCGCCCGTCAGTGCTTGCGCGGTGTTGAGATTGGTCAGGATCACGCGGCCCTGGCGGTCGATCCTGTCGGCGCGCACCAGATCACGTACGTCGCGGGCCTGCAGACCGAGCAGTGCGCCGGCACTCGCGTCGACCGGATCCTCCGGAGTGAGGTCGACGACTCCGGGCAAAACGGGCACTCGCCGCAATTCAGCAGCCTGTTGCCAGGCATGGCGGACTTGGCGGCGGCGCATCCGGTCAACGATCACGGCCATTTCTTCTGAGCAGTCGTCTACGGCGATCAGGGCATTGCTGATAGCGCGGCAATTGCCGACCATGGTGCCCCACAGGGTTCGGGCCTCCCACCACCGGCTGTAGGCATTGCTGTTGCGGAAGCCGATGAAGATGGAGACGACGACGCCGAGCAGAGGAACGATCGCCGCGGCACCCTGGAAGGCGACCTTGTCGGAGAGCAGGGCCATCACTGCGGCGACGATCACCACGGCCACAAGGTCGTAGCGCAGCATCCATAGCACCAACCCGAGTGCCTTTAACACACCGAATCGGGTGCTAGTCCGGATCATGGTTGTCCGATCTCGTCGTTCATGCTGACGGTCACGAGAGTACCGCGTCCACCGGTGTCGTCGATTTCAATGGAGCCGCCTGCCGCCTCGACACCATTGATGAGGGAGGCGAGTCCGATATGGCCATCGGCGACCCGAGCCGCCAGTATCGCGGTGTCGAAACCGACCCCGTCGTCGCCGACACTTAGCACCGTCGTATCGCCAACGCGGTGCAGACGTACGGTGACCTCAGTGGCGCGAGAGTGCTTGTAGGCGTTGGCAAGCAGTTCGCGGGCAGCACGGTAGAGCAGAGTCTGAGCTCGCGGCCTGCCGACATCATCGAGGTCGGCGGTGATCTCGACATTCCAGCGTTGTTGATATTTGCCGATGAGTTCCCGCACTGCTGCGGCGAGTCCGACCTGGGCCAGTACCTGCGGATGCAGGGTGGTGACGGTGGTTCGCAGCGTGGTGACCGTGTCACGCAGTGCGGTGTCGAGACGGTTGAATCCCTCTGCAGTGGGGTTTTCGCGCAAATCGTCGAGATCCAGCCGTGCGGCGAGCAGGTTCTGCAGCGGCCCGTCATGGAGTTGTTCGGAGAGTTCCCTGTTCTGGCGCTCCTCGGCCCGCATTGACTCCGCTACGAGTCGGCGTCGCACATCAAGCAGCCTCTCAACCCGTTTCGCGCGCCGAGCCAGGGTGTAGGACAACGCGGTGATCGCCACGGTCAGCCAGAGCAGGCAGCCGACTTGTACGTAGACCACACGCGGAACGTGACCCATCGCCTCATCACGGTTGGCGTAGACGATCCAGGCCAGCAGATAGCCGAAGGAGGCGCTCAACCCCAGTGCGGCGGTGATCATTGGGCTATCGAGAAAGGCGACCGAGATCGGTAGCAGGAAGAAGATGGGGAGAAGCGATTTGGTCCCGGGGCCCGACGCGATGCACAAGATGATGACCATCACCACATCGACGCTTGTTGAGGCCCAGATGTACCACCATCGGATCGGTCCGCGGAGGATCAGGATCAGCCAGGCGATCGCGCCGATGGCGTACACCACGAGAACGGCTGTGAATACATTTTCCAGCCAGTGTGAGATGTGGGTGAAATAGACCAGCAGTGCGATCAGAACGATCAGAGCGAGACGGAGAAACGACCGTATCCGCAACGGCTCGGCGGTGAGGAAATCAAGAACGCCGACGACGAAACGTCTCACGTCAGTCCAGGAGTCCCCGGCGCATTGCCTCGGCGACCGCGGCGGCCCGATCCCCGACGCCCAGCTTCTCGTACAGCCGTTGCACGTGGGTCTTGACCGTCGAGGGCGCGAGGAACAATGTCTTGGCGATCATCGGGATACTGCCACCCTCGGCGATCATCGCGAGGATCTCTCGCTCCCGGCCGCTCAATGTCGGCCCGCTTGGCTCGGCCCGGCGGCGGATCTCCGTGGCGAGCCCTGCGGCCAGTTGCGGGGCGACGACGTCGCGGCCCTCTGCGCAGTCGATGACGGCCTGAACGATCTCGGCGCGGGAGGACTCCTTGGGCAGGTATCCCGCCGCACCCTGCTGCAGGGCGTGGTAGACGATCGCGGCGTCATCGTTCGCCGATACCAGCAGGACCCGGGTCGGCAGTTCATCGCGCAGCACAGCCGCGGCGACCTGGGCGCCGTCCATGCCGGGCATTTGATGGTCGAGCAGCGCAACCTGCGGCTGATGCTTCTTGATCGCCTCTAACGCCGACGGGCCGTCCTCGGCTTCGGCGACCACATCCACCAGCCCGCTGCCGGTCAGCGCTCGAACCAGACCGTCCCGAAAGAGCGGGTGATCGTCGGCCACGACGGCCCTGACCTTTTGGTTGTTGAAGGTCTCTCGCACCTTAGGAATATCGCATACGTCCACCGCAGATGCAGGCGGTTGCCGTCAGCTGCCTCGGTCGCTGACGGCCTGCGCAGGTGGGATGGGATCGTAGTGACCGGCCGGCAGGTGGTCGGGGGGCTCGATCCGCAGCAAGTGTGCAACGGGCACGTCGGTGGAGGAATGCAAAATGATCGACATCGCGATCGTCACGGCGATCAGGTCGAAGAGCAGTTCTCCATTCGGCAGGCCGGCCTGCAGGACGAGTAGGCCATAGACCACGGACGCGAAACCCTTCGGGCCGAACCACGCGGCGGTCAGCCGCTCCGAACGTGGCATCGGGGTGCGCAGCAGTGACAGCAGCATTGAGGCGGGCCGCACCAGCACGATGGCGAGCACCGCCAAAAGCCAGCCCTGCCAACCGAGATGGGACAGTCGTTCCGGGGTGATCAGAGTTCCGAACACCAGGAGAGCGGCGAACTTGGTCAACTCCGAGAGCAGGTCGCCGAACGGTTCGAAGCTCTCTGCGGCGACATGGTCGAGGGTGGCCAGGGTGGAGCCGGCCGCGAACGCTGCCAGATAGGGATTTGCGTGAGTCAGATGACACATCGCGTACACCACCACCGCGATCGCCACGGGGCCCAGTGGTTGCAGCCGCGGTTCGGCCGTCAAGATCTTGCTGCGCCAGGCCAGCGCAACGAGAGCGGCAACACCGATTCCGATGGCAAGGCCGAGTAGCAACTCCACCAGAACCGTGCTGATATGTGAGTTCTCGTGCTTGGCCATCGCGAGAAAGATCAGGACGAAGGGCAGTGCGAGTCCGTCGTTAAGTCCGGACTCCACATTGAGCAACCGTCGCAGACGCAAGGGCACATCAGCCCGGCCTACCAATGCCGAGGCGAACACCGGGTCGGTGGGCGAAAGGATTGCGCCGAGCAGGAATGCGGTCGGCCAGTCGAGGTTGACGAGAAAGTGTGCGGGAACGGCAATCCCGATCATCGCCAGTGGCATACCGAGTCCTAGCGCGCGACCCGACAGGCGCCATCCCTCTCGCAGCGCCGGCACGCTGGCGCGTTGGCCGTCAGTGAACAACACGGTGAACAGGGCGATGTCGGCAAGCACCGCGACAATCTCGTCCTCGGCATTCTTCTGCACAAGGCCCAGGCCGCCGGGACCGAGCACCGCACCGGCCAGCAGGAATAGCAGCGCGGTAGACAGCACCGTGCGTGCGGCCAGTCCGGATAGTGAGACGCTGATCAGCAACATCACCCCGAATGCCAAGACGAGTGCCACGCCGTACCCCTTGCTGTCCATAGTTCAATCGAGGCCAATGGTGCCACCGCCGGTCCACGGGCCCGCGGCGAATCCGGCAAAGAGTCACCTTCCGTGCGACTAATGTTCAAGGCGTGAGTACTCGTCCAGAGTCCGTCGATTTCCACTTCGACGTCATGTGCCCGTACGCCTATCAGACTTCGCGGTGGATTCGCACGGTCCGTGATCTGACTGGACTTGAAGTGAACTGGCGGTTCTTCAGCCTTGAGGAGATCAACCGGCAGGAGGGCAAGAAACACCCCTGGGAACGGGAATGGTCCTACGGCTGGTCGATGATGCGCATCGGCGCGCTGCTGCGCCGCCGTTCGATGGCCGATGTGGACGCATGGTACGAACGGGCCGCGCGAGCACTGCATGTGGAGGGCCACAAGCCGCACGAGAAAGCGGTCGCTCGGCATCTGCTCGAAGAGCTTGGATTCGACCCCGGACTGGTCGATGAGGCCATCGCCGATCCGACGACCAATGATGAAGTTCTGGCCGATCATCAGCGGGTAGTGGCCGCCGCCGGTTACGGCGTGCCGACGCTGTTCTTTCCCGATGGCCAGTGTCTGTTCGGTCCGGTTCTGGTGGATCCTCCCACCGGGGATGCCGCACTGCGCCTCTGGGATGCAGTCGTGGCGTGGACGGAGTTCCCACATCTCTATGAACTCCAGCGGCCCAAGACCGCTGCCGATGAACTGGTGATCGCCCGGACCTTTCGGCCCTATCTCGAGGCTCGCGACTGGGTTTCGATCAACCGCGGCGAGGTCATCACATTCGATCGAGCGCGCGAGTAGCTACGTGACGCCGACCACTACCGCATCATTGCTGTCGCAGCGCGACCGCATCTTGCTTGCCGTCACGGTGATCTCTGCGGTCGCCGCCGGAGGTCTGCACTATGCCCATGCCAATTCCGTGGTCTCCTTCGTGGTGGCCGCCGTCGCACTGGCCGCACTTGCGTCATTGGTCGGCCGCTCGGTGGAGGCACTGGGGGACCGTCTGGGCCCGAGTGCCACCGGGGTGCTGCAGTCGGCGCTCGGCAATCTGCCCGAATTGTTCGTCATCCTTTTCGCTCTGAAAGCCGGCCTGTTCGATGTGGTGAAGGCCACCCTGGTCGGCTCGATCCTGGCCAACGTCCTGCTGATCCTCGGGTTGGCCTTCCTGGTGGGTGGCCGCAAGCACGGGCGACAGCGATTCGCTGCCGATGACAGCCGCATGTTGGGCCTGATGCTCACCCTGGCGGTGTTCATCCTCGCCGTCCCGTCGCTCACCGCATCTCTACACACGCCGGCGGCCTCGCACGAGCGGGTTGTGTCAGTCGTGGTGTCAGTTGTCATGCTGGGGCTATTTGCGCTCTCGCTGCCGGCGACCCTGGCACGTAGAGCGTCTGCCGACCAGTCCGGGCATTCCCGAAGTCCGTCTCCGATTGTTGCGAGCCCGGATTCGGCCGCCGCCGCAAGTAAGGTTGCCGCGCACGGCGAATGGCCGTTGGCGATGGCGATCGGCATGCTCGCGGCTACCGGAATCGGGGCAGCATTCGTCTCGGAGTGGTTCGTCGCCGCCCTGCAGCCGGCTATGGACTCGATGGGGATCAACCAGGTGTTCGCCGGCCTGGTGATTGTGGCCATCGCCGGCAATGCCGTGGAGAACGTTGTCGGTATTCAGCTGGCCGCTAAGAACCAGATGGACTATGCCGTTCAGGTAGTCCTGCAGTCGCCGGTTCAGATTGCGCTCACAGTGGCGCCGATCGTCTGCCTGGCGGCGGGTTTCCTGGGTCAACCCGGTTTCGATCTTGTGCTGTCCCCGCTGCTGCTGGCGGCCATGGTGATGTCTGCCCTGGTGGCGGTCCTGGTGACCTTCGACGGGGAATCGAACTGGTTCGAGGGCGCAGCGCTGATCGCGCTGTATGTGGCGATCGCCACCTCGTTCTGGTGGGGCTAGCAGCCGGTGCTGATTCGGTTTGCCTGCGTCGCGGTACTCGCAGGGGGATTGTTCGCATTGGCACCGTCGGTGGCCGCGGACCCGCAGGCGTCGGTCGCCGACACCCTTGCCAAACTCGACACCCTGCCCATCAAGGGACGTGCGCCTAAGACCGGATACTCACGCGGGCAGTTCGGAGACTCCTGGACTGATGATGTGACAGTGCCCCTGGGCCATAACGGATGTGACACCCGCAATGACATCCTGCGCCGAGATCTCATTGATGTGGTCTTCAAGCCAGGATCCAATGGTTGCGCGGTTCTCAGCGGGATCCTCGATGACCCCTACACCGGCACCACCGTCGAGTTCGAGCGCGGTCCGGCTACGTCGGCGGACGTTCAGATCGATCACGTCGTCGCATTATCCGATGCCTGGCAGACCGGCGCGCAACAATTGGATCTGTTCACGCGCACCAACTTCGCCAATGATCCGCTTAATCTGCAGACCACGATCGGGTGGATAAACCAGGAGAAGGGGGACGGTGACGCGGCAACGTGGTTGCCGCCCAACAAGTCCTACCGCTGCCCATTCGTCACACGCATCGTCGATATCAAATCCGCCTACGGCCTGTGGGTGACACCGGCCGAACACGACGCGATCGCCTGGGTGCTCAGCGACTGTGGCGGGTGACTACACCGAGATATCAGTCGGTTCCGTCGTCGGCCCGGTAAGACCTTTCAGGGTGAGGCTGAAGCTGTTTTGGCGTTGGCCCATGGCGCCGCTGCCGTTGTCGGAAACTAGCAGCACGGCATAGGAACTATCGCCCAGCTGGGGCCCAAGAGTAATGCCCTCAAAGTTGCTGAATCCGGTATTGCCCTGCCAGAGAAGCGTTTTGCCGACCGCCGTGAAACCACCCGAGCTGAGACTGGCCACGTGCGCGACGTCCGATGCTCCGGTGAAATCGACCAGGTAGATCCGCGTGCGGTAATGCGGGAGAAAACCGCCCAGTTCCCGCTCTAGGGCCAGGACATCGCCGTTGGGAAGAGCAAGAAGGTCAACAAGGCCGCTGCGTTCGACGGTCACGAACGGAGACAGTCGGGAAATCGGATCGGTGCGATACGCATACTGGGTCCCCGGTGTCAGGGTCGGTCCGTCGAACTCCTGGATCCGGACCCAACTTCCCTCTGAGGTCGTGGACAGTGCCCCGTCTGGTTTCAGCGCTTCTTCGTTAGCTGTCCACAGCCTGCCTCGGCCATAGCTCAGCGATTCGAGACCCATGTTGTTTTGAACGTTGGACGGCCGGTAGATATCGGGCACCGCGACCGAACCCACCATCAGACCGGTGGTAAGGCTGAATTCGTTGATGCTGGAGGCGACCTCATCGGAAATCCAGACGTTGTTCCCGTCGGGTCCCAGGGTGATCCCCTCCGCGT
>JBAXIA010000058.1:0-17352 GCA_037138615.1 Mycobacteriaceae bacterium | reverse complement strand
GGGGTGTTGATGAGGATGTGCTCGGCGGCGGTGTCGGTGCCGTCGAAGTACGTCGCCCACAGGCCGGCGACGAATGCCACCCCCGTCATGGCGACGAGAAGGGTGCGGCCGTTGGCATGGGCGACATCCGCACCAACTCCGATCGACAGGATGGACTCACCCATGGCGATGATGACGATCAAGCTGTACCGCTCGGCGAAGTGCCCGGCGTTCAGCTTCCATCCGAACCGGGTGAAAACGGCCATGACGTAGTCGGCGACGATCGCCGCGACCCAGCAGACGTACCCCCAGGAGCCGTCGATGAAGGAACCCGCGAACAGCAGCGTCAGCCCAACCAGACCGCTGATGGCGCTGCGGTTCACCGCCGTCCGGAATACGCCGTCCTGTCTGCTCGCCAACCGACCGAGGCCCATCTGCACGAGCCGGATGACGGCATAGGCCGCCACGAAACTGAAGGCGAAGTCGTCGAAGGCGCGCGACATGGTGACGGCCATCGTCAAGAACCCGCCCATGGCGGTGAATATCGCCAATCGCACGACCACGGAATTCGGGTCGAAGTCGCTGCCGAACCAGGAGAACTCCACCCATCCGCGCCATAGCAACGCCAGGGTGATGACCCCGTCAGCGATGCCCTGCCAACCGCCCTGGGTGATCATGTAGTCGGTGCACTGGCTGAACGCCAGCGCGAAGACCACATCCAGAATCAGCTCGATCGGGGTGACGCTCTTGTCGCCGGTTCGAAGGAGCATGAATTACTTACCTGCCACATCTGTCATGCGAAGAGAACTAGGCGGCGAATGCCCGATTGGTCCTCGTGTAGACCATCACAACGTATAGGTCGAGTTCACGTCGTATACCTGGAATCTGTTGTCCCAGCTTAACTTCGACGTCAGCGACTCCAAAATGCCCGCGTGAGTTGTGATGAACCCTTGGGAACCGAGTGCCAGTGATGCGCTGAGGCCCTGTCCGGCCGCTATCGTCGTCGTCAGCGGATTCTCATAGCCCACCCCCAACTTGAAGAGCGACCATCCGCCGATCAGCCACCACGTCTTCGGAGTGAAGATTCCGTAGGACAACGTGGCGTACGGAGTCAAGGTTGCCGCAACGCTGGCCCCCGTGACCTTCGTGAAGTCGCTGTACTCGAGGTCCGGATACCAGCCGAAGCCGAGCCCGACGCCACGGGGCTTGGCCTGGGTGTTGTACGTGAGCAACACACCCGGCACCACGTAGGCGTGGGCGTTCAGCTTGTCCGGGCAGTTACTCGCCCCGCAGGCCAACTGGGCGGTCAGTTCTCCGTCAACTCCCAGACCCAGAGCGACGCGGTCGATCCCCAGCGGACCGGGGGTGGAGAAGCCCCAGTCCACCAGATTCTGTCGCGGCACGTTGATGGTGCCGCCCTGACCCAGCTTCAAGGTCAGTGACGGACCGGTCTCCACGGCGCCGAGTGCGGCCAGTGACCATTTACCGGGATTGAGCTTGGCCCAGAAACCATTGGGCATGAACGCGTAGCCGTAGGCGATCGCGTTGACGTCGTAGGACAGCTTCACCGAAGCGTCCAACTGCGGCCACTCCCTCTCCAGCGGAGACTTCTCGACACTCACCGCGATCGGCACGAATTGGCCATCGCACGTGTTGTTCTGAGAACACGGCGGAAGCAGGTTAGTCCCGTAGAACAGCGGGTCGTACGCCCCGCCGATGTTGGTACCCCACGTGGCTCCGTCTTTCACCGCACCCTTGGCGAAGTCCACAGCCGCCTTCAGCGTGCCGTCCTTGCCCAGACTCGGTGATGGGTCGGGCGTCGGCGGGGGGCCAACGCAGCCCTGGGGACCGCAGACGATCTGAGTCCAATCGGCCTGACCGGTCTTGCCGGTGATCAGTCCGGACCACTGCTGCACCGATCCGTTTTCCAACCCGACGACGACACCGTCGCGGGGTACGACGTTGCCCTTGTCGTCCGGGAGGTTCTGCCGGAACGGAATCAGCGTCTTGACACTGCTCTCCCAGCCCGGGTCGTGCAGTTCCGTCCAGTAGTCCTGGCCGGTGTTGGAGGTTCGGCCGTTCCACAACTGCACCGAGCCGTTTGCCAGGCCGACGATCACGCCGGAGACGTTGTTGACGGCCGCGGAATTGAACGTCGTCATGGACGTAACCGCAGACCCCCACCCCTTGTCGTGCAGCGGTACCACGAACGGCTTGGAACTGTCGTAGCCGACGATCTCGTCAACAGACCCCAGTCCCCCGTAGCCGACGATCAGATTCTGATTGGTCGAGCTGGGGGTCTGGAGGTAGGGAGCCAGGGTATTAACCGGACTTCCACTGGCACCGCCGGCAATCAATTCCTTGGCGTCACGGGTGAAGGCGGGACCGCCCGACGACCGAAGGTCCCAGTAGTACACCCCACCGTTTTGTAAGCCCACCGCCACACCGTCAGCGAAGGCCGTCATCGCGGTGATCCTCCAACCCGTCGGCGCACCTTGCAGGAAAACCGGGACCCCCGGGTTCGATTCCGAAAAGAAGAGCAGGCGCGCCGGACCATTGGCCACCACGACGCCGCCCTTCACGGCCGCCATCTTCTCCACGGCTCCACACCCCGTCGACCCCTGGCAGTCACGCACGTTGACCCAGTTGTTCTTCCATGCATCGGCGGCCTGGCCGTCAGGACCACTCCACACCCGCAGCGATCCGTCGTCCAAGCCGACGGCGACACCGTCGCCGAAGGTCGTCATACCCTTGACCGTCCGCGTTGAACCCGTGCCCCAGAGGCTGTTTTGCAGTTCGACCCAGCCGTTGGTGGCCGACCACAGCCGGACGGTCCCGTCGCTGAGGGCGACGACGAACCCGGGCGCCTTGGCCAGGACCGAGGGCTGGGTGATCACCATGGCTGCAACGGATTGGGGGATGCTCACTTCATAGGTGCCCAGGCCGCCGATCTCGCCGCCCTGGCCCCCAGTGGACTTGACGCAGTCATCACCCTTCTTCTCGATGCACCGGCTCGTCTCCGGAACGACGAACTTCGTGATGACTGTCCCCGCCTGGATGCCGGTGCCGGCGATCTCCGCACCGACCGTCACGGTGCTGCCCGCACCCAGCGCGCTGACCGTCAGGAGATTGCCGTCGATGCTGCCCGTGAAACTGCTCTCCACCATCGCACCGTCGGCATCCTGCAGCGGGCGATCGTAGGACACGATGCTGACCACCGAGGCCCCGTTGACAGTCGGCGCCTGCAGAAGGCTCTTGACTCCACCGGTCCACAGTTCGACCGACCCGTCCTTGCGGCCGATGACGAAGGACTGTTCCAACGGGATCGACGCGGTCACCGCACTCGTTGCTTTTTCAGCAGTTACAGCGGCATTCACCGCATCGGATGTCACCGACGTGACGGGCGAACCCGCACTGTAGGTGTAGTCCGTCTGCTGATGGTCGAACGCGTACAACCCGTACTGCTGGTAGCTGATGGCGCTGGCGGTATCAGAAAACACAGCGGCATTCTGGAAATCGATGGTGATCGGTGCCGGACTGGGGATTCCGAGACCGGCGAGTCCGTAGATGGTGCGGAAGTCGTTGTACTGCGTCTTGTACCCGGACCCGACCACGTCCCACTGATCGAGAGCATCCGGTCGCGAGGCCGGGTCGGCACTCAGGTTCCCGGTGAACACGTATTGCCCGTCGCTGTTTGTGCTCAACGACGCCCGCGACAGAATCAGCGCAACGCTGGTGCCGTCATCGGCCGAGAAGGAGACACCCAGATCCACGCCGCCGCCACTCTGGAGGGCTTTGGCCTCGAACTTCGGCCATAGCTGCGCCGCGTCGGCCATGCTCATCTGGCCGAGATCGCCGGTGGAGTCCATCCACGACACCTCGGTGGCCGATGTGGTGTCGGTCAGGGTGACGCTGGCCGTAGGACCCAGCCAGGTGCGGCCGACGGTGATGTAGCCGGAGGCATTGGGCAGGTACACCGCCACATCGTCGGGGAACTGCGGGCTCTGCCCGGCAGGGTCGGCGAAAGGAGTCGCCGGGGGTGGCGCACCCAACCGGACGTTCACCAAGCGGGAGGTGTTGTCGGCGAACGGAGTCAGCAGATTCAGCCCCAGCGTGTTGGATGAGACGTCCACCGTGAAGACGTCGGATCCCGCGTAGTCGGCGCCCGGGGTGTAGACGTAGAGACCGTTGGCGTCAACTTCCACGGTCCCGAACTTCGGGCCGGCGACCACGGTGTAGCTGAGAGTTCCGCCCTCGAGGTCGATCGCTCCGACACGTCCGTTGACGAGTCCGTCCGCAGAGGTGTACGAGGCAGCCCCGGTGGCCTGCGGAGCCTGGTTGAAGAATTTCTGACGCACCATCAGCAGCGCGCCGGCGAGAAAGTTGCTGACGTCGTTGGCCGGCAGATCGACGAGGATGTTCTCCAGGGTGTTGAACAAGGTCGTCTCGACGGCTCCGACGGCGTCGCGGAAGGCAGTCAGCGCCGGCGGCACCGAGGGGGCGACGGCCAGCGGGCGCGTCAGGGATGCGACGGCGGCTCCCACCACGGCTCGGTCGGCAGCTGCTGCGGCCCGTCGTGGCGCAGCAGGGGCGGGAAGCTGGAGCTGACGCACGGTTTTGGCCGCTGCCGCGACGACCTCGAGGGGTGATTGGACGACGACGGGCATGGCCGTCGGCGCTCCGGCCCAGTCGGCGGTGGCCGACGCAGACTTGGCCGGCCGTACCGCGGCGGCGCCGCGCGCTCGTGAGTTGACCTCTCGCTGTGCCGGCCGGACCGCGCCCGGTTGCCGGCCGACACGGCCCGATCGCGCCGTATCCGCGCGACCCTCCGGCGAACCCGCTGAGACCGCGGCATCACCGGTGTCACCGGTATCAGCAGCGGCCACTCCCAGGCCCTGCGGTCCCATCAACGACAACCCGAGGACGAATGCTGCCGCCCCTGCGCGTGCACCCCACCGAAGCGTCGTCATCACCGCTCAGTTTTGGGAGGGCGATGTGATGATGAACCCAGCGATCGAGTTGAACCACTGCAGCGCATTCGCCATCGCCTGTAGGTAGGTCCCGCGGTGATTGGCCGCAGGGATTCCACCATCGGGGGTGTTGAACTGAATGTTCTGATTGCCCAATTGTTGCGTTTGATAGAGGTAAACGTCGTAGCCGGCTTGCCACGGTAGAACCTCGTCCTGTGCGCCGTAATTCATCATCACCGGGCTTGTCCATAGCTTCTGGCCGGTAATGCTGTCGGCGTCGTTCATGAGCTTTGCGTATTCACTCTCGTCGTAGGCCGCCTCGGTGGTCGAGTACTTCAGGACAACGGCACCGTTCTGAGGGTTGGTGGGATCCGGTGTAGATCTCAGTTGGTAGGGGAAGAACTCAGTCTGCTCTTTACCGTCGACGTCGGTGAAGACGACTGTCACACCGAAGGATTCCTGAATACCAGGAATTGCGTAACCAAGCTTGAGCTCCGTGTACTGCTGCGTGTAGATCCGCCGCGCGGCATCGTAGTAATTACCGAGGAGCTCCAGCGGCACCGACGGCTGACCCGCATAACCGCCCTTGGCGAACGCGGTGTACGCCAACGCAATGTTGAGCCAGACGGCGTCGCCAGTACTCGTCGGCGGCGCGTAGACCCACTGCCGGGGATGGAAGATTCCATTTTTGACCGTTTGTCCGACGAACAACGGGGAGGAGGCGATCACCGCTCCGGACACGGCCACACCTTGTTTGTTCAGGCTTTGTAGGAACGCAGCATTCTGATTTCCGCCGGCCGACCAACCGGCGATGAACAGGTTGCTCTGCTGCAGATTGTTTGCGGCCAACAGCGCTTGACCCGCTGTCAGCATGTCGGTGCTGTATTGCGCCGCGCTGTTCACGACTTGGTACGCGTAGTGATTCGGCGAGTTACCCATACCGAACGGATCGGGAATGAACACCGCATAGCCCTGGC
Organism: Mycobacteriaceae bacterium; assembly: GCA_037138615.1. Lineage (GTDB taxonomy): Bacteria > Actinomycetota > Actinomycetes > Mycobacteriales > Mycobacteriaceae > Mycobacterium. The sequence goes on along the minus strand of JBAXIA010000058.1, from coordinate 11,426 downwards.
CACCGAACTGGGCGATGTTGAACCTGGGCGGGGCGTTCTCGGACCCCTGCTTCGCGCAGGTCGGTACAGCCCCGCACGTAAAGGCCTGCGACGGCGCCGAATACTTCAGATCGAACACGGTGGGCTGCTGCCACTCGACGACATTGACGGCTCCGGTGACGGGGGTCGCCTTGTTATCTTTGTCGTAACTTGTGACGGGAACCGCTGCGATTCCGTACGCCGTCGTATATCGATTTTGCTCCTCCGGCACCGATGTGCGGTACGCCACCCGGTAGAGCGCGACGTCATACGTCGCCGGCACAGGTGTCGGGACCTGATAGGGCGTGTCGAACGGCCACTGAAGTGGATTGCCTTTGGCATCGAAGCCGTAAAACGGCGGCCCGACAGTTGACTCGGCCCAGAACGCGTTCTCACCGCCCTTCGTGGTTACGTCCGGGTTCCCCGGGTCCGTCCACGGGACCCCGTTCAGGATGGCATTGAGATCCGCCCTCGTCTGTGTTTGCAGTTTCTCGAAGTGTTGGCCGATCACCACGACGTGGTTACCGTTCTCGATCAGCGGCGTGTCGATGTTGCCCTCAAGGGTGTAGATCTGGCTGCCGGTCCGGTCGCTGATGCCGGCGGTCGGCGACAGATAGATCACGTCGCCGACGAACTTGTCGAACGCCGCCGAGGTGATCGTCGTCCCCGACGGGTTGTTGAGGCGGAAGGTCAGGGTGTTGGTCTGGTTGCCACGTACGTACTGGAGGTCGACGTTCCGTTGGGTGCTCAGGCCACTGTCGAGGACCACCGGCACGGTCGGCGTTCCGGTCACAATGACGGGACGGTCGAAAGTGACGGTCAGGCTCACGCTGCTGCCGCTGACAGTCAATTGGCTGCGGCCGGTGATCTGCGGTCCCATCGAGTCCACCGTGACGCCGCTGGTGTTGACCGTCGGGATGGCACTGCTAGCCACTGCCTGATTCGACTTTGCAACGATGCGGGTGCCGAAGTCGAACACCCGGAGAGCGGTCTGCGTGCTTACCGTGCCGAGGTCGATGCCGCTCGGGTCCAACTCCCCGGCCGGAGTGTCCAGGCTGAACAGCAGGCTGCCCGTTCCCGAGCCGCTCACGTACTTCGCGTTGGACAGGACGTAGTTGATCTCGACGGGCAGCGCCACGTTGGCGTTGGTGACTACGACGGGCTGGTCGAAGTTGACTACGAAGTTCATCTCGCCGTTGGTGCCGTAGGTGCCGGCGTTTGGCAGCCATACCGACGTAGCCACCGGCGCGCTGGCAGGGACGGGCTCGATGAGCGACAGGGCACGACGGGTCAGCAGCAGCGCTCCGGCGAGGAGATCATTGACCGGGCCGGCGGGGAAGTTGGACAGCAGATTTGCCAAGCCGTCGAGGGCTCCGTTGATCCCATTGGCCAGTGCCGTCAGCACAGGCGTGTTCACGCCGACTGTCTTCGCGCTGGGGGCGATGGGCCGTTGAGGGTTGAGGATGGCAGCCTCGGCCGCCCAGTCCGGGAGAGTCGAAGCTGTCGAGACCGTGGGCACCGTGTCGGTGGAGGGCAGCGTCATACTGCCGCCGCCCACAACCGGTTCGCGAACTGGTGCCGAGGCCGCAGTCTCTGCGGCAGGTGAGTCACTGGCGGCGGAGGGCGCAGCAGCCACGCGGCCGACCCCTTTCGACGAGCCGCGGCGCGCGGGCGCCGATCCCGCCGCAGCAGCCCGCGGTGCATTCGCGGCACCGGCGCGCTCACTACGTGCCGATCGGGTGGACCGTTCAGCCGCCGTAGTCGACCGGGCCACTCCCCGCCCAGCCGGCCCCGCCTGCGCCGCCGGGTTGGAGTCGGCCGTACTGGCCGACACCGGGGAAGCGTCCTCGCCGGTGTCAGCGGCGGCCACCCCGGCAGCATGCGGACCTGCGATCATCAGGCCCAACGCGAACATGGCCGCACCGGCCCGTGCGACTTTCTGTCGGCCATGCTCGTCGTGAACAGACATCCAACACCCCTCAATCGCGGCAACCGGCCTTCTTGGCCGATCGGCTACTAGTCCGGCCCTTAAATCTCTCTGGCGCGGGCTGACCTGCATATAAACACCAGGGTTCAACTTGGGTTCAGTACCAATCCGCTATCGATGACGAAGTGATTGGCTCGGGGCTAAAGTCCCTTCATCACTGCATCATCGGGAATCGAGCACCGGGTGATCGTCGTCGATGACGGGCGGCCACAACGTGAGTGTCTCGTTGCGCAACTGAGTGCCCACGGCATCGCGGCCGACGGGGCATGGGACCTGCCGTCCCTGCTAGCGGTCGCCGATAGCGACCAAGCCACGATCGTCGTGGTCAAGACCGGTCTCCCCGACGCCTCCATGGTGATCAAGGTAGGTCGCCGTCTCGGCTCCTCGGGCGCGGTGGTGGTTTTCGACCTGTCGCTGGAGCGCGAGGCGGAGATAATCTCTGCCGCCGAAGCGGGAGTTTCTGGACTGCTACTCCGCACGGAGTCCTTCGACAGGATGCTGGAAACCCTTCGGGCCGCCGCAAGCGGCCATGCGCTGTGTTCCACCGAGGTGTCAGCGATGCTGTTGCGGCGGGTGTACTCGTTCTCCCAGGACATCAATCCGGATGCCGGCATCGAACGGCTGACCGAGCGGGAACTCCAGATTCTGGGACTGATAGCGGAGGGCCTGACCAATCAGCAGATTGCGTCACGACTCATGCTGACTCTGCCGACGATAAAAAACCACGTCCATCGCGTACTTAGCAAGATGGAGGTCGCGTCGCGGGCCGAAGCGGTTACCGTCTACCGCGCCAAGCAACACGGGAAACTACTCAGGACCGGTGCCCCGACACCCGCTGAGCCAGTGAGCCGTTTGGGCTAGCCATTTCTCCGGGAAATGTCAGCAAAACCAGTGAACAGTCGTCGCTGTAGTGGCCCTCGGCATCGGTGGGCAACATCGGCACGAGTGAGTCCAGCCAATCCTCGGACGTCGCGGCCAACGTGGCACATCGGGCTGCGAATTCAGCCAGTCGCGGCGGTTCACCCATCACGCCGTCGCTATACAGCAGGATCTGGGATCCCGGCGCAACAACGCAAGTCTCCGCCATGAACTCGCTGTCGGCGAGCATCCCCACCGGCATCCCGCCGACTTGGTGAAGAACGACCGCGCCCGACCCCTCGCCAGGCATGAACAACGGCGGCGGGTGACCCGCATTCGCGTACCGCAATTCACCCGTTGACCGCAGGTAGACGCCGTACCACATGGTGAAGTAGTGACCGTCCTGTTTCTTCATGCTGAAGCGTCTGTTGAGTTCAGTGAACAGCCGATCCGGCGCCAGGAGCATCTCCGCCGGCAGCGTCCCCGATCTCAGCAGGTTGTGGATCGAGACCGACAGCAGAGCCGGTTTCACTCCGTGGCCGGAGACGTCGATGATGTAGACGATCAGGTGGTCGTCGTCGACCCAGGCGTAGCCGAAGGAGTCCCCTCCGACCGATCGGGATGGCAGATAACGTGAGGTCGCCGAAACCGGGCCGTGCAGGTCGTCGGGCAGAATCGAGGCAACGTAGCGGGCAGCGTTGTCCAGTTCCTCGTTAAGGCGTTCCGCAAGAACACGATTCCTTCGTTCGCGACCGAGAAGATCGTCCCCCTGGATCAGTTGTCGCACCAAACTGCCAGTAATCAGTACCGAACCGGCTGCCAACACCGGTGGTTTGATAATCGCCTCTTGGCTCGATACGGCTACGAACACCGCAGCGATCACCACGGGCAGCAAGGGCAGCCAGAGGGAGAGTCGGCCCGGTGAGTCGTCCTGCCCAACGTCGTCAATCTGTCGGACACGTCGGCCTGCGATCAATGCCAGAACGAAGAACACGATGTTCGCGAAATAGAAGACGTCAGCCAACCCCCCAACCCGATAGGCCTGAGGGTCGCTGAAGTAGGACCACACTCCGTTGCCCAACGCCGAAAAGGCCAGCGCGGCAACCAATAGGCTCAAGGTCAGACGCAACTCTGCAGGCGCCCGCACCAGAACCATCAGGCCAATGGCCAGGAGCAGAACATCACCAGCCGGATACGCCAACGACAGGGCGAATTCCAACCGATCGTCGGCACCCGCTGTCCAGATCGGACCCATAACGGTGAGCCACGAGATCAGGAAGAGCGACGTCGTCACGATCACACCATCGACGATCAGCCGGCTCCGGTAACGCCAGGTGTCGACACTGGGAAAGAGGAGCAGTGCCGCCGCGACGCCAGGAACGTACAGCATATAAAAAAGGTCGGCCCACGACGGATACGGCACCTCGCCGACGATGTTTTCGTAGTACGTCCATAGCCACTCGGCCACTGCCCAGAAGGCGAAGCCGACGGTCAACGCAAGCCAGGCGGCTCGTAACCGTCCCCGGGCCGACCCCGCGGTCAGTGCTGCCAGGGGTACGTAAACCAAACTAGCCACTGGAAATGTGAAGTCAGTCAGACTCCTGACGAACTCGGCATTCGGCCACCGCGCGAAGACAAGCAGTGCGTAGAGAGCGATGACGACGGCACCGACGGCCGCGGCGCCGCGAATTGGCAGCTCAGAGCCCTCCAAAGCCGGTTTCGACACCAGTAATCCCGCCCCTCCAAACAGGAAAAATCTCGCCCGCATTCCATCACAGCGGAGAGTGCGACGCGCCGAAATACGGGTAACTGCATCCGGACCGGACCTTGGGTCACAGGAACCAACCAAACGGCGAAAACACGAAAAAGCCGCGAAGCGAAATCGCAAACCCGGATGCCTTAGTTAGGCTTTCAGCACCTACCGAAAGGACAGGAAGGGAGCCACCGATGAGGGGCCGAGGCCGAGAACCCGCCGAATTCCCGACCCGCATCACTGGCGACGGCGTGGTAGTTGTTGCTCCTCGTGGCCGTCTTGATTTGCCAGTGGCGGCCGGTCTGAGCAAACAGCTGATCGGCTTGGTGGACGCGGGGCATACCCGCGTCGTGGTCGATCTGTCTGCCGTGGAGTTAATCGACTCCTCCGGCCTGGGCTCAATTGTGGCCGGCTTCGAGGCCGCCAGAGACAATGGCGGGGACCTCAAAATTATGTCCCCCACCGAGCAGGCGACTCTGGTCATGGAACTGACGAACGTAAATCGTGTCTTGCGTACCGTCACGTCCCCGGAAACGGCTTTCGACGACCAGAAGTGATTCTTGGACAAGTATGACTGCACCGCAACGAAGAGTGCTTGAGACGGTGACCGGCCCGGACCTGCTGGACAAGATTCACCGGGCACTTGACCGTTGCTGGGCACAACACCGGGACGTTCCCGCCTCCATCCGGATGACCGTAGCGACTGGCGTCGCCGAGATCGCTGCGAACATCGTCCAGTACGCCGGAGGCCGGCGACCCGTGCCCATTCGGATGGACATTGAGGTTACGCAGCATCAGGTAAAGGTTGTGTTCACCGATGACGGCGAACCGGCCGCGGTTGACCTCGAGGCGGTGAGCACACCCGACGCACTGGCCAAGCGGGGGCGCGGATTGGCCTTGGCCACAGCGGTACTCGACGAGCTGTCGTACCTGCGCCGCGAGAACCACAACCAGTGGACACTGATCAGCCGGACCTTCGGCTAAGGCACCGCCACGCCGCTTGCACGCGAGGTACTGAATCCACGTTGAACACCGAGGGGCCTGTTGGTATTTGAGCTGAGCAACCAAGGTGGTGATTTGTACAAGATCAAACATCGAGATGTGGAGAACATATGCGGGCATGCCTGCGATCACAGCTTCTGACCAGCACGGCTTCAGTCATTACCGTGGGAGCTGTCACGGTGAGCGCTGGGACCATTGCAGCCTTGAGCCAGCCCGCGGTCAAGGTTCCTACGGTCGCCGATGTCGCATTGGCGGCCTACCCGTATACCTTCGACCCCCTCGACGAGGTGATGAACACCCTGCAGAAGGCCAACCTCTACCTCTTCTCGATTCTTGACTTCCCGCCGCCGGTACCGCCGCCGGTACCGCCGCCGGTACCGGCGCCGGCGCCGTTCACCTATTACGGGATCTTTCCTGACTTCCTAGCGGCCGGGTTCCCCATCGCAACCCAGTACGCCCTGAACGCCTCCGACTACATCAACCAGGTCGGCAATTACCTGTTCGCCGATTTCGACCCGAACGTGCCGCCGCTGCCGCCGCCCGCGCCACAACCAACCGAAGGGCTCCCGGGCGCGGTACGCGCGTTGAACTGGGCGGCTCTCGCGCTCCCGCAGAATATCGGTATCTTCGCCAACCAGCTTCTGACGGGGAATATTTACGGGGCGTTGACGACTGCGCAGTTCGCGGTCCTCAACCCCATCCAATACGCCGCATACCAAGTTCTCAACCTCGGCCTCTACGAATTGGGCGGTGTAGCCGCCCGCGCGGCGGGTGTGATCACCGCAGTCGCCGAATGGGTGCCCACGGCGATAAGGGCACTCGCCGACGACGTCACCGTCATCACCAATTCGGTGGTCAGCGCCGTCACAGGTACCGCGGCTACAGCCCAACAGTTTGGGCCTCTCACCGGGTTGAATTACCTGACCCATGCGCTCCTGGGAAGCAACGGCAATAGCCAATTCGCCAGGGAAAACCCGACCATTCCCGATGCGCTGATCAATCAGACAATCGGGGAGGGCGGGTTCATCCAGACATCGGTTCAGCAGTTTCAGGAATACGTCGAAGCGCCCAGCATCCGGCAAAACCTGACCGACTTGCGCGACGCGGTCGTCGAAGGGCTAGCAACCGAAGTCCCGGTGCCCGCGGCGCCGCCCTTCACCATTCAAGGCTCGTTCTTCGATCCGCGTCAATCCTCGATCCCCACCCCGTGGAAGCCAACGCCCTATGTGCCCCCGACTCCTGCGCGGGCCTTATCGGTGACAACAGCTGCCAAGCCAAGCGCCGAAGCTGCTCGCGGCAAAGCAGTCAAGACAGCCCCTAGGTCCGATCGTCGATCACGTACGCGGTAAACGGCCTTTCAATGAAACCAACGCCGTCTTCAACGCGCTCCCCCGGCCGCCGAGTCCTGCCGGTCGCCCTTTGGCTGCAGGCAATATCCTGTGCCGCAATCTCTTTGGTGGCGGCACAGGGCTCGTTATCCGTTACGGCCCAGACACCAGTCGGTTTGACGGTAGATGTGCAACTCACCGGATTCTTCATCGGTGACGGCACCCAGACCAACCCGGATGCCGGCCTATTGTTCGGCAACGGCTACAGCTATAGCGCGGCCGATGACACCTACTGTCAAGCCGCGGCGAGTTGCAACGGCGGCAACGGCGGGTTGCTGTTCGGCAACGGTGGCAACGGCTGGAACCTGACCGCCGCAGGACTGGCAGCCGGCAAGACCCCGGGCAATGGCGGCAACGCGGGCCTGCTCGGTTTCGGCAACGGCGGCAACGGCGGCAACGGCGCTGACGCCATCTATCCGGTGGGCGTGCTGCCGAAGGCCGCAGCTCTGGGCGGGGCGGGCGGCCGCGCCGGCCTGATCGGCAACGGCGGCAACGGCGGCAACGGGGGCAACGATGACGGCGACGCTGCCCAGACCACCCCATCAACCGGAGCCGCCGGCGGTGCCGGTGGCCGTGGCGGCGCGCTCTGGGGTAACGGCGGTAACGGCGGCAACGGCGGCTACGGATACCGGCTCAACGGCGGAACCCCGGTCGGTGGCAACGGTGGTGCCGGTGGCCGCACCGGACTGATCGGCAATGCCGGTAACGGCGGCGACGGTGGCCATGCGGCCGCATTTCCGGAGGGTTCCGCCGAAGACGCCATCGGCGGCAATGGTGCCACCGGTGGCCGCGGCGGTCTGTTGTGGGGCAACGGGGGCAACGGCGGTAAGGGCGGCGGCTATCTCAACACCTTCGACGATTCCAGGTTCTACGCCGTGACGGTGTGGGACGGCAACGCGACCGGAGGCAACGGCGGCGCGGGCGGATGGGCCACCATCGGCAACGGTGGATCGGGCGGCATCGCCGGCGGCGCCCGGGCCAGGGGTGTCGGCAGCGCTGCCGGCGGCGTCGGCGGTGCTGGCGGCGGAACCCTCCTCGGCGCCGGCCAGTACGGCGGCCAGGGCGGGCGCGCCCAGGCGATCAACGGCACGGCCACCGCGGGTGCCGGCGGGGCCGGCGGCGGCGCGGTGCTACTCGGCGTCGCGGGCGGCAACCCAGTCACGTTGACTAATGGCGGTGTGGGAGGAAACGCCGTGGGGCTAGGGACCGGAACGGCCACCGCCGGCAGCGGCGGCAACGGTGCGCGCGGCGCTGTTCTGTCAGGCGCAGGCGGTAACGGCGGAAACGGCGGCACCGCCCAGAATTCGGGCACGACCGCGGTGTCAATCGGCGGGGCCGGCGGCTCGGGTGGTGACGGCGGCTTCCTGGCCAACGGCGGCATCGGCGGAAATGGCGGCAACTTCAAGGCCGGCGGCGCCAACGGCTCAGCCGGCGGCAATGGCGGCGCGGGTGGACGCGGCGGCCTGGGTGGGCGCCCAGGGACCCAAGGGACCTCCGGTACTGGGGTCTAGCAGTAATCCGCCGTCGCCAGCTAATCGTTGTGAGATTTTCTATCGGCTGACGCGATATCAATCCTCGGAAAGGTTTGCGCTGCAATAAAGAACACTCCGCAGCGGTGCGTCAGGGGACTAACCCATCACCGCACTGTCGCTGGTGATGTTCATCGCCTCGCCGATCACGGCATGGGCGGCGACATCGATCGCCCTGACCTGGGTCCGGCACAGACAGTCGGTCGAAAACGTGTACACCGCCCTAGGCAGCGTCGCGCCAGGGCCGAACCTCAGTAGCTGCGCTGCAAATTGCGCTGAAGTTGTGCGAAGGGTACTGAATCCAAGTTGAACACCGAGGTACCTGTCAGTGCTTGCGCTGAGCAGCGACACTGCTTTCCTCGGACGGAACGCGGGTTTATTCGCTCACCGGGATGGTCGGGCTAGGCACAGGCTAGGAATTCAATGTATTCAGCGAAAAGGGCTGCGCGGGTCAGCGCCGCGGCGGTGGTTCTCGGGCTTTCACTTGCAGGGCCGGGCCTGGCCACTGCATCGGCGGGTCCCACCGATGGCAACGGCACTTCGGCGGCGAGCGACTCGACGGACCAATCGACGAAGCCCACGCGGGCGGCCAAGGCCGCCGGTGCTGCGAACTCGCGCCGGACCAGTCGCGCCCAGACTTCTGAAGTCCCTGCCTCACCGATACCGAACGGGACAACCTCCCTGGACATCACAGCTAGACCGGCCCGGGCCGTCGAGGTGCCCGTTTCGGCGGCAACGACTCCGCGGAAATCCAGTCGCGGGCAGGCTCCAGACACCTCTGCGCTGGCGGCTAAGAACATGGTGGCGACGGCCCTCCCCGCCTCGCCAGGTCCGGACTCGTCGTCCATCGAGGCGCCCCAGGTCGTTTCCGCGCCGGCCGTCGCGGCTTCCCCGCAAACAGAATTCGCGGCGAGATCAGCCTCGGCCGTGGCCGCGAGCCCGAAACTGGTTGCCGCCCCGCAGCGCGCGATGACGTTGCCCACCTTCGGCGAGTTGGCCAACGCCGCTGTGATCAACACCTTCGACACGATCGACACAATCCTCGCGCTTTTCCCCGCGAATCCGTTCTCCGACTTCGTCTCCGGCAGCCTTCTCCTGGTACGCCGCAACTGGCTCAGCCAGGCTCCGACTGCGGATCCGTACCAGTTCGCCATCAAGGCCAGCGGTCAGCTGGTCGGCACCGTCGGTGCCGTTGATCCCGCGGGCGCCGCCCTCACCTACACGCTGAAGAAGGCCCCCACCTACGGGTCGGTGACCGTCGGCGCCGACGGGATCTGGACCTACACCCCCGGGCCCGATTTCGCCTACGGCCAACCCGAAAGCTTCACCGTCACCGTCGGCAACGGCGGTTACAACATCTTCATGCCCACCAGCCGGGACGTGACCGTGCCGGTCGGGGCGGCGAACTGGACGAACACATTCAGAGTGGCAAATTTCACTGCACATGACATTGTGTTGAACGAGATCAAGCCCGGCTTGTACGCGAGGGTGACGAAGTCGCCGGCCATTAACTACGTGGTCAGCCCGGGCGAGGAGATTAGCGTTACCTTCTATCACCCATCCGGCGACGGGAAAAACACCTCAGCGAGAATCACTCTCAGCGATCCCGGGAACCCCGCGGCAACGTACATCGCGGACGCCGATCTTCCGGGGAGTGGGTACTCCAAAGACAGGTTCAAATATTGCGGCGGTAATCAGTCGTCATGCCGCCTCCCCAGTAACGATCGCTTCACGGTCCTGTTCGGCGATGCTGCGGGCGAGATGGTCCTCAATCCCGAGGACAAAAACGCGAAGGTATGGCTGAACAACCTCCAACAACTCGTGGGTCCAGGCATCGGCGGACTGAGGGTGAACTACGTGAACCCGGCCGTGACGCCGGTGAACAACTTGATGTCCATTTCGGGCGCCTACCAGTTCATTGAAAATCTGAGCGGCGCCCAGGTCACGAGGCAGATCACACTGGGAACCACCGTCACGACCACGGAGACCAAGTCGTGGGAAGTCGGAGCCGGGGTAGAACTGGGAATCAAGAAGATCCTTACCGTCGAATTGCAAGGAAAGTACGGCGGGTCGTGGTCGCTTGCCAACGCGACCACCGAAGAGACAACGACGACGGTGGTTGCGAAGCCGTATTCGTACGTCGGAGTCTCCGCCGCGGCGCCGATGATCGAAATCGCCGGGGATATGCGATTCAAATTCGCTGACGTCGGGCCCACCTACCTCTTCAAAGATGTCAACTACTACGTTCCGGATGAGCGAGCGAACAACGGGGGATTCGGGGCGATCACGACCTTCCAGGTACCCGTCGGGCAGGGAACCTGGCTGGTCGACGACAAAGCGACAAATATCCAGGCGCCGGTCTACGCCGTCGGAGACCCTCCTCGACAGCTCTCCTTCTACGGCTACACCACCGGACCTCTGGGCGGGAACGCGGATCAATGGCCCCCGGGCACCGAGAACCTCACATATTTGAAGGGTCTCATGTGGAGTTCATCGAACCCCGCCGTCGCGACCGTTGACGGCACAGGCCGCGTCACCGCTGTCGGTGCCGGAACCTCCACCATCAGGGTCCAATACAACTGGTCGATCACAACCAATCGCACCCCGTACCAGGAACTGGCAGGCGAGGCGATCGCCTCGGTGCCGGTGACCGTCAAGTCCGCGTAGGCAAGGGTTGACGCGGAAGGCACGGGACCAATCGCCAGTCGCGCATAGAAGGCCGTTGTCGGAGTCACGCCGACTGCGATCAACGATGCGGTTCTGGCCAATCTGCCGGGCGACTATCCGTACCAGCTGACAGGCGGACCTAGACCACGTCACCTAGTTAGTCGGTGATCTTCGGCAGACCCTTGCTGATCGCGGACGCGAGTACCTTGCCGACCAGTGCGGCG
>JBAXIA010000057.1:0-17415 GCA_037138615.1 Mycobacteriaceae bacterium | reverse complement strand
CCAAGCCGGACGCCTGCTGCTACAACCCGCTGTGGCCGAGCATCGACGAACTCGAACGGCTCCTCGAATCCGGTGTCAATGTCTGCACATCGGCGGCCTGGATCACCGGTGGCAAACAGACACCCGCAGACCTCGACCGCATCCGAAAGGCTTGTCAGCGAGGCAATTCCACAATCTTCGGCAACGGTGCCCACCCGGGTATGACCAATATGGTCGCCATGGTGCTGTCCGGTTCCTGCGAACGGGTCGACGAGATCAGGATCACCGAGTCGGTGGACTGCTCCACCTACGAGTCGGCCGGCACCCAGACCGCGATGGGATTCTCCTGCGATCCCGATACGCCCGGACTGGCCGAGAGTGTGCGCCGGGAGAGTGAGGTGTTCGCCGAATCGGCGGCAATGATGGCCGATGCGATCGGCGCCAAACTTGACCGGATGACCTTCGACGTGACGTTCACCCCGGCCACCGGGGACACCGATCTGGGATTCATGACGATCCCGAAGGGCACCATCGGCGGGGTGATGGGCTACCACCGCGGCTGGGTGGGCGAGCGCAATGTCGTCAGCGTCGGGTTCAACTGGATCATGGGTGATCACGTGGTGCCGCCCAAACCACTGGAACACGGCCACGTCATTCAGGTGTTCGGAGTACCGAACATGCGCACCGTGCTGCACTGCCTGCCACCGAAGGATTGGACCGAACCCGGTTTCATGGGACTGGGCATGATCTACACCGCACTTCCGGTGACCAACGCGGTGCCGATGGTGGTGGCGGCCGCACCGGGCATCGTGACCCTGAAGGACCTGCCACCGGTCACCGGCCGATTCGCAGCTAGCTGACTCCGGACTCAACGGCGGGCTCGATAGCCAACACCACCCCGACCGCACCCGGGCCCAGGTGCACCCCGAGCACCGGACCGAGGTCGGTGACGACCGCCGGGCCGCAACCCGGCAGCGCGCCGGCCAGCGTCGCCGCCACCTCGGCGGCACCGGCGGGATTGTCGACGTGATGTACCGCCAATGCGGCGCGTTGCTCCCCCACGACAGCGAGGACGTGTTCGACCATCGCTACTGTCGCCTTCGACGTGGTGCGAACCCGCTGCGCGAGCACCAGCTTGCCGTCGTCGATCCGCAGCAACGGTTTGAGCGCCAGCGCGGTTCCCAGCCAGGATGCGGCAGCGCCGATCCGGCCGCTGCGGCGCAGATTCTCCAAGCGCTGCACCACCAGGAATGCATGCACCCGTGGCACCGTGGATTCCGCCTGTGCCACAACGGTACTGAGATCCCCACCGGCTCGGGCGGCTCGCGCAGCGGCGAGCGCCACGAAGCCCGTGCCCATTCCCGCCGACTTGGAGTCGACCACCCGCACCGCGCCGTCGAACTCCCGCGCGGCATGTTGCGCGGCCCCAAGTGTGCTCGACAGCTCGTTGGAGATATGCACGGCCACCACACCGTCGTCGTCGGAGTCCGACAGCGCTTCGCGATACACCGCGGCCAACTCGGTCGGGCTGGCGCCGGCGGTGGTGACCTGTCGCTGATACAGATCAGCCGGCGTCTCTTCCACACCGTCGCGAAGATCGTTGCCGTCGACCAGGATGTGCAGTGGCACGACCCGGATTCCCCACTCGGCGATCATGTCGTCCGGCAGCCGGGCCGACGAGTCCGTCACCACGATCACCGGCACCCGCTACTCCCCGCCTGCGTCGTGGCTCACACCGGCTTCGGCCAGGGCCTTGAGCATCAGCTCGGCGACCGCCTCATGCGCCTCGAAGTTCCAGTGAATCCCATCCGGGTTGCCGCGGCCACCGAGGACGTGAGGTTCGACGGCTTCTTTGAGGTCGACAAGCGGTATGCGGTGACTGTCCGCCCACGCCGTGATCGCCCCGACAGTTCCCGACCGGCCGCGGTGCGAATATCCGTAGGTCTCGGCGATGTGGACCGAAGGTAGGGATGCCACGATCGGGATGCCGGGACGGTTGAAGTCGATTGCGCCACGGGTCATTTCGAGGTATTCGACACTTAAGCGCGGGGGAAGCGCTGACCGTGACACCGGTGACAACCGCGGTTGTAACCAGCCGTAGGAGTCCCGCACCCACCGCCGCAGCCACGGCGGGCGTACATAGCGGATCGCCTCGCGCAGCGCCGTCGGCAGCGGTGAGGGCAGCGAATCCATGCCGCTGGTGGCGAAGATGACCGCACCCGCCCTCGGTAGCGCCGCCCAGGAACGTGGATCCTGGGTCGCCGCCCACCACACATCGCGGCAGGTCCAGCCAATTCGGCCGATGAGCTCTAAATCCCAACCCAGTTGGGATGCAACAATATTGGGCCAAATCCGTGGGTCGTCGGCAGGCAGACCGCCCTGCGGTCCGTAGTAGGACAGCGAATCGGCGAATACCAGCAGGGCCTTGCGGGTCGTGACAACCTCAGAGGACATCGTTGGCGACCTGCGCGGATGCGTTCCAGACGTCGAGCCGCCAGCGAAGGTCGGCGAATGCGGCATCGGCGCCAGCGTGCGCGGACAACTGCGCCCAACTGGCATTACCCATCCCGCCGAACGCCGGCCAGTTCTCGACCGGTAGCTCAAGCAGTGCGGCGGTCAGCGCGGCGATCAAGCCACCGTGCGCCACCAACACCACCGGCCGGTCCGCGTCGTCGCGACCCCAGTCAGGTTCGCCGGCCACCAACTCCTCGACCAGGGGCACGCTGCGGTCGGCGACGTCGACGCGGCTTTCCCCCCCGTGCGGCGCCCACGTCGCGTCATCGCGCCAGGCGTACCGCGCCCCGGGTGAGGCAGCGTCAACCTGTTCGTGGGTCAGGCCCTGCCAGTCGCCGAGGTGAGTCTCCCGGAGCCTGGCGTCGGTGCGGACCGGCAGTTCACAGCACTGGCCGAGAGTCGCGGCGGTGTCGGATGCGCGCCGCAGATCGGAAGAGACGATGAGCAACGGCTGCCGTGTGGCAAGCACCTCGGCGGCGGCCAGAGCCTGGGCCCTACCGAGGTCGGTCAGGTCGGTGTCCAGCTGGCCCTGCATCCTGCTACCGGCGTTGAACTCGGTCTGTCCGTGGCGCAGCATCACCAACCGCCGTACCCTCACGTCGGCCCGCCCTCTGACGGCACCTCGTTGAGATCGACGTCCACCACGGGGCAGTCCCGCCAGAGCCGGTCCAGCGCGTAGAAGTTGCGTTCGTCGAGGTGCTGGATGTGCACGACGATATCGATGAAATCCAGCAGCACCCAGCGACCTTCCCGGGTCCCCTCGCGGCGGGCAGGTTTGTATCCGGCCAGTCGCATCTGCTCCTCGACCTCATCGACAATCGCGTTGGCCTGCCGCTCGTTGGCGGCCGACGCGATCACGAAACAATCGGTGATCACGAGCTGTCCCGATACGTCGATGACGATGATGTCCTGGGCAAGTTTGTCGGCGGCGGCCTGTGCCGCCACGGTGGCCATCAGGATCGCTTCGGCCGAGGCGGTCATTGATTCACCCGGTAGAGGCCCCGTTTATTGACGTACTGCACGACGCCGTCGGGCACCAGATACCAGATTGGTCGGGCGCTGGCCGCACGCGACCGGCACTCGCTGGACGAGATTGCCAGGGCAGGCACCTCGACGAGGGTGAGGGCGTCGGCGGGCAATTGATCGATGGCGGCCGCGATGTGCTGGCCGTTGAGCTCGTAGCCGGGGCGACTCACGCCGATGAACTTCGCCAGCCCGAACAGCTCTTCCCAGTTCTGCCAGGACAGGATCGAGGCCAACGCATCGGCGCCGGTGATGAAGTAGAGATCACTGTCGGGGTTCAGTGCGCGCAGATCCTCCAGCGTGTCATTGGTGTAGGTGGGTCCGGCCCGGTCGATATCGACGCGGCTGACCGAGAAGCGCGGATTGGAAGCGGTCGCGATGACCGTCATGAGATAGCGGTCCTCGGCGGCCGTGACATGGCGACGGGCCTTCTGCCAGGGCCGACCGGTCGGCACGAACACCACCTCATCGAGGTCGAACAGATCCGCGACCTCGCTTGCGGCGACCAAGTGGCCGTTGTGGATGGGATCGAACGTCCCGCCCATCACGCCGAGCCTGCGCCGGGATTGCACAAAGAGCCAGCTTACGGGAGCCCAGGTTCGACCTCGGCAGTCGGGAGACACCGATTGTGCCGATGGCTATCGTGTGGCAGGTGTTCGAACAAGACCACCGATGACGCCCATCCTGGCCATCGATCAAGGCACTTCGGCGACGAAGGCGGTCGTCGTCGACGACGGCGGACGGGTGTGCTCGATCGCCGAGGTCGAGCTCCGCCCGGCTTATCTCCCCGGTGGGAGCGTCGAGCAGGACCCGCGTGCCCTGCTCGATTCCGTCATCACCGCGGGCCGCCGTGCCGTGGCCGAGGCCGGGTTGGCGGTTCACGGGGTTGCGTTGGCCAATCAGGGCGAAACGGTGTTGGCCTGGGACCGTGCCAGCGGGGAGCCGCTGTCGCCGGCGATCGTCTGGCAGGACCGACGCGCGGAATCGATCTGCACGGAACTGTCGACGGCCGCCGAGGGCATCAGAGCGCGCACCGGACTGGTTCTCGACCCGTACTTCTCCGCTCCGAAGATGGCGTGGATACGACGCAACCTTACCGGTGCCGGCGTGGTGACCACCACCGACGTCTGGCTGGTGAACCGGCTATGCGGTGCATTCGTCACCGACGCAGCCACCGCCAGCCGATCGCTGCTCACCGATCTGGATACCTCGCGATGGCAGGACGAACTGCTCAACCTGTTCGGCCTCGCGGGTGAGGCGCTGCCCGAGATCGTCGGCTGCGACGAGATCGTCGGCAGCACAGACGTTTTCGGACCCCGGCTGCCGGTAGCCGGATTGATCGTCGATCAGCAGGCCGCACTGCTGGCCGAGAGTTGTCTGGCACCCGGCTCGGCAAAGTGCACGTACGGCACGGGTGCGTTCCTACTGGCGCAACTCGGTGACAACCCGGTGCGTTCGAGCTCGGGGCTGACCACATCGGTGGCCTGGCGCCTGCGAGGCCACACGTCCTACTGTGTCGACGGCCAGGTCTATACCGCCGCTGCCGCCGTGCGCTGGGCCACCGAACTGGGCCTGGTGGAATCGGCGGAACATCTCGACACCGCAGCGGCCGTCTCCAGTGACGGCGCGCTATGCGTGCCCGCGCTGGCCGGACTCGCCGCCCCGTGGTGGGATTCCGGCGCCACCGCCACCTTCACCGGCATGACGCTGTCCACCGGCCGGGGGCAGCTGGTGCGCGCCCTGCTGGAGGGTATCGCCGCGCAGGTGGCCGGACTCACCGAGTTGATCGCCGTCGATCTCGGGCGACCGCTGACGCGGCTGAGGGTGGACGGCGGGCTGACCCGCTCTCGCGTTCTCATGCAGGCCCAGGCCGATCTGGCTCAGCTGCCCATCGATACCTACCCGTCACCACACGCCACCGCGCTCGGTGCGGCGGCGTGCGCCCGGCTGGCCCTCGATCCGACGATCGATCCCGCGCAGGCGGTCGGCGACTGGCTGCCGCAGCACACCTACGAGCCGCGGTGGTCGGCCGGTCAGGCAGCAGAGTTCATCACGCGATGGAAACGTGCCGCGCACGCGGCGCTCTCGGAACGGGAGACCACAACACCATGACTGTTCGCGACGTCATCGTCATCGGTGGCGGAATCGTAGGGTCTGCGATCGCTCGCCACCTGGCCGGCGCTGACCTGTCGGTGCTGCTGCTCGAGGCACGCGACGATATCGGCGATGGAACCAGCAAGGCCAATACAGCCCTGTTACACACCGGTTTTGATGCCACACCGGGAACCCTCGAGTCCCGGCTGGTTGCGCGTGGCTATCACCTGCTGGGCGAGTACGCGCAACAGACTGGAATTCCGGTGGAACGTACCGGAGCGTTACTGGTCGCATGGACTGATGCCGAGCGCGACATCCTGCCCACACTGAAAGAGAAGGCCGAACGTAACTCCTACCATGCCTGCGAGATCGTCGATGCGGACGAGGTTTACCGACGGGTTCCCCACCTCGGGCCTGGCGCGCTGGCCGGGCTGACCGTCGCGGGCGAGTCGATCACCTGCACCTGGACCACCAATCTGGCGCTTGCCATCGACGCCGTCGGACGAGGTGCCCAACTCCACCGGTCCACCCGAGTGCTCGACGTGACCGTCGGCACCGATCACACGACGCTGTCCACCACGCGCGGTGAGGTGAGCGGCCGCTGGATCATCAACGCAGCGGGACTCGGAGCCGACCACCTCGATGCCGCATTCGGGTACCGGCGCTTCACGGTCACCCCGCGCCGCGGCGAGCTTCTGGTGTTCGACAAGCTGAGCCGCCCGCTGGTGCCCTGCATCGTGCTGGCCGTGCCGTCCGCCGTCGGCAAGGGTGTCCTGATCAGTCCCACCATCTACGGCAACGTCATGGTCGGCCCGACATCAGAGGAGTTGAGTGACCGCGCCGCCACCGGCACCTCGGAAGCCGGATTCGACTACCTACTCGCCAAGGGTCGGGCACTGATGCCGACACTGTTCGACGATGAGATCACCGCGAGCTACGCCGGGCTGCGCGCCGCTATCGACCGCAGTGATTACCTGATCGAACTGGACTCCGACCAGCGCTATGTTCTCGTCGGCGGAATCCGTTCGACCGGGTTGACGGCCGGGATGGCGATCGGCGAGTACGTCGCGGGACTGCTCGCCGAAGCCGGCCTCGACACCACACCCCGCCCGGATCTTCCGCCGCCGCCGCTGATGCCCAACCTCGGCGAGGTCGGGGTGCGGCCCTATCAGGACACCTCGCGTATCGCCGCGGACCCCGAATACGGCCGCATCGTCTGCTTCTGCGAGCGGGTCACCGCCGGTGAAATCCGCGATGCTTTCCACACCCCCATTCCCCCAGTCGATTTCGACGGACTGCGCCGACGCACCAGGGCGCTCAACGGTCGCTGCCAGGGGTTCTACTGCAGCGCCGCAATTGCGTGCGAACTCGAGTCCCGAGCGTGACGGGTGTGCGTAAGGTAACCGTCGCGATCGTCGGCGGCGGTCCGGCCGGGCTCACGGCTGCGGCGACTCTCGCACCCGCGGTGGATGGCGAGGTACTGGTCATCGAACGAGAAACGCAAACCGGTGGGATTCCCTGCTATAGCGACCATCTCGGCTACGGCATCCGCGATCTGCGACGTTTCATGTCCGGGCCGGCGTACGCACGGCGACTATCTGAACGTGCCCGAGATGCGGGTGCGGTGCTGACCACCGAGTCCATGGTGACCGGGTGGGTCGGTCCTCACCGCCTGGCGGTTACTTCGCCGACAGGCCGCCAGATCGTGGAAGCCGATGCCGTTGTTCTGGCCACTGGTGCACGGGAACGGCCCCGCGCGGCCCGGCTCATCCCCGGTGATCGACCGGACGGGATCTACACCACCGGGGCACTCCAGCAGAGGGTGCATCGCCACCACCGTCCGGTGGGCACCCGGGCATTGATCGTCGGCGCTGAACTCGTCAGCTGGTCGGCGGTGCTGACATTGCGTGAGGCCGGTTGCGCGATCGTGGCCATGACCACCGTCTATCCCCACTCAGAGGCCTACGCCGCATTCCGGATCCCCGGGAGACTTCTGATTCGCGGATCGGTGTTGGGCCGTACCCGGCTGGTGAGCATCACCGGCAGGGATCGAGTGCAGACGGCGCTGGTTGAGCACCTCGACACCGGCCGGCGGACCACGATCGACTGCGACACCGTCGTCTTCACCGGCGATTGGGTTCCCGATCACGAACTCGCCCGCTCCGGTGAGCTTCAGATGGATCCGGCAACCCGGGGCCCAGTCGTCGATGCCAGCCTGCGCACCAGCCGGCCGGGCGTGTTCGCGGTGGGTAACCTGCTGCATCCGGTGGATACCGCCGCCGGCGCAGCCCTCGACGGCCGGCGTGTGGGCGCGGTCGTTCAGTCATGGCTGCAGGATGGCCGACACAGCGCGGCGGGCGTCAGGCTGCGGGCCGATGCTCCATTGCGCTGGGTGACCCCGCAACTGATACCCGCAGACGATCACCCACGGGAAGATCTGCGGTTCTGGGTCGATGAGTACGTGCGGATACCGAAACTCCTTGCGGTCCAGGACAACCGCACTATCGGCTCGACGCGCACCCTCTGGCCGGCCGCACCCGGGCGCATTTACCGCGTGCCGTGGACGCTGGTATCCGACGCCGACCCCACCGGTGGCGAGGTCACCATCTCACTGCGCTAGGCATACCCGATCAGACTGGCAGAAGCTGGTCGATCACGGCAGCAAGCTGCTTGGCGGAGCGACACTCGTGCATGGTGATGACATCTTCATAGCGCGGCACCGCCGAATCGCCGCTGCCCCACAGGTGCCTGGGTTCGGGGTTGAGCCAGTGCGCGTGGCGGCTGGCGGTGACCATGTGTGCCAGCACGTCGACAGCCGGGCTGCGGTAGTTGGTGCGGCCGTCGCCGAGAATCAGCAGAGAGCTTCGCGGCGACAGCACGTTATGGAAGTTCTCGGTGAAGGACACGAACGCATTGCCGTAGTCGGAATGCCCATCACGGGTGTACACGCCGGCTTCCCGAGTGATGCGCTGGATGGCGACAGCCAGGTCCGCATCCGGCCCGAATAGGTGCGTCACCTCATCGGTGGTGTCAATGAAAGCAAACACCCGAACACGCGAAAACTGCTGGCGCAGCGCGTCGACAAGCAGCAGGGTGAAATGACTGAAGCCGGCCACCGATCCCGACACGTCGCACAGCACGACAAGTTCCGGGCGGGCCGGGCGCGGCTTGCGCAGCACCAGATCAATCGGCACACCGCCGGTCGACATCGACTTGCGCAGTGTCTTGCGCAGGTCGATCGCACCGGCCCGGGACCGACGCCGCCGCGCCGCCAGACGGGTGGCCAGCATCCGGGCCAACGGCGCCACCACCCGTCGCATCTGACGCAACTGATCACCGGAGGCACGCAAAAACTCAACGTTCTCGGCCAGCTGTGGGATGCCGTATGTCTGAACGTGATCACGGCCCAGCTGTTCAGCCGTCCGGCGCTTGGTCTCGCCCTCGACCATCCGGCGCAATTGCGCGATCTTCTGCGCGGCAAGAGCCTTGGCGATCTGTTGTTGGGTGGGTGATGGGTCGTCACCGTGCGGTGCCAGCAGCCCGGCCAGTAGCCGACCCTCGAGCTGGTCGAGTCCCATTGCCTTGAGAGCCTGATAGGACGAGTACGACGGACCGCGGCTGGAGGCGTAACGTCCGTGTGCCTCGACGATCGCCGCGATCATCGCCACCAGTCGCTCGTCGAGATCGCCGATATCGGGATTGTCAGCGAGCAGATCCAGCAGCATGGAACGCATTGCCTCGATGTCCTCCGGCGACAACGGCGGCGGGTTCTCCGAACCGTCCGCGTCCTCGTCAGCCAGGACCGTGCGTCCGCCCAGCGCAGCCGGCCACCATAGATCGAACAGTGCGTCGTAAGTCTGCCGGTGGTCGGCCCTGCGCAATACCGCACAGGCCAGCCCTTCGCGCAATTCCTCACGGTCACCCAGCCCGAGCACACTCATCACCCGACCGGCATCGACGGTTTCCGATGGTCCCACCGAGATGCCCTGAGCGCGAAGAGCTTCGACGAAGCCGACGAGATGGCCGGGCAGCCCGTGAGGGGCCAGCGGCTGGGCGGGTCGGGTTCTACGGATGGCCATCGTCGACGCCGTCAGTTCAGCCGGAGCTCGCCGGCGGCGCGCACCTGGTCGGACTGATGCTTGAGCACCACCCCCAGCGTCGCGGCGATCGTCGCATCGCTGATGGTGTCCATTCCCAGAGCCAGGATGGTGCGACCCCAGTCGATGGTCTCTGCCACCGATGGCACCTTCTTGAGTTGCATTCCGCGGAGCACGCCGATGATCCGGACCAGTTCATCGGCGAGACGCTCAGGAAGTTCCGGAACGCGGGAGAGCAGGATGCGCCGCTCCAGTTCGGCGTCCGGAAAGTCGATGTGCAGGAACAGGCAGCGACGTTTGAGTGCCTCGGAGAGTTCACGGGTGGCATTCGAGGTCAGCACCACGAACGGAGTGCGGGTCGCGGTGATGGTGCCCAGTTCGGGAATCGTGACCGCGAAATCGCTCAGCACCTCCAACAGCAGACCCTCGATCTCGATATCGGCCTTGTCGGTCTCGTCGATCAGCAACACTGTGGGCTCGGTGCGCCGGATCGCGGTGAGCAGAGGCCGCGAAAGCAGAAACTCTTCGCTGAACACATCAGACTTGGTGGATTCCCAATCGCCGGCACCGGACTGGATGCGCAGGATCTGCTTGGCGTGGTTCCACTCGTACAGTGCGCGAGCCTCGTCCACTCCCTCGTAACACTGCAGCCGCACCAGATCGGATCCGGTGCACTGGGCGACCGCGCGCGCCAGCTCGGTCTTCCCGACACCGGCCGGACCTTCGACAAGCAGCGGCTTGCCCAGCCGGTCGGCCAGGAAAACCGCTGTGGCGGTGGCGGTGTCGGGGAGGTAACCGGTCTCGGCCAGCTTCCGGCCGACATCCTCGATATCGGCGAACAGCGGCGCCGGGCGTGCCTTCGATTCGGTCAAGTCAGGGTCTCCAGTCTTGTCGGCAGTCTCACGCGGGGCGGGTGTGGCCGTCACCGATGACGATCCACTTGGTCGAAGTCAATTCGGGCAGACCCATCGGCCCGCGGGCGTGCAATTTCTGGGTGGAGATCCCGATCTCGGCCCCGAAGCCGAACTGCTCGCCATCGGTGAACGCGGTGGACGCATTCACCATCACCGCCGCCGCATCCACCCGTTCGGTGAAGCGCTGCGCTGCCGCCAGATCGCCGGTGACGATGGCTTCGGTATGACCGGTGCCGTAGGTATTGATGTGCTCGATCGCGGCATCGATTCCGTCGACGAAAGCCACCGCGATATCCATCGAGAGGAACTCGGCGCGCAGCTGTTCCTCGGTTGGGTTGCCGTGCACGGTGACACCTGCCCGCTGCAGTGCGCTCACCAGTCGCGGTCCGGCAGTATCGGCAATCGCGGAATCGATGAGCAGGGTCTCGGCGGCATTGCAGACACTGGTCCGTCGGGTCTTGGCGTTCAACACGATTCGCTCGGCAACGTCGAGATCGGCGCTCGCGTGCACATAAACATGGCAATTACCAACACCGGTCTCGATGGTCGGCACCGTGGCGTCACGCACGACGGCGTCGATTAGTCCCGCCCCCCCACGCGGGATCACCACATCGACAAGTCCGCGGGCCTGGATGAGATGGGTGACACTGGATCGATCGATGCTGGGTAGCAACTGCACCGCATCGGCGGGAAGCCCCTCGTCGCTCAACGCATCGCGTAACACCGACACCAGCGCGGCATTGGATGCCGCCGCCGATGAACTGCCGCGCAGCAGAACCGCGTTGCCGGATTTGCATGTCAATCCGAATGCGTCGACGGTCACGTTGGGCCGGCCCTCGTACACGATCCCGACCACGCCGAGTGGCACCCGCTGCTGACGCACCTGCAGCCCGTTGGGCAGGGTGCTGCCGCGCAACACCTGCCCAACCGGGTCGGGCAGACCTGCGACCTGACGCAGCCCGGCGGCGATCCCGTCGACGCGCTGAGTGTTCAGCGCGAGGCGGTCCAGCATCGACTCGGGCGTTCCCGCGGCCCGTGCGGCCGCCAGATCCTCGGCGTTGGCGTCCAGTATCGCCTCGGCGTGCGCCAGCACGGCGTCGGCAGCGGAGTGCAGGGCGCGATCCTTGTCCGCCGTTGTCAGTGACGCGAGCGTGCGCGCGGCAACCCGGGCCCGTCGGGCGGCGTCGTGCACGGCCTCCCGGACGTCGACCTCATGACCGGCGTGCAGGCTCATAGCCCCAGGGTATCGGTACCCCACCAACCGGAGGGTAGGGGTTAACCTAAGCCGGTGGCCCTGACCAGGATCGCCTGCTGCCAGATTGCGCCGGTGATCAGCGACCTGACCGGCAACACCGAACTCATCGCAACCCAGATTTCTGCTGCGGCCACTGCCGGCGCCCAGGTGATCGTGTTGCCTGAACTGGCCACGTCCGGGTACATGTTCAACGACGCCGACGAGGCCCGCGCGGTCGCACTGGCCGCAGGCGCCCCCGACTTCGGCATCTGGTCGGCAGCGGCCGGTGCGGCGGTGGTGATCGGGGGGTTCTGCGAACTCGGCGACGACGGGCGGTTGTACAACAGCGCGGCGGTGATCGATGCCGACGGATTTGCCGCCTGCTACCGCAAGACTCACCTCTGGGATCGGGAGAAGCTGATCTTCACTGCCGGCAACGCGCGCCCGCCGGTGCTGGTCACCGCCCACGGCGCGATCGCGGTGATGGTCTGCTACGACTTGGAATTCGCCGAGGTCACCCGCCGCGCAGCCCTGGATGGGGCTGAACTCATCGTCGCGCCGGTGAACTGGCCCCTATTCGATCGACCCGCGGGCGAGCGCCCCGGGGAGGTGATCACCGCGATGTCTACGGCACGCACCAACAAGGTTGCGGTGGCCATCTGCGATCGAACCGGGACCGAGCGCGGACAGCAGTGGACCGAGGGGACGTCGATCATCAGTCCCGAGGGCTGGGTGCTGGCCGACGTCGGCGCGGGCGCCGGTATCGCGATCACCGATATCGACCTGAGCCTCACCCACGATAAATCGGTGACCGAGCACGCCGACCTGTTCGCAGATCGGCGCGTGGATCTCTACTAGCGCGGGTCGGGAAATGGCTAGCATCGCCTGATGAGCGCTCATCACACAGCGACGCTGTTCACCGGCGGGGTGATCTGGACCGGTAGCGCGGACGTCGATGCCCTGCTGGTTGTCGACGGCGTTGTTCGGGCGGCGGGTGATCAGGCACACGGACTGGCATCGGGAACCCCATCCGTGGAGCATGTGGACCTCGATGGCGGATTCTTGATGCCGTCTTTCGGCGACGGTCACTCCCACCCGCTTTACGGCGGTCTGGAAGCAGCCGGCCCACCGGTGCGCGACTGCGGGTCCGTCGACGAGATCGTGCTTGCGGTCAAGCAGTTCGCGGCCGACAACCCCGATCAGGAGTGGATCGTTGGCGCATCCTATGACGGCAGCCTGGCCCCCGACGGCCTGTTCGACTCACGCTGGCTCGACGCCGCAGTGCCGGACCGTCCGGTGGTGCTGCGAGCCTGGGACTACCACACCATGTGGTGTAACTCGGTGGCCATCGAGCGAGCCGGGATCACGGCGGACACCCCGGACCCGGTGCTCGGCGAGATCCCGCATCGCGCCGATGGTTCGGTGCTCGGAACATTACGTGAGTGGGGCGCAACCGATCTGGTGTCAGCAGTCATGCCGGTCCGCGATGAAAAGACGCGGGTGGCGGCACTGGGCACCGCCGCCGATTACTTCTTGGCCCGGGGCGTCACCTGGGCCCAGGACGCCTGGGTTGAGCCCGGCGACCTGGCGACCTACATCGCAGCGGCCCGCGCCGAGGCGCTGCGAATGCGGTTCAACCTCGCGCTGTACGCGGACCCGCGCCA
The DNA here is from genome assembly GCA_037138615.1 of Mycobacteriaceae bacterium. GTDB lineage: Bacteria > Actinomycetota > Actinomycetes > Mycobacteriales > Mycobacteriaceae > Mycobacterium. The sequence continues at coordinate 3,896 of JBAXIA010000057.1, read as the reverse complement.
CTTCGATTCGCAGGTAACGAAATTCGCGGAATCCCGGCGGCTTGTCGAACAGACCGGCTCACCGTTGCTGACCGCGCACACGGTGAAGTTCTTCGCCGACGGTGTCATCGAGAACGAGACCGGAGCGCTGCTGGCCCCGTACTGTTCCGGACTGCACAACCACGGTATGCGGACCTGGGAAGGCGATTCGCTGGCTGAGGCAGCGCGCCGCGTGGACGAATTAGGCCTACAGATCCACATCCACGCCATCGGTGACGCCGCCATCCGACAGGCGCTCGACGCGATCGAATACGCAATCAAACACAACCCCCATCGCGACCGTCGGCCGGTAATCGCCCATGTCCAGCTTGTCGATGACGCCGATCTCGGCCGGTTCGCCGAACTCGGTGTCATACCTAATATGCAACCGCTGTGGGCACAGATGGATGCGCTCATGACGGTACTGACCGTGCCCCGACTCGGTGCCGAACGCTCAGATAAGCAGTACCGGCTGCGTTCTCTGGCCACCTCGGGCGCGCCACTGGCCCTGGGGTCGGACTGGCCGGTGTCCTCAGGGGCCCCACTGGACGGAATCGCGGTGGCGGCGTCACGGCGCACTGCGGCCGGCGATCCCGACGGCGGATGGACACCCCATGAGATCCTCCCGATCCAAGAGACGCTGTCGGCGTACACCGCCGGCGTGGCGTATCAGGCGTTCGCTGAGGGCAATTGGGGAAAGATCGTTACCGGCGCCAGTGCCGATCTGGTCTGGCTTGACCGCGATCCTCGGAAAACTCCCGTGCTTGAACTACCCGCAGTGACAGTGCGCGCAACTTACCTGCGGGGCCAATCGGTCTACGCGGAATCCGTCTGAGCCGTCACAAACCCAGAAGCCGTCACCAACCCAGAAGCCGTCACCAACCCAGAAGCCGTCACCAACTGAGAAGAGGAACGATCGTGACCATTCCGGCCCATTCGTCTGCAGGCGATGCACTGTCCGAGTTGCCCGGTGGCCACCTGCGCCGCGCCCTGGGTCTGTGGTCGCTGGTCCTGTTCGGACTGGTCTACATGGTGCCGCTCACCGTGTTCACCACCTACGGCATCGTCACCCAGACCACCGGCGGCCGATTGCCGGTGGCCTATGTGGTGACCCTGATCGCGATGGTGTTCACCGCGTACTCCTACGCGCGGATGTCGGGGGCTTTCCCGGTGGCCGGGTCGGCATATGCTTACGCGCAGAAGAGTTTCGGTGCGCCCGTCGGATTTCTTTCCGGGTGGTCACTGCTGCTGGACTATCTGTTTCTACCGATGCTCAATTACCTCGTCATCGGCATCTACCTGCAGGCTGCATTCCCGGCGGTGCCGGCCTGGGTGTTCGTCCTGTTGTCCATCGCCATCGTCACGGTGCTCAACATCGTCGGCATCGTGTCGGTGGACCGCGCCAACTTCCTGATCATTGCCGTGCAGGCAATATTCATCGTCACGTTCATCGTGCTCACCCTGGTGAAGGTGTCCGGTAAGGGCAGCGTCGACCTGATCGCACCACTGACCGGTGATGGAACCGCCGGCGGCTTCGCAGTGATCGCGTCCGGAGCAGCGGTTCTCTGCCTGTCATTCCTGGGATTCGACGCCGTCTCGACACTGTCCGAGGAAGCCAAGGATCCGGTCCGCGACGTACCTAGGGCGATCATGATCGCCACCATCGCCTCCGGGGTGATCTTCATCGTCCTGTCCTATCTGTCCCAACTGGTGTATCCGTCTAATCAGTTCGCCAGCGTCGATGCCGGATCACTGGAGGTGATGGTGGCGGCCGGCGGGCAGTTCCTGAACACCTTCTTCACCGCCGCCTACGTCGCCGGAGCCCTGGGGTCGGCGCTGACCTCGCAGGCCTCGGTGGCCCGGATTCTCTACGCCATGGGCCGCGACGGTGCCCTGCCCCGAAAGTTGTTCGGCGAGATCTCGGCGCGCTTCAGCACCCCGGTGTACGCAATCCTTGTGGTGAGCGCGATTTCGCTGCTGGCTATCGTGATCGACCTGACGACCCTGGCCTCGTTGATCAGTTTCGGCGCGTTGGTGGCGTTCTCAGTGGTGAACCTGTCGGTGCTGAAGCATTTCTTTATCGACCGGCGCGAGCGCGAGGGCAGCCGGATCGTGACGAACCTGGTGTTGCCGTTGATCGGATTCCTGCTGACCGCCTGGTTGTGGACGAGCCTGTCCGGAGAGACCCTGAAGTTCGGATTGATCTGGCTGGCAATCGGATTCGCCTGGCTGCTGGTGATCACTCGGGGATTCCAGCGGCCAACTCCGGTGCTCGAGGTATGAGACCGCCGGTGATCCGGTGATCACCTGAGGTAACGAAGCAGTTAAGGCCCGCGTGGGACGGCCTGATCAGGCTGGTGTCATTGCTAGCTTTCGACTTGATGACGCGACAGGCAGCAGTAGGCAGATGGACCGCGCGGGCCAGTCGGCTTGCGGCGGTCCTCAGCGCGGTGATGCTACTGCCGGGCCTGGCCATGATCGCAGCCCCGACCGCCACCGCCTTCTCCCGCGAGGGTCTTCCGATCGAGATCCTGACGGTGCCGTCACCGGCGATGGGCCGCAACATCCGCGTCGAATTCCAAGGTGGTGGCCCACACGCGGTCTACCTGCTGGACGGACTGCGCGCAGAAGATGAAACCAACGGCTGGGATATCAACACCGCCGCCTTCGAGTGGTACTTCCAATCAGGCTTATCGGTAGTGATGCCCGTCGGCGGCCAGTCGAGTTTCTACACCGATTGGTATCGGCCGGCAGCAGGGCGGGCCGGAACCGTCACCTATAAGTGGGAGACATTCCTGACAAACGAGCTGCCAGTCTGGCTCGCGGCAAACCGGGGCATCTCGCCGATGGGTAATGCCGTCGTGGGGCTGTCGATGTCGGGAGGCTCGGCGCTGAACCTGGCCATCTGGCACCCGCTTCAGTTTCTCTTCGCGGCGTCGCTGTCAGGATTCCTCAATCCGTCACTGGGACTGTGGCCGATACTGATCAACGTCGCGATGCGCGACGCCGGCGGATACAGTGCCAGTGACATGTGGGGCCCCAAGGGCGATCCCGCATGGAAGCGCAATGATCCGATGGTCAACATTGCTCGTCTGGTGGCCAATGGCACCGCAGTGTGGGTCTATTGCGGTACCGGTGCGCCCTCGGATCTGGACAACACCGCAGACCCCAGTTTCGGCGGGCTATTCACCGCCGGCTACCTGGAGAACGTCACCCTGGACACCAATAAGGAGTTCCAGAAGAAATATCTCGCCGCGGGTGGGCGCAACGCCGTGTTCAACTTTCCGCCCTCCGGGACCCACAGCTGGGGGTACTGGGGCGCCCAACTGCAGGCGATGAAGGCGGATATGCAACGCGTGTTGGGCGCTCAGCCTTCCGGCTGAGAAATCAGCACGACGGGATATCCCGTTCGATCTCGTTCAGCCACACCGTCGCCGCCATATCCGAAGGTGCACGCCAGTCGCCGCGCGGGGACAGCGATCCCCCGTGGGAAACCTTGGGGCCGTTGGGCATTGCCGAGCGCTTGAACTGGCTGAATGAATAGAACCGCTGCGCGAATACTGCCAGCCATCCCCGGATCTCGGCCAGCGGATATTCGTCCCGCCAGGCGTGCCATGCGAGGAACGCGATCTTGGCCGGCCGGAAGCCATAACGCAGCACGAAGAACAGCGAGAAATCCTGCAGCGCATACGGGCCGACTTTGGCCTCGCTGCTCTGGATCTGCTCGCCCTCGCCCACCGGCACCAGCTCCGGGGTGATCTCGGTATTGAGCACCGACGCCAAGGTGTCGCCCACCTCGGTGTCGAACTCCCCCGAGCTAATCACCCACCGGATGAGATGTTGGATCAGGGTCTTCGGCACACCGCCGTTGACGTTGT
>JBAXIA010000056.1:0-17728 GCA_037138615.1 Mycobacteriaceae bacterium | reverse complement strand
TCCGGATCGTCGGTGTCCGGCAACAGCCGCTCGGGGTGGTGGAAGTCGTTGGTGCCGCCGCGCAGGGGGAGGTGAGGAGGCGGAATCCGTTCACTGCTCCGGTGCCGAACCGATGTTCACGAATAACGGCCTGCCCGGGTGGTGATCTCCGGTTCTTCCTATTTTTGCTAGTCTTTTCGCGCCACAAACGTCGAGGCCGTCATCGCCGCGCTGGGCGATCTTCCGGCGGGGCCAGCGCTGAGCTGGCTCGGCCCGACACCCTGGTCATTGTCACTTATCGCGCCCGGCTCCGGTATAAAAGATCAGTGATTTATTCAAGCGAGGCCCGTGGCCGTCGTCAACGCACCCCGCACGCATGGTTGGGTGCCGGTGTGTTGAGCCTGGGCGTCGGTGTGGCGCTGGCGAGCGGGTCGGGTGTGGCGCACGCCGATAGCGCCGCTGCCGGGGATGCCTCAGTGTCAGCTTCCTCTGGGTCAGTGTCGACGGGTGTGGGCCGTGCGGCTCGGGGTTCAGGCGCGGCTACCGGACGTCGACAGAGTGGTTCTGTTTCCTCTGCTGTGGCGGCCCGACCCGTGGTGGCTTCGGCCCGTCGTGCCGCCGTGGTCAAGCCGACTCCCGCAGACGTGGAGGCCCGGGTTGCGCAGTTCCAGGTCCAGGTTGCGCATTCGTTCCATGATGCGCGGGCGTGGGTATCGGCGACTCTGCCCGGTCCGGTTGGCGGTGCCGTCAACGATGCGTTGTACTTAGTGCGCCGATTGGTGTTGCCGACCGGTGCGGATGTCGGGTTATTCGGTACTGCGGAGTGCGTGGCCGTTAGGGACTGCTCCGGCAAGGACCTCACCGGGGTCCAGCTCCACGACCAAAATCTCGGCGGGGTTGTTTGGGATGGTGTGAACCTCACCCACGCCAACTTCCGAAATGCCGACTTCGGCACATCGGCGGGGCCAGTTCCGGCGGCCAGTGGAACCGTGACCGCCAATGCGGTCAGCCTGCCGGGCCAAGACCTCAGCGGCTTTACCTGCAGATACTCGGACCTGTCCGGCTCGGACTTTAAAGGGTCGATCATGACCGACGCGATCGTGACCAACTCGAACCTGACCAACGCGAACCTGACCTCCGCGATCCTCACCAACGCGGACCTGACGTCCGCGAACCTTTACAACGCGAACCTGACCAACGCGATCCTGACCGGCGCGAACCTGACCAACGTGACCGGCGGCGCGAACCCCTACGCGCCAACCGGCGCGTACCCGAGCTTGACGAACCTGTCCGGTGCGAACCTGACCAACGCGAATCTGACCAACGCGAACCTGGTTCTCGCGAACCTGACCGGCGCGAACCTGACCAACGCGAACCTGACCTCGGCGATCCTGACCGGCGCGATCCTGACCTCGGCGATCCTGACCGGCGCGAACCTGACCTCTGCGATCCTGACCTCGGCGATCCTGACCGGCGCGATCAACCTAACCTCCGCGATCCTGACCGGTACGAACCTGACCCTCGCGACATGCCCCAACGGCCAGGTCCACGGTTCAGGCGGCAACTGCTAACTCAGGGTCTGCCTGTTTCCGATCAGTCGTCGCGGGTTATCGACCGCACGGCCGCCGACCGGGCCGTCCGCTGGCAACTGGTCGCGGCCGGCTCGTCGGATTTGCTTTGGCTGTTGTCGATGATGATGACGTGGCGGCCGCTGACGGGTGCGGCGCCCGCGCGTGCATACGGGGAACCCCGACGGTGGCGGTGGTGTTGGCGCCGATCGCGATTGTCACTGACAGCGCGCCGCTGGCGGAGCAGGATGCGCTGCCTGATTTCAGTGTTCCCAATGCCGAGGAGATGCAGGCATCCAATGCCTGAGCCGGCGCGCCACTGGTCGCCACTGCGGTGGCGGCCACCGCTGCGAGCACACCACCGGTGTTCAACGCCCCGGCGCGCTGGACGCGGTGGCGAACAGGCGCGGAACGCGAACGATTCGTCATGGCAGTAATGCTTCCTCAGGGTCGCCGACCTTGGAAATGCTCAGTCGATTACATCAGTCAGGTCGAGCCCCCGGTTAGGGTTCCGGGGTGTCCATCGCCCACATGATCCTGATCATGGTTGCCGGCCTCGGGGCAGGCGCCATCAACTCACTGGTGGGCTCCGGCACCCTGATCACCTTTCCGACTCTGGTGGCGCTCGGTTTTCCGCCGGTAACGGCGACGATGTCCAATGCCATCGGACTGGTGGCCGGCGGCGTCTCCGGCACCTGGGGGTATCGCGCCGAACTGAGCGGGCAGTGGAACCGGCTGCGTTGGCAGATCCCCGCGTCGGTGAGCGGAGCGTTGATCGGTTCATTCCTTCTGCTGCACCTGCCGGAGAAGGTTTTTACCGAGGTCGTGCCGGTGCTGATGATCTTGGCACTGATATTGGTGATCGCAGGCCCTCGAATTCAGGACTATGCGCGACGACGGGCCGAGGCGGCAGGCCGGTCGGCCGAGCACGTGCCACCACTTCGAACGGTGGCTCTCGTCGTGGGCACCTTCGCGGTGGGTGTTTATGGCGGGTATTTCACTGCGGCACAGGGCGTTCTGTTGATTGGTGTCATGGGAGTGCTGCTGCCCTTGGATATGCAGCGGATGAATGCGACCAAGAATTTGCTGTCCCTTCTGGTCAACATCGTCGCGGCGGGGGCCTACACGCTGGTGGCCTTCGACCGGATCAGCTGGCCGGTGGCTGGGTTGATTGCGGTTGGCTCGTTAGTCGGGGGATGGCTCGGCTCGCGGTACGGGCGTCGGTTGTCGCCCAATGCGCTGCGGGCGGTAGTCGTAGTGGTGGGGCTGATTGGGCTTGTGCGTCTGCTGATGCTGTGAGGCTGATGACTGTGGCTCGCTTCCCGGATTCGGGGTGCTACTGCGCGCTGCGGTAGGCTCAGCAACTGCTGCCGGCGATCCCGGCAGCGCCGCGGGCTGTGGCGCAGCTTGGTAGCGCACTTGACTGGGGGTCAAGTGGTCGCAGGTTCAAATCCTGTCAGCCCGACATTTGAAAATCAGCTCTGAGCTCGGGTTTTATGCAGCATCTGGAGTTTCGATTCGTGGGCTGAATCGATCTTGGGTCCGGGCTAGTGTTCACAGGCAAACCTGAATCGGGGGCCAACATGTCGGAACTGCTTGCACAATCACTTTCGCTGCCCTGCGGTGCCCACTTGCCTAACCGACTCGCCAAAGCAGCCATGACCGAAGGCCTGGCTGACCCCGCCGGCATACCAACCGCGGAACTGGACAGGCTTTACGGGCTGTGGAGCGACGGCGGTGCGGGACTGCTGTTATCCGGCAATATCCTTGTCGACGGCGACCACCTTGAGCGCCCGGGCAATGTGATTATTGATCGGGAGCCTGATGCCGCAATGCATGCGGCGCTGTCGCGTTGGGCTGCAGCCGCTACCCGCAACGGCAATCACTTCTGGGCGCAGATCAGCCATGCCGGGCGCCAGACGCAGAAAATTATCAACCCTCATCCGAAAGCGCCCTCCGCGGTGAAAGTCGGCTTGCCGGGTGGCCAGTTCGGTGAACCCGTTGCGCTCACCGTTGCGGAAATCGAAGACATCGTGCAGCGCTTCGGGGTGTGCGCCGCAGCCGTCAAAGCGGCCGGATTCACCGGGGTGCAGATTCACGCCGCCCACGGTTACCTGCTGTCGCAGTTTTTGAGTCCGCGCAGCAATGTGCGCACTGATCAGTTCGGTGGTGTACTCGCCAATCGCGCCCGAGCCTTACTGGACACCGTGAAGACGGTGCGCGCGGCAGTGGGGCCTGATTTTCCGGTGGCGGTCAAACTCAACAGCGCCGACTTTCAGAAAGGCGGATTCGCCTTTGAAGACAGCCTGCAGGTGGCGCAGTGGCTGCAAGACGCGGGCGTCGACCTACTGGAAATCTCCGGCGGCACCTACGAGCAACCGAAGTTATTGGGCGTTGAGGGTATCGAGGAGGAGGAGCCGCAACATGTCGCGCATTCCACGCAGATGCGCGAGGCTTACTTTGTCGATTTCGCACTCGCAATGCAGGAGAAGGTTTCTCTTCCATTGATGGTGACCGGAGGCTTCCGTCGGCGCGACGTCATGGAACAGGCAATCCGAAGCGGCGGTGCCGACGTTATCGGCGTGGGACGGCCTATGTGCGTGATGACTGATGCGCCCGCCCAACTCCTGCACGGACTGGCGGAGCTGCCGCGCTATGAGGCGCACCTGTCGCTGTTTCCACACTGGCTGTCGTTTCTCAACAGAATCAAGATCGTGCGCACCATTGCCAGCTTTGGCGTGCAGTACTGGTATTACGCGCAGCTGGAGTTGTTGGGGACTAACGGCAGGGCGGCACCCGACATGACAGTGTTTGCGGCAACTCGCAAAGTGCTTGCACAGCAACGGCGCTGGGTCGCAGCGCGTCGTCGGCTGTGATTGCTGACGACGCCCGACCCGGGCGAGGACGGTTCCACGCCCTCAGCCGGTGATCCAGGTCATGGCGGCGGCGAAGACGAAGCCGCAGGCGGCCAGGACGCCGGCCCACCGCTTGGCGCCGCGCACGGCAATCGGGATCATCTCGTTGACCACCACCACCAGCAGGGCGCCAGCCGCGATCGCTTGAATGATTGCGATGAGGTCGTGGGGGGCGTTGACGAGCGACCCATAGCCGATCGCTCCGGCGACGGCGCCGATGAGAACGATCACGGAGAAACGCGCGAGGATCTTCGAGAGCGTGAAGCCACCGGCCAGCAGGGCGGCCGCCACGCCGATGGCCTCGGGCAACCCGGCGATGAACACCGAGCCGACCAGCGCAGCCGACACACCAATGGAGCCCAGGTGCAAGGTGAGGCCGATCGATACCGACTCGGGAACGCCGTCGACGACCATGCCGATGAGCAGGTTCCGTGCCTCCGTGGGTGACGCGCCCTCCACCTCGTGGTCCGGGCGCTCGTCGGCCTTCTCAATCACCACGGCGGCCTTCTCCGAGTTGCCGGACCGCTCGAGCAGGGAGACGATCAGGAAGTACCCCAGCCCCCCGATGCCGATGCCCAGCGCCGTGGGTCCCGCGCCGGCCTCGTTGTAGGCCACGGAGACCAGGTCGGTGCTCACGGCCGAGATCACGGCCCCGGCGCCGAAGGCCATGATCAGGCCTACGCGCGCGGGTTTGGTGAGACCGCTGAAGCGCCACACCAGCACCGCGCCGAGGAGGAGGGCGGCCTGGGCTATGGCCGCGAATACCGCTGCTTCCAGCATCGCGCCCATGCTCCTCTCGATGGCCCCGGCCGCTTCCACCGCCGGCGGAAACTTGACCTGCGAATGTTAGCGGCTTGCGCCCCGGCGCAGAGTGATCCGTCCTCCGGCGCGTTCAGGCGAGTTGTTAACGTGCCGGCACCGCCTGGGCCTCGCGGCTTTGATGAGACTATTCGAATGTGAGTGAGATGACCGCCGACGATGCTACGTCCGTTCCGGGGGAGGACCGCTACCGCGACTTCCCCGACGGCTTCTTCACCCGGGCCGACGAGGACGACGACCGCGGCTTCTACGGCCAACCCCGGCTGGTCCAGCACATCGACGACGGTGCCATCGCCGCGGTGCGCGATCTTTACGACGAGCTCGGTCTATACGGCGAGGTACTCGACCTGTGCAGCTCCTGGTTATCGCACCTGGCCCGGACTCCGCAGCGGCTGGTAGTGCTCGGTATGAACGCTGCCGAGCTCGACCAGAAAACGCAGGCAAACCAACGGGTCGTTCACGACCTCAACCGCAAGCCCGCGCTGCCGTTCCCCGACGCGTGCTTCGACGGGGCGATGTGCACGGTGTCAGTCGACTACCTGATCCGGCCCCTCGAGGTGTTCGACGAGGTGGCCCGGGTGCTGCGGCCCGGCGCGCCGTTCGTGTGCACGTTCTCCAACCGGTGTTTCCCGACCAAGGCGATCAGGGGTTGGCTCGCGACCGACGATGGGTTCCACCTACAGCTCGTGGCCGAGTACTTCCGCCGCTCGGCCGGCTGGGAACAGCCTCGCGTCGATCAGCGCCCGACGCCGGGCGACCCGCTCTTTGCCGTGTGGGCCCTCCGCTCCTGAGCCAGGTTGTCCGCGACAACCGCGTCAGAGCCCGAAGAACGCCAGTGCCTGCGCGAGATAGACCACATAGGGCGTCGGACTGTACGGGCCCGGCTGATTCTGGCTGAGCACGACGCCGACCAGGCCGGTCGAGGGGCTGACGAAGAATGTCGTGCCATAGAAGCCCGACCACCAGTAGTCGCCGGTGCGGTCGAAGGTGGCGGTCGCGTCGCCGTCGACCACCACCGCCATGCCCAGACCCCAGCCGAGGCCCTCGATGCCCTCATCGATGAGCACGCCCGATTCCACGGCAGGTCGCGTCATGAGGGTGACGGTTTCGGGCTCCAGGATCTGAGTGCCCTGATACGTCCCGCCGTTCCAGAGCATCAACGCGAAGCGCATGTAGTCGCCGGCAGTGGAGATAAGCCCGCTTCCGCCCGGCGTCCAGTCCAGCGAATCACTGCCCAGTCGATCAACGGCCACGAGATGGCCGGCTGAATCCTGGGTGTACATGGTGGCCAGTCGGTCGCGCGGGGATTCGGCCGTCAGGAACTCGGTCGACGTCATACCGAGGGGATCGAGAATGCGCCCGGCGACGAAATCTCCGAAGGGCTCGCCACTGGCAACCTCGACCACGCGGGCGAGCACGTCAGCAGACCAGCCGTAGCGCCAGCGTGTACCGGGCTGCTCATAGAGCGGCGCGGTGAGAATCCGATCCACGCGCAGCGCGAGTGAGCCCGATCCCGCGTAGATGTTGTTCGCAGCCCAGAGTTTGTCGAGATCCGACGTGTTGTCGTCCTCGCCAATCCCCGAGGAGAACGTCAGCAGATCGCGCACCGTGAGCGGCCGGTCGAGGGCAGTGGTCGCGAATGTCCCATCCGCTGCGGCGCTCTGGCTGGTGGCGACGCGGAGGTTCGCGGCGGCGGGAATGTAGTTCGACACGGGATCGTCCAGGCGCAGGCGGCCCTCTTCAACGAGGATCATCGCCGCGACCGCGGTGATGGGCTTGGTCATCGAGGCGATGCGGAACTGCGTATCGAGCTGCATGGGTGTTCGCGTTGCGATGTCCGCGTAGCCGGCCGTCGCCGTGTCGACGACCTGACCGTCTCGCGCGAACATCGCGACGTAGCCCGACTGCAGTCCGAGCAACGCTCCGCCTTTGAGGAACAGGTCGAGTGCGACGCGCGCCGGCCACGCGAGCCCCAGCGCGTTCGGGCCGGTGGGGCTTCCGTCAAAGCCGGACTTCCCGGCTGGGCCGCCGTCGACCCCGATGCCGCCGACGCCGCCGATACCACCGATGCCCATGACGGACAACACACCGGCGCTACCGCCGTCTCCGCCGACGCCACCCCCGGGACCGCCGGACCCGCCTTGGCCGCCGTCACCCACGAACAGCCCACCGGACCCGCCCCTGCCACCGGTCGCGCCAACCGTCGTGGCCCCACCACCCTTGCCGCCGGAACCGAACCATCCGGCCGAACCGCCGTGACCGCCGGCGAAACCGTCGCCGCCATTACCGATTAGCCCGCCGTTGCCGCCATTGCACGCACCGGTCGTGCAGGCGCCGCCGTAGCCCGTGTAGGAGTAACCGTCGCCGATCAAGAAGCCTGCGTTCGGGTTTTCGGCGGTGCCCGAACCAACGAAGATACGGACGAAACTAGCAATCGGGTTGGTTGTTGCACCCGACGATGCCACGACAGCACCGATCGGCACGCTCCCCGAAGCACCACTGATCACCACCGTCGGCGATGCGCCCCGCCCGAGGCCGCCGAGATCACGGCGGACCCGATTGGCCACCGCAGGAACCACCGCCGGGTGAGAACCCGACACATCCACCGACGACACCGGAGTCCGACCGGCCACCCGACTGGCCGCCGCGCGCGACGGCCGTCGAGCTACACCACTGTTCGCTGGCGCAGAGGCTCCCCGACCCACCGATCCAGTACTCGACGAGTCCGCCGCGGAGCTCTCGGCATGGGCCACCCCCGCCCCACCAGCCAACGCCGCCCACACACCCACACCCACAGCACCCGCACCCAACCACCCATACGGAATGCGAGGTCGACGACTGCGAGCCGACGGTGAGTTAGCCATGATTGTGTTTATACAGCAAGGTGGGGCGCGGTATCGCCGGTTTTACTCCTCCGACAGATCTCATGAGGCCGGTGTCGCGTCCAGGTCGATATCCGTCATCCTTCCAGGAACTCCGAAAGGGTGTGTGGGTCATCGGTTTCGGGCACCGCCCGGCGGTTCTCTGCATCGGCCTGAGCTCGTTCCACGCACTGGCGGACCGATGGATCGGTGTCATCGCCGAAGATCGAGACGATCCGCTCGACAGTAGCTGTTGCATCCGAGAGTCGGCCGGTCTGTGCGAGGTTGTCGGCGAGGTTGACCATGGCGCCGGACACCGCGGCCCGCACGACGGGTAGTTGATCGACGCCGAAATCGTCGACGAGACGCTGCCCCGTCTCGATGGCGCCGGCGAGGTCGCCGGATGTGGCTTGATCGATAGCAAGGTTGCGCAGACCTTGGGCCACGGCTTCCCGAATATCGGGGTTGCTGTCGGAGCCGTATGTGGTCAGCAGCAGCCGTCCGGCGTCGATGGCTCCGGATAGGTCGCCGGCCTGTGCGCGGTGCAAAGCCAGATTGTGCACTCCGCGAGCCAAGTCGACGCGCACCGCCGGATCGCTTTCATGGGGGAACACGGTGGCCAGTCGCTCATCGATCCGCACCGCTGACGCCGGCTCACCGGCATTGGACAGGGCGATCGCGATTTCGATAAAGCCCGAGGAGACGGCTCGGCGGACGCGTACGTCGGGGTGCTTGGCATAGATGTCTGCGATCAGCCTTTCTATCGCCGCCACGGCCCCGTCGGGGTCACCGATCTCGGCCCGGTCAGCCGCCAGTGTCACGAAACACCGGACCGCCTCGAGGGAATCCTCGGGTTCAGTCATAGCCGTCCCCTTCTCAAGTAGGGGAATCCTACGGCTGGCGTCGCGCGCGGGGGAGAGCCGAAAAAGCTATCTCAGCGTCGCCGCTGCAACTCGGTCACGGCTTCCACGTCTCGCTGCCGCCAGCCCACTGACCGACGTCGGGAGCAGTGCTGGTCGCATTGGGAAACCAGGCCAGGGTGAAGGCGTCGGCACTGCTACTGGGGACGCATGCCGCGCCGCTCTGGCTAGGGCATTGGAGGCCACCTTGATAAATGGCGATGTTGTGCTGCTCGTAGCCCGGATTCTGTGCCTTCTGGTCCTCGAACGGGATCTTGTTGGGGTTGTTGATGTAGTCAATGGCGACCTGCGCGGCGGCAGGGTCATCCCAGATGCCCGCCAGGAAGTTGGGCCCGACGTTGCCCTTGGCGAGTTCTCCGACCACCTGCTTGACGGTCTCCTTGAAGCCGTCCGTCGATGGGTCGATCGGGTCAATCACGACAATCTGGCATAGATAGTCAGCCGGGTATGAGTCGCCACCGCAGGAGAATTTTTGAGTCGTGTAGCTGGGCCCCGATGCCGCGGGGGTGGCCGATGCGGCCGCCGTTGAACTCGTCGTGCTCGTAGCAGAGGGCGCCGACTTATCGGCACTGCCGGCACAACCGGCCAGGGTCACAGACAGCAGGGCGACAGCACCTAGCGCAAGGATTTTCATGTGGGCAGACTAACGGTTCACCGGTGGGCGTGGGCGAAATTGTGACCGGCTTTTCCTGGCTTATTCACCCTCCGTTTTCGTGAGGCTCCGTGATACGAGTGTCCCCGAACATGACAGTGCCAGCCCCACGTTGCCAAGCAGGCGTTGAGCCCTACTTGACGTACGGAGCCAGCAGCGTCTCCCAGGCCTTGGTGTACTGCTTGAATTCGTACTCGCAGCGGTCGGCCCTCTCCTTGGGAAGCCCGACCTGGGCGACCACGTCGGCATTGGCGGCCGGATTCGCTCCGTAGACCCAGCAGGCGAGGTTGTACATGCGGGTCAGATCCAGTGAGTGCTCATCAGCGAAGTCTTGATTAATGAGGTCTCTGCGGTTGGCCGAGTACCGCTTGAATAGCTCCGCGAGATCCTTGACAACCTGGGGTGCGTCGTTCTCGGTGTTGTCATCGGGGACGAGCCACATGTAGGTGGCGAATTGATCGGCGTCATCCTCCAGGCGCCCGACCGCCGGCAGGTCGTACACGGCGATGACCGCGTGGCCTAGTTCGTGGTACGCGATGGCGGTCGTGGCGTGGACTGCCGCCTTCGCGGGGTCGGTGACGTGGTGGTCGGGGTCGGTCTTGAATACGGTCAGAAAGAGATCGGCGAACTCGTAGCAGATGGTGATCCTTTTGTCAGTTGCGCTCCAGAAGGCGTTGGCGTCGCCGCACTGTGCCCCCACCAGTTCGATCCCGTAGGGGAGTTTCAGATAGCTGTTGACGTAATGAGCCATATCTTCCAGCACATGTGCGTTCGTCATGAGCGCACGACCCTGAATGGCCGCCGGTGTTGTCGCATCCTGGTAGGTGGCCGTCATCTGCCCGTACTCCTGCTTGGGCGCGGCAGCGCTACAGCCCGCGGCAAGCGACGTAGCAATGAGCGCAACACAGATGCGTGATGCGCGTCGTGCCGCGGCCGGATCCATCCTCAATGATGAGTATCTGCGGATGGAAGACCCCTTTGTCGTGAAGGGGAGTCGCAATCCTCCCGCCTACCCAATTTTGACACATCCGCAGCGAATCCGGTCCGGGCTGCCGCCGGAGCTCGCTGAACCCAACCGCTCATCATCCCGGGCGTGCGGGGTGAACCGTGATCCAATGATTCGTTGGCACACTTGTTGTTCGAGGGAGGTGTTCGTGGGTTCATTCGAGGTTGCCGAGGCGGGCATCGCGGACCTTCGACGCGCACTCGATGACGGCCGGGTGACCAGTGTCGGACTCGTCGAGTCCTACCTGCGCCGGATCGATGCCTATGACCGTGGCGGGCCGCTGTTGAACTCGGTCATCGTGTTCAACCCCGACGCTCTGGCCGAGGCCGAAGCCTCCGACCAACGCCGGTCCCGGGGTGAGTTACTCGGCCCACTGGACGGTATCCCGTATACGGCCAAGGACAGCTACCTGGCCAAGGGTCTGACCGCGGCGGCGGGTTCGCATGCCTTCGCCAACCTTGTCGCGCAGAAAGACTCCTTTGCGATCGAGCGTCTGCGGGGCGGCGGTGCGATCCTGATCGGGCTGACGAATATGCCGCCGATGGCCAATGGCGGCATGCAACGCGGACTGTATGGACGAGCTGAAAGTCCCTATAGCGCCGAATTTTTAACCTCGGCATTCGGATCGGGATCATCGAACGGATCGGGAACTGCCACGGCGGCAAGCTTCGCAGCATTCGGACTCGGCGAGGAGACCTGGTCTAGCGGCCGGGCCCCGGCCACCAATAACGCCCTGTGCGCCTATACGCCGTCACGCGGAGTGATCTCGGTGCGCGGCAACTGGCCGCTGGTGCCCACCATGGACGTGGTGGTTCCGCACACCCGAACGATGGCCGATATGTGCGAGGTGCTGGACGTTCTGGTCGCCGACGATCCGAATCCGCGCGGCGATCTGTGGCGCATGCAACCGTGGGTCAAGATCCGACCGGCGTCCAATGTGCGGCCGAAGTCCTACTCGGCGCTGATTCCCAGTGGCAGCGATTCGGCCCTCAGGACTTTGGCGGGCAAGCGGTTCGGTGTTCCGCGCATGTATGTCAACGCTGATCCGGAGGCCGGCGTGGGTGAGGGCCTTGGTATCGGCGGGGCGACCGGTCAGCGTATCGAGACCCGTCAGTCGATCCTGGATCTGTTCCGCGCCGCGGGAGCCGATCTGGTGGCTGCGGGTGCCGATGTCGTCATGGTGGATTTCCCGGTGGTGTCCAATTACGAGCACGACCGCGAGGGTGTGCCGTCGATCAAGACCCGCGGCTTGGTGAGTCGCGAGTTCCTCGAACGCGAGGTCCTCGACCTGTCGGCGTGGGCCTGGGATGACTTTCTGCGCGCGAACGCAGACCCGAACCTGCCGAATCTTGCCGGGGTCGACGGAAGCCTGATCTGGGTCAACGATCCGGGTGCGCTGCCAGACCGAGTGGAGGGGTTCGGCGAGGGTAGCGATGAGATCAATATCTACCCGGACTTCATTCGCAAGAACCCGATCGAATCGTTCCTCGACATCCCGCATATGGAAGAAGGACTCCGCGGACTGGAGCGCACCCGCAAGATTGACTTCGAAGAGTGGATGCACCGCCGCGGTCTGGACGCGGTGATCTTTCCGACCGTCGCCGACGTCGGTCCCGCCGATATGGACGTCAACCCCGCGTCCGCAGATCTGGGCTGGCGCAATGGCGTATGGGTAGCCAATGGCAATCTCGTTCCGCGCCATCTCGGAATCCCGACCGTGACGGTTCCGATGGGAACCATGGCCGATATCGGTATGCCGGTCGGGCTCACCTTCGCCGGCCGAGCGTATGACGACAACACGCTGCTGGCGTTCGCCGCGGCATTCGAAGCAACAGGTGAGCGGCGCACCCCTCCGCCGAGGACCCCACCCCTATGAGAGGCGATCACAGATGAATGCTTCAGCTTCCGACTACCGGATGCCGGCCGAATACGCACCGCAGGAGCGGGTCTGGATGGCCTTCCCGTGTGACGGGTACACCCTCGGTGAGACTGCCGAGGATCAGGACGAGGCGCGATCCACCTGGGCCGCGGTGGCCCACGCGGTGGCTGAATTCGAACCCGTCACCATGGTCGTCCATCCGAGCGAGCGCGATATCGCCGACCGGTACCTGTCGGAGAGCATCGAGATCGTCGAGGCGCCGTTGAATGACGCCTGGATGCGGGATATCGGGCCGACGTTCGTGCACGCCGCCGACGGGTCGGTGGCCGCGGTGGATTGGGTGTTCAACGGGTGGGGCGCCCAGGGGTGGGCGCAGTGGGACCTCGATCAGCACATCGGCCGCATCGTCGCCGAGGCGGCCGGGGTTCCGATCATCAATTCGGACATGGTCAATGAGGGTGGCGGTATTCAGGTCGACGGCGAGGGAACGGTGTTCGTCACCGATACCGTGCAACTCGACCTCGGCCGCAACCCGGGGTTGACGCGCGCAGATGTCGAGGCGGAGTTAGCCCGCACCATCGGCGCCACCCACGCGATCTGGTTGCCTCAGGGGCTGACCCGGGATTCTCAGCGCTTCGGTACCCGCGGGCACGTCGATATCGTCGCCGCGATCACCGCACCCGGCCGACTGTTGCTGCACACCCAACGTGACGAGGCCCATCCGGACTACGAGGTGTGCAAGAAGATCAGAGCCGCCGTCGATGCCAGTCACGATGCGGAGGGCCGATCCTGGGACGTCACCGAGATGCCTGCTCCGGCAACGCTGACCGACTCCGAGGGATTTGTCGACTACAGCTATATCAACCATCTCATCGTCAACGGCGGCATCATCGCGTGCGGCTTCGGCGACGCCCATGACGCTGATGCGGTGGCGATACTGTCCGAGCAGTACCCGGGCCGCGAGGTGGTGTCGGTGGATGCGCGACCGCTGTTTGCCCGCGGCGGCGGGATCCACTGCATCACCCAGCAGCAGCCGGTGCCGCGGGAGTGACCTCAGCTCAGCCTGCGGCGCACCCAGGCAGAAACAGTGCGGCCGGAATAAGCGCATCAGCGGGAGCGGTTGTGGTGGTCGGGTTGGTGCCGCACACCGTCGCCTTATCCTTCACAATCCAGAACTGACCCTCCTGCTCGAAGACGAAGGAGGTCGGGGCGCCCATCTCTGGGTTTGACTTGTTGGCGAGCACACCGCCGGTCACCGCCCAGCCGTCGGCGCAGTGCAGATCGCTGATTGCGTAGACGTTGTCGGGCCCCATGGCCTGAGCCGCTCGTGAGGCGAATTGGGCGAGCGCGTCTTTGGTGCACTCGGTCATGCCGCCCACCATCGGTGCGGTCGACGAGGTTGAGGCGGCAGGGGGAGTGCCGGCCGGGACTGATTCAGCGCCCTTGCCCGCGCATGCGGTCAGGCCGGCGACAGCCAGCACGGTCAGTGCGGCGGCAATGCGCGTGGGGTGGCTCATGGGATTACTCTAGGACGCCTGACGTTCCCGCTTCTGCTCTTCGCGGGCCAGCATCCGATCGCGTTGCTCTTCGAACTTGAGCACCTGGCCTTCAAGGTCCGTCATGTAGGCGGCGAGTTGTTCACGACGCCGTTCGCCGACGGCGCTGAAGTCGGTGCGTTCAAAGATGCGCCACTTACGCAGGACCGGTGTCACGACGTCCTCGAGATGCTGACGCGGATCGTAGATACCGTGCTTGGCCATCAGCACACCGTTGCGGCGGAAATTCGGCATTCCCTGACCGGGCATCCGGAAGTTCTCCACCACACTGGCGACCGCTTCCAGGGCCTGGTCGGGCGCGAGGTCAAGAGCCGCGCCGCAGGTATCCCGGTAGAAGATCATGTGCAGGTTCTCGTCCGCCGCGATACGGGCAAGCAGTCGGTCCGCGATCGGGTCACCGCAGGCCTTGCCGGTGTTGCGGTGGCTGACCCGGGTCGCGAGTTCCTGGAAGGAAACGTAGGCGATCGACAGCAGGAAGTCGGTTTTGTGACGGTCTTCTTCTTCGGCCGTCGGCGCGAACCCGTGGGTCATATGCGCGACGCGGGCCTGCTCAAGTGCGACCGGATCCACGCCGCGGGTGACGACCAGATAGTCGCGCAGGGCGATGCCGTGTCGGCCTTCTTCGGCGGTCCAGCGGCCAACCCATGTTCCCCACGCACCGTCAAGCGAGAAGTGCTCCGCGGCCTGGCGGTGGTAGGACGGCAAATTGTCCTCGGTCAGCAGATTGGTGATCATCGCCGCCTTGGCGACCTCGCTGAGTTGTGACTGTCCCTCAGACCAATCCTCGCCACCCATGGCCGCGAAGTTGCGGCCAACATCCCACGGCACGTAGTCGTGCGGATGCCAGTCTGTGGTTGCGGACAGATGGCGGTTGAGATTGTGCTCGGCGGTCTGCTCCAGTTCCTTGAGCAACTCAAGGTCTGTCAACTCTCGAGACATAACACCTCACCCTTGCTTTGAGCAGCAGGGGTAAGTCACCCGCACGGCATATTCGAGTTACGAGAATATCAGTCCCGCGACAGTGCGAAGCACCGCGACACGACCCGAAACTGCAGTTCAGACCGCCTGCATTAGCAGTCGTTGCCGAATCGTGCCCGGAGAAGCGGCATCAGCGACGGTTCCGGCCAGGGCGAGCGCGCCCTGTGTGATTGCCGTCTCAGCCGCGCTCGCGATCGTGGCGGCGGCGAATTCGGGTTGGTGGTTGACCGCGGGTAGGGAGTCGATACCGATATAGGGGTGTATCGCGGGGATCACCTGGGAGACATTGCCCATGTCGGTGGAGGCTCGCGCCATCATCGTATCCGGTCCGGTGCTAAAACGTCGTCCGACGGCGGTTGCCCGGCGCTCGTAGCACGCGACGAGTTCGTCATCATTGCGGAACTCCGCATAGGGCTTGGACTCGGCGGAGACGGTGAGCGCCGCACCCGACGCCAGTGCGCCGGCCTCGAAACACCGCATGACCCTCGGCTCGATCTCGGCAAGTTCCGCCAGTGTTTCCGCTCGCACGTACCAGCGTCCCTCGGTGTGCTGTGGAATGGAGTTCGGTACCTCTCCGCCGCGGGTCATCATGCCGTGCACCCGTACTGATGACGGCAACTGCTGGCGCAGCAGACCGATGGCGACCTGGGCGATGGTGAATGCATCCGCCGCGTTGACGCCCCGTTCCGGGTAGGCGGCGGCATGTGCTGCCTTGCCGGTGTATTCGATATGGCTGTGCGATACCGCGAATGCGGCCGCTCGGGCCACGTCGACCGGGCCGGGATGGACCATCGCCGCGGCGTGCTGTCCTGAGAATCCGCCGCGCTCCAGGAGTTCGATCTTGCCGCCGCCGCCTTCTTCGGCCGGAGTGCCGATCACCGTGAGCGTCAGGCCCAGATCATCGACGACAGGTGCCAGGGCGATCGCTGCGCCCACGGTGATGGCGGAGATCAGATTGTGGCCGCAGGCGTGCCCCAGTCCGGGCAGTGCGTCGTATTCGGCACACAGCGCAATATGCAGATCGCCGCTGCCGATCGTGGCGGCGAAGGAGGTCTCGAGATCGCAGTATTCTTCGGTAATGGTGAAACCGTGATCGGACAGTGCGGCCGCGACCCGGTTGGCGGAACGGATTTCCTCCCAGGCGATTTCGGGGTGGTCGTAGAGGTCGCGGGACAGGCCGGTCAGTCGCGGTTGTGCCGCGGCAACACCTGAGGCGATGACATCGTCGATGGTAGTCACAGATCTCCTGCCACTCCGTATGACGGTGCCCGCGTCGGATCGACGCCGCGCACCCGGTAGTCATTCTTCTGCGGCTGCCACCGCTGCCACAGGGCGACGAGATCGTCGATGGGATTGTCGGAGTAGTCGATTCGCAGATCTGTCACCGGCCACGACACATCCTCAACGACCATCAGGCCCGCGGAATGCACCGGGCTTGCCTCGCCGCCGGCGGTCAGCGCCGCCCGCAACCCGTCGAGCAGACGTTCCTCGAATGCGTCCGCGGCACTGTCGGCGTAGCCGGCCAGCAGCGCGCCGATGATGTCCTCATCCGCCAGCAGGTTGCCTGCGGCGGCTGCGTGATCACCCGTGGCGTGGGTGTGCACCCCGAGGCTCTGCGACCCGGAGTGGATGGCGGTATTGCCGTGCACATCGACGACAAGCAGTTGCCGGTAGTCGGGGAAGCGTTCGGTCGCCAGTGCGCCTGTGAGAGCGGCCGCCGCGTCTGAGCCGGCCGCCAGCGCATCGAGAATTTGCGGGCCCAGTGCCGGGTTGGTGACGTTCTGGGACGCGACGACGCCGACTCCGGCCCGGGCGTGTGCGCACCGAGCCGCGACCGCCGGGCTTGATGAGCTGATCGCGATACCGAACGCACCGGTAGCGGCGTCACGCGCGATGAGGGAGAACGTCACGGGGTCGGCTCGCTGATCACGGCGGTGGCGTCGATTTCGACCAGCCACTCGGGCCGGGCCAGCGCCTGCACCACCAGACCGGTGGATACGGGGTAGACGCCCTTAAGCCACCGCCCCATCACGCGGTACACCGTCTCGCGGTAGCGGATATCGGTCAGATACACGACCACCTTGACGATATCGCTCAGTGAACTACCGGCTTCGCCGAGCAGCATTGCGATATTGGCCATCGCCTTCTCGGCCTGGGCCTCGACATCGCCGATACCGACCGACTCGCGGGTGTCGAGATCCTGCCCGATCTGTCCGCGCAGGTACACCACACCGCCGGCCACGACGGCCTGGCACAGGTCATTGTCGATATTCTGTTCGGGGTAGGTGTCCCTGGTGTTGAACGGCCGAATCCGCTTGTGGGTAGGTGGTTTCGGGTTCATCGGGCCACCTCGGATTGTGTGAAGCCGGACGGTTGATACGCCAGGTAGCCGCGCTGGATCATGATCTGGTCGGCGAGGTATTTGGCGTCATGCCAGACACCCCAGATGAAGCTGGATCCGCGCCGCGAGAGCCAGGGCAGTCCGAGAAAATACACGCCGGGCTCGGATGAGACACCGCGCTGGTGTTTGGGCTTGCCAGTCTCGTCGAAGGCGTCAACCTGCAGCCAGCCGTAGTCCAGTGCGAAGCCGGTGGC